>JBBECO010000189.1:0-17713 GCA_040881785.1 Vicinamibacterales bacterium
CCGCGTCGCTCACCCCTTGACCCGCACGACGGTAACTTGTTACATTCGTGCGTTTTATGCGCACACGAACCTGGATCGGGCGGCTGCTCGGAGCCGCGGCGCTCGCCGCGGTGTGGGCGGCGGTGCCGATCACGGCCGTCCAGCAGCCGGCGACGGCCCCCGTCGCGCCCCACGCGACGACGCCGGCCGGTGAAGTCCGCGCGCTGTGGGTGCTGCGCACGTCGCTGACGACCCCGGCGAGCATCGAGCGGCTCGTGCGCTCGGCACAGGACCACGGGTTCAACACGCTCCTCGTCCAGGTTCGCGGGCGGGGCGACGCGTATTACCGGAACGCCCTCGAACCGGTCCCGGCCGACCTGCTCCGCCAGCCGGCAGCGTTCGATCCGCTCGCCGCCGTGATCACGGCGGCGCGGGCCGCCGATCTCCGCGTCCATGCCTGGATCAATGTGAACCTGGTGTCGAGCGCGGTGGCGCTGCCGCCGGCGCGCGAGCATCTCGTGCACCGCCATCCGGACTGGTTGATGGTGCCGCGCGACATCGCGCAGGCACTGGCCGCGATGCCGGTGGACAGCCCGGCGTACCTGGGCAAGCTCGCGCGCTGGACCCGCCAGGCCACGGATGTCGAGGGGCTGTACGCCTCGCCCGTGATTCCGGCCGCCGCGGCGCACACCGAGGCGGTCGTCCGCGACATCGCGCGACGCTACCCCCTCGACGGCGTGCATTTCGATTACGCGCGCTACCCGACGGAGCGCTTCGATTACAGCCGCGCCGCCATCGCGCAGTTCCGCGCCACGATCCGGCCGACGATCCCGGCCGGGCGCCGGCAGGCGCTCGACACCGAGGAGCGCATCGACCTGTTCGCCTACCCGGACGCCTTCCCCGCCGAGTTCCGAAACTTCCGCGTCGCCAGGATGACGGCGCTCATGACCCGCCTCCGCGCGGCGGTCAAGGCCGGGTTGCCGGACGCCGTCGTCAGTGTCGCGGCGGCGCCCGACCGCCCCGAAGCCCTGTCGCGCAAGCTGCAGGACTGGGGCGCCTGGATCGGCGATGGCCTGGTCGATGCGGTCGCGCCGATGGCGTACACGCAGGAGCCGGCAGTGTTTGCCAGGCAGATCGCCGACGCCCGGGCCGCGGCCGGTCCAGGCGCCGTCTGGGCCGGCATCGGCGCCTATCGGCTTTCGCCGCAGGAGACGATCGCCAACATCCGCACGGCGCGCCAGCTCGGCGCCGACGGCGTCATCCTCTTTTCGTACGACAGTCTGATCAATCCGCGCCAGAGCGTTCCCGGGTACCTGTCCACCGTCGGCCGCGCGGTCTTCGGTGACCCCCGTTCGACCAGCGACGGATCCAGGTAGGCGTGCACCCGCTCGACCTCGCCGTCCTCATCGTGTACCTGGCCGCCATCGTCGCCTTCGGTGCGTACTTTTCGCGCCGCCAGAAGACGATCCAGGACTACTTCGTCTCGGGGAAGAACCTGCCGTGGTGGGCCATCATGGGCTCGATCGTCGCCACCGAGACGAGCACGGTGACGTTCATCAGCATCCCTGGGTTTGCCTACACGACGAATCTCACCTTCCTGCAGCTGGTGATGGGCTACATGATCGGGCGTCTCGTGGTCTCGACGCTGTTCATCCCGGCGTACTTCCGCGGGGAGATCCTCACCGTCTATCAATTGCTCGGAGAGCGGTTCGGCCTCGGCGTCAAGCGGCTGGCCTCGGGCGTCTTCGTGCTCACCCGCTCGTTCGCCGACGGCTTCCGGCTGTTCGCGACGGGCCTCGTGCTCGCCGCCGTGCTGCGCGCGATGCCCCGGACCGACGAGATCGCGCTCGCCTGGCTGCCGGGTCTCGATCCCACCTATTCGATCCTCATCGCGTCGGTCGTCGTCATCGGTCTCGCGACGATGGCGTACACGTACTACGGGGGGATGACGGCGGTGATCTGGACGGACGTCATCCAGCTGGCCGTCTATGTCACCGGCGCGGGGATCGCGGCGGCCGTCCTCCTGCAGCAGATTCCCGGCGGCTGGGCGGAAGTGCAGGCGGTCGCAGGGCCGGCCGGGAAGTTCCAGCTGTTCGACTTCACGCTGTCGCTGACCAGGGGCTACACCTTCTGGTCGGGCGTCATCGGCGGCGCGTTTCTGACGACCGCGACGCATGGCACCGACCAGATGATGGTGCAGCGCTACCTCTGCGCGAGCCACGAGGGGGCGGCGCGCAAGGCGCTGCTCTGGAGCGGCGTCGTGGTGTTCGTGCAGTTCGTCCTGTTCCTGATCATCGGGGTGATGCTCTACGTCTACTACACCCAGCATGCCTCCGCTGAGATCGCGGCCTTCACGCTGAACGGCCGGGTGCAGTCGGACCGCATCTTCCCCTACTTCATCGTCCGGCACCTGCCGCCGGGGATCGTCGGGCTCGTGCTCGCGGCGATCTTCGCCGCCGCGATGTCGACGCTCTCCTCGTCGCTCAACTCCTCGTCGGCCGCCGTCGTGAACGACTTCTACCTGCCGGCGACCGGACGGCGCAGCGAGGCGCACTACCTCGGCGTCTCGCGCGCGCTCACGGCCACCTTCGGCGCGGTGCAGATGGCGGTGGCCATCGTCGCGATCAATCTCTCGAGCCGGGTCGTCGATGAAGTGCTCGGCATCGCGTCGTTCACCAATGGTGTCGTGCTCGGCGTGTTCCTCCTCGGCACCTTCACCGCGGCCGGACGGCACGCCGCCTTCGCGGGTATCCTTGGCGGGTCGAGCCTCATGCTCGCGGTGAAGCTCGGCACCACCGTCACATGGCAGTGGTACGTGCTGATCGGATCGCTGACCACCTTGGCGATCGGATGGGCCGTGAGCCGGGTGTGGCCCGAGCGGCACACCGCCACGTCGCTGCGGCCGTGACCTCCTTCGCGGCCGCGGCCGGACTTCTGCGTGAGGCGATCGACGCGCGAGCGTTTCCGTCCGCCTCGGTGGAAGCCGGCTCGCGCGAGCACGTCCTCTGGCGCGACGCCTTCGGCCACCCGCACGACGATCCAGCCGCCCCCGCGGCCACGCTCGAGACCATCTACGATCTCGCGTCCCTGACCAAGGTCATCGCGACCACGACGCTGGCGATGCGCGCCGTGGACGACGGACGGCTGCGGCTCGACGACCGCGTGGCCGCGTGGATCCCGGAGTGGCGCGGCGCGGACCGCGCGGACGTGACGATCCACGATCTTCTGGCACATGCATCCGGCCTCACGGCGTACCTCCCGTACTTCCGGGATCTGACCGGACGCGCGGAATTCCAGTCGGCCATCGCGACCTCGCCGCTCGAGTATCGGCCGCGGACGCAGGCGATCTACTCTGATCTGGGGTTCATCCTGCTCGGGTTCATCCTCGAAGACGCGCGCGGGCGTGCGGCCACCCCGTGGCCCGGCGCCGTGGATCCCGCGGCGCGGCTCGGCCCGCAGTTCACGCGCCTGGCGAAGCTGATCACGGAGGATCCGCTGACGTTCACACCGCCGCGCCACTGGCGCGAGCGCATTGCGCCCACCGGGCACGACGCCTGGCGGGGGCGCCTGCTCACCGGCGAGGTGCACGACGAGAACGCATGGGCGCTCGGCGGCGTCGCCGGCCACGCGGGCCTGTTCGGCACGGCGGCCGCCGTCGGCAGCTTTGCCCGCGCCGTGCTGCACACGATCCACGACGGCGCCATCCTCGCGGCGCCCGCGACCATGCGCACCTTCATCGCCCAAACCGCCGTCCCCGGCAGCTCCCGCGCGCTCGGCTGGGACACGATGCTCCCGACGTCCTCGTGCGGCACGCGGATGTCCCCGACCGCCATCGGCCACACCGGCTTCACGGGCACGTCGCTCTGGATCGACTGGGAACGCGACTTCTACGTCGTGCTCCTGACCAACCGCGTCCATCCTTCCCGGGACAACGAAGCCATTCGGCAGATCCGGCCACGGTTCCATGACCTGGTGGTTGCAGAAATTGCGAATTCGGAATTGGGAATTGACGGCAACTAGCTGATTTCAAAAGCCGGACGACTGTCACCAATTCACTTGTCAATTCCCAATTCCCAATTCACAATTCGCTCCGCATGACCCTCACCCCCATCGACTGGGCGATCATCGCGGCGTACTTCGCGGTGTCGCTCGCCATCGGGCTGTACTACTACCGCCGGGCGGGCACGAGCACCGGTGAGTTCTTCATGGCCGGGCGGAACCTGCCGTGGTGGCTCGCGGGGACGTCGATGGTGGCGACCACGTTCGCGGCCGACACGCCGCTGGCGGTGACCGAGATGGTCGCGCGCAACGGCGTCGCGGGCAACTGGCTGTGGTGGTCGATGCTGCCGAGCGGCATGCTCACGGTCTTCTTCTTCGCCCGGCTCTGGCGGCGCGCGGAAGTGATGACCGACGTCGAGTTCGTCGAGCTGCGGTACTCGGGCCGGCCGGCGGCGTTCCTCCGCGGCTTTCGCGCGCTCTATCTCGGGCTCGCGATCAATCTGATCATCATGGGCTGGGTGAACCTCGGGATGGCCAAGATCCTGAGCGGCACGCTCGGCATCGAGAAGTGGGAAGCGCTCGCCTTCTGTCTCGCCATCACGTTCGCCTACTCCGTGCTCTCGGGTCTCTGGGGCATCGTCGTCACAGACGCGGTCCAGTTCGTGATCGCCATGGTGGGATCGTTCGCGCTCGCGTACTTCGCCGTGGACGCCGTCGGCGGGCTCGTCGCGCTCAAGGACGGCCTGGCGACCGTGGTCCCGGCGGGACAGACCGAACCCTTCGGCCCGGGGGCGACGTCACTCTGGCCCCGCGGCTCGGGGTTGTGGGTCCTGCCGATGATGACGCTGGTCACGTATCTGGGCGTGAACTGGTGGGCCTCGTGGTATCCCGGCGCGGAACCCGGAGGTGGCGGCTACGTCGCGCAGCGGATCTTCTCGGCGCGCAACGAGCGCCACGGCGTGCTGGCGACGCTCTGGTTCAACGTCGCGCACTACGCGCTGCGCCCCTGGCCCTGGATCGTCGTCGCGCTCTGCTCGCTCGTGCTGTATCGCGACGGCGTGATCAACCCCGGGACGGGCCTCGCCGATCCCGCCATGGGCTACGTGCAGGTCATGAACGACTTCCTGCCGGTGGGCTTCCGCGGGCTGCTGCTCGCGTCGTTCGCCGCCGCCTACATGAGCACGATCTCCACGCAGATGAACTGGGGATCGAGTTACATCGTCAACGACTTCTATCGCCGCTTCGTCAGAACGGGCGCCAGCGAGTCGCACTACGTCCTGGCGTCACGCGTCGCCACCTTCATCACGATGGCGCTCTCGCTGGTCGTCACGTACTTCATGAACCGGATCACGAGCGGCTGGGAGCTCGTGCTCACGCTCGGCGCGGGCACCGGGCTGGTGTACATCCTGCGGTGGTACTGGTGGCGGATCAACGCGTGGTCGGAGATCGCCGCGATGGCGGCGGCGCTGATCGTCTCGATCGGTCTGCAGTGGAGCGGCACGTTCGACATGGGCACGCCGCTCGGCTTCGCGCAGACGATGCTGACGACGGTGGGGATCGCGACGGCGGTGTGGGTCGCGGCGACCTTTGCCACGGCGCCGGAGTCGGACGAGAAACTTCTGGCCTTCTATCGCCGCGTGCACCCGGCGGGGCCGGGCTGGACGGCGGTGGCGGCGCGCGCGGGCCTGCCCGCCACGCCGGCCTCGGAGCGGCTGGCCCCGGGATTCGTCAACTGGATCCTGGGGATCGCGGTCGTCTATTCGGTGCTGTTTGCCCTCGGGGAGATGCTGTTCGGCACCTGGTCCGCCGGGCTCGTGCTCACGGGGATCGCGCTGATCACCGGCTTTCTGCTGTCCCGGCGGCTCGAGTAGGGGGTTTTCCCATCTCCCATTTCCCATTTCCCATCAGGCCGTTCTGATTCAGCGGCCTGTTTAGTCGTCCGGACGCCCTGCCGGACCGTCTTATGTCCAGCGTGCGACTGAACCTACCGTCCCCGTCCGCCGGGAAACGTGACCGATCGGCCCGGCCCGCCGCGGTTCCCTCGGCCGTCGCCGCCGCCGCGGCGGCCTGGCCCCTGAAAACCGCCCCCGCGGCCGCCGCGCGGCCCCCCCTGTCCTGGAGCGCCCATCCCGGGCTGGCCTCGCATCGGCCCGCCGCCGGGGCCGCCGACGCGTCCTGGAGCGCCGCGCCCCTGCCGGTTGTACAGGAAGCGCCACTCGTTGTAGTGGGACGCGCCGTAGTAGATCCGGATCGAGGGTTCCTTGCTCTTGCTGACCACCGTCATGATCCCGCCGCCGCCCTGAACACCGCCAAGACTGCCGCCGAGACCGGGGCTCGGCTGCCCGCTCCGGCCGCCTCCGACGGGTCCACCGGCCCTGCCCGGACCCGCGCCGCGGCCAGGCCCGCCCTGCGGCCCGGGCTGGCCCGGTTGATTGACGCCCACGGCCAGTGGCTGGAACTCGCCGTCCTCGGTCATCGGGTCCTTATACTTCTTCCTGAGGTACCGGCCCTGGACGAGCGCGTCGATGCTGGGCGGATACATCCCGCCGTTCTTCGCGTTGAAGAGGTAGATCGCGCGGGCGTACTGCTCGCCGCGGAACGCCAGTTCGGCTTCCTTCTCCCGCTGCGCCTGCTGGCGCCACACGGGCAGGAGGGCGCTCATGATGATCGCCATCACGGTCACGCTCACCAACAACGCCGCCATCGCGTATCCGCGCTGGCCTGCTTGACCCCCTAAGTACATGAGAGTATTATCCTTAGCGTCATTTATGGTACCACGACACGGGCGCCGCGGCAGCCGCCGCCGCGCTTTTCTTCCCGCACTTCTGACGGCACTCGGGTCCCTTTCGTTGGTTTCGGCCTGCGACAAGGTGCCGCTGCTCGCGCCGTCGGGTTCCGTCATCACGCTCTTCCCCGCCGCGTTGAGCGTTCCCATCAACGGCGAGATCGAGATCGTCGCGACCGTCATCGAGCAGGGCGTGACGGCGACGCCGCCGTCCGGCGGGACGGGCGGCACGACCACCACGAATCAGGCAGGCGCCGGCACCCCGGTGCACAACGGCACGCTCGTCTCGTTCACGACGACGCTGGGGCGCATCGAGCCCAGCGAGGCCCGCACGCACAACGGGCAGGTCCGCGTGAAGTTCATCGCCAGCGGCCAGAGCGGCCTGGCGACGATCACCGCCTTCTCCGGCGGCGCGTCGGGCAAGATCGAGAACCTCGCCGTCGGCGCGGCCGCCGCCGAGCGGATCACCGTCAGCGCGAGCCCTCAGAACCTCCCGCCGTCGGGGGGCCAGACGGTGATTTCCGCGCGCGTGGAAGATGAATCCGGCACCGGCCTGGCCGGCATTCCCGTCACCTTCCAGACCACGACCGGCTCGCTCTCGCAGACCACCGCCGTGACGAACTCGTCCGGGGTTGCGACGACGACGTTGACCACGAGCAGCGCCGCTGAAGTGACGGCGACCGCCGGGAGCCAGTCCGGCAAGCTGACGATCGGCCTTGCGCCGCGCCTGATCAGCGGCTTCACGGCCAGCCCGCAGGCCACCAGCGCCGGCGTTCCAGTGACCTTCACCGTGACCGCGGGCAGCACCGGCAACATCGCCGACGCGACGATCGACTTCGGGGATGGCTCCAGCCAGCCGCTCGGGTCCTTCTCCGGCCAGAAAAGTGTCTCGCACCCTTACAGCTCGCCGAACATCTATACCGCCAGAGTCACGGCACGCGATTCGCTGGGCACGACGGAAACGCAGACGACCTCGGTGACCATCGGCACGCTGCCCGTGACGCTGATCGCGAATCCGTCGCGGACCTCGCCGAACAACCCCATCACGTTCACCGTCGGCGGCACCAGCCAGGCGCAGGTGCGGGAGTACCGCTGGAACTTCGGCGATGGCACGCCGATCACCACGAGCAGCGGTCCACAGACGTCGCATGCGTTCTCGCAGCGCGCCACGTATGAAGTGCGGGTGCAGGTGATCGGCCTGGACGGCAACGTGATCGCTACGGGTGGGCCTGTCTCGGTAGTCATCGAGGGGCTGTAGGGGGCTGTCACGAACGCACCGCCGAGTTCGCAGAGAACGCGGAGACATCAGTCAAAGATCTCTGCGTTCCCGGCGGCCTCAGCAGCGAGTCCGTCGCGCCGGCCTTCAGGTTCCCTCGATCGCCTCACGCTCCCCCTGTCCCGCTTCCCGCTGTCACGCTGCCCGGCCACACGGCGGCCTGCGGCCAATCACGACGACGCGACGATACGACGACACGACCGCTGTCACGCGGGACGGCGAGGATCTGCCGCTTCCTTGGCGGTCTTGGTGTGCTTGGTGGCCTTGGTGACAAGGCCTGCCTCGCCGAAGCCTCGACGAAGCTCGAAGAGCGCAGTCGGGGCGAAGGCGGGCCGTCGGCCCGTGCAGCGTGACGGGCGCCGTGCGCTGTCTTACCAGTCCGTGAAGCTCGTGCCGTCGAGCGCCTGGCCCGGCGCGCCGCTCTTCACGTCATAGATCCCGGGCTCCGCGGAGGGATTGCCCGGATCGGGTTCGGCGGGCACGGTCTGCCACGTGTCGGCCGACTTGGTGAACGGATCCTCCGGGATCTTGCGCAGGTACTGGTCCGAGACCAGGGCATCGAGCGACGACGGATATTTGCCCTTGTCGGCGTAGTACTGGTCGATCGCATCGCGCATGCGGAACAGGTTCGTCTTCAGCACCGCTTCCTGCGTCCGCTGAATGGAGTTGCGATGCTGGACGACGGCCATTGAGGCCAGGATCGAAATCAGGGCGATGACGACCAGCAGTTCGATGAGCGTGAAGCCGCCCTGGCGCCGACGACGGAACTGCCAGTCGCTGATCGTGAGGGAAGCCATATACCGATTCACCAGTCCCTGTATTTCGTGCCGTCGAGCGCGGTGCCCTCCGCCTTCGTGTAGACGTCGAACACGTTCTGGCCGCCCCAGGAGGTCGAGTCCGCCCGGTCCTGATAGGATCGCTTCCCCCAGTCGCTCGAGTTCGTCATCGGGTCGATCGGGATCCGCCGCAGGAACTTCAGCTTGCGGCCGCTCTGGTCGTTGACGACGCTCACCCCTTCGACGAGCGTCTCGAGATCCGCCGGATAGCCTTCGGCCCCGGCCTTCAGGTCCATCGCGCCGATCAGGCCGGCATCCGCCGCATCCTTGAACTTGTCGATCGCCGTGCGCATCTCACGCAGCGACCGGCGCAGCTCCCCCTCCCGCTGCCGCTGCATCGTCACCTTCGCCATCGGCATGATCGCCGAGGCGAGGATGATCAGCAGCGTCGAGACGACGAGGAGCTCGATGAAGGTGAAGCCCCTCGAGCTGCCCGCACGTGGCACGTGTCTCATCTCACCGTCACCGTCACCGGGCTGAACTGGAGCTGGATCGGTGTGCCGTCGGGCGTCATGGCCACGCCGCTCACCTGGATCATCGACGTGCCCGGGGCGACCGCGTCCATGAAGAGCGACGCGATCAGGCCGGCGCCTGAGGCGCCCACCTGGTCGCCCAGGCGTGTCACCGTAATGTCCACCCGGCCGGCCGCGGCGTCGATCTTCGGCGTGAACGACGCGGTCGTCGCCCCCTGCCGCATGAACGTGCCTTCCTGCACGTTGCGCACCCGCACGACCGCCGGATCGAACGTGATCGTCAGCGACATCGTCGAGATGCGTGACGCGTTGTTGATCGAGACCGGCGTCAGGTACGGCCCGCCCGCGATGCGGAACTCGCGTTCGGTCGGCGTGATGATGATCTGCGCCGGCGTCGCCGTCGTCGGCGGCGCGCCAGGAGCCGCCGGGACGGGTTCGTTCGGATCGCGCGGCGGCGTCACCGGCGCGGTCGCCGGGGGCACCTGGCCGATTGGCACGGGCGTGACCGGCGGCGGCTGCACCCCAGGCTTCGCAACGCCTCCAGGAATCGGCGGCGGGTTCGCCGTCTGCGCGCCGGCGGGCGCGGCGACGGGCGGCAACTGCTCGCCGGGACGGCCCGCCACCGTCGGCGGCGCCGGCATCACCGGCACCGTGCCGGCCGGCGGTGCGGTCGCGGCGGCGGCCGGATCGGCCGGCGGCAGCGGCGCAATCAGCGGCGGCGGTCCGCCGAGACCCACGTTCGACTGCGTGCCCATGAAGATCGGCGCCAGGTCCTCCGCCGTCAGCTCGTGCGTGCGGATGATGCGCGGCGTGAGCAGCATGACGATGTCGGACTGACTGATCTCGTCGTTGGACTGTCCGAAGAGCGAGCGGAGGACCGGCACCTTCATCAACCCGGGAAAGCCGGTCAGGACCTTGCGCTGCTCGTCGCGCAGCAGCCCGGCGAGAAGGTTCGATTCCCCTTCGCGCAGCCGCAGCGTGGTCGTGACCTTGCGCGAGCTGAAGGAGGGCACGTCCTGGCCGGCGACACTGATGCTCGGCCCCAGCGCGCTGCTCTCGACCGACATCTCGAGCTTGATGTCCCCCTCATACGTGACGCGCGGCGTCATCTCGATAATGATGCCGACCGTGCGATAGGTGAACGACGACTGCGGAATGCTCGCGAACCCGCCGGCGACCGCCGCGCCGAACACCGTCTGCACGACGGGGATGTCGTCGCCGAGGTTCAACGTGAGCTTGGCCCCTTCGGCGCCGCGCAGCTGCGGTTTGGCAATGAGCTTGGTCTGCGAGTCGGTCGCGAGGAATCGCAGGAGGGCGGTCGGCACCGACAGGTAGAAGTCCGCCGTGCTCACACCCTGGCTGATCGTGTTCAGATTGAACGGCGGCGGCGGACCTTGCCCGCCCGAGGTGTTCGGGGGGGCCACTTCGGGCGAGAAGGTCAAGCCGAGCGCGTATTCGCTCAGGTTCAACCCCAGGCGCTTCACGCGCTGGCGGTTCACCTCGAGGATCTGCACGTCGATGACGACTTCGGCCCGCGGCTTGTCGTTGTTGCGAATCAGACGCTCGATGATGTCCACCGTCGCCGCCGTCCCGCGGACCGTGAGCGTGTTGGCGGTCTTGTTCGGCATCACGACCGGCTGCACGGGCATCGTCGCAATGCGCATCATCGCGTTGATCAGCTGCACCAGCTCCGCGACGTCGGCATGCGAGATGTAGAACGTCCGCATCACCAGGTCGTCGTACTTGACGTGCATCGCCGAGTTGTCGGGGATGACCATGATCGTCTTCGGGTTCAGCACTTTGTAGAAGAGCTGATTGGCCAGCATGATCTGCTGCAGCGCCTGCTCGGCGGTGACGTCTTCCAGCAGGATCGTGTACGCCTTGTCCTGGTACGTCGCCTCATAGGTGATGTTGATGCCGCTCTGCGTGCCGATGAAGGTCAGGATGTCCCTCAGGCTGGCGTTCTGGAACTTCAGGCTCGGCAGCTTCGTCGTCAGGTCGATCAGCGGCTGCCCCATGGCCCGCGCCTGGTCGCGCAGACTGTCGATCTGCGGCTTTGCGCGCGTGGCTTCGATGCGATCGCGGATCGTCTTCTCGAGCTCGGTGACTTTGGCGGCCGCGAGCCGATTGGTGGAGTCGAGCTCGCTCGCGCGGCGGTATTCGATCAGGGCGGCGTCGAGCGCATCTTTCTCCTCCATCTCGCGCGCGAGGCTGATGTGCGCCTGCGCCGCACTCTGCATGGCCCGCTGGAGCTGGATCTTGTATTCGGGCTTGTCCGGATCGGCCTGGACCGCCTTCGTGTACTCGGCGACCGCCTGATCCCAGTTGCCGCTGCGCGACGCGTCCTCGCCGCGCCGGAAGGCACGCCCCGCCGCGCAGCCCGACACCAGGACCGTCAACGTCACCATCGCAATGAGCCTGTGCTTCATTTGTGCTCTCAGCTCTCAGCTATCAGCTCTCAGCTATTTCCCTACACACGCCTGCCCGTTGAGCGGCAGGATCGTGCGTCCCGTGCCGTCGACGTACTCGACGATGGCCGACTCGACCTGGATCTTCACGAGCCGGAACCGGCCTTCCATGATCTCCCCTTCGCGGCCGGAAAACGTATACCGGCAATCGCTGAAGGCCGCGATCTTTTCCTTCCCCGTGTCCACGATCCCGATGAAGTGGATCAGCGTCCGGATCGCCGGCGGCCCCGGCGGGGCCGGCGGCGGACCCGGGACCACGGGTTTCACCGGCCCCGACGGAACGTTCGAGGCCGGGGGCCCCGGCGGCGGAGGCGGCGGCGCTTTCGGCTGGAACCGGAACGGGTTCCGCCCCCCCTCGTCGAGCGGGACGGCCGCCTCGGCGAGCGACTCGACCCTGACATCCAGGTCCGCGGGGGTCACCTGCTCGACCGGCTTGCCGGTGGCCGCGCGCGGATCGCTCCTGGTTGTGACGGGCCCGGGAGCCGTTCCGCCGGAAAACATCTGCCAGAGCAGGATCACGCCGAGCACGCCGAGCAGGACTAACAACGCCGGACGCGGACGGCCCGCCTGGCGGGCGGGTGCCTCAGTGGCCATTACCACCGGTCCGGAAGTACGTCGCGACCTGCAGGCTCACGGCAATGCCGGGCGTCCGCTCGCTGCCGCTCTGGGTCAGGTCCACGTGTTCGACGACCACGAACTCGGGGCGGGTCTCGAGCCGGTGCAGGAAACGCCGGATGTCGCGGTACTCCCCGGTCAGCGTCGCGTTCGCGGTCAGCTTCGCCAGCCCGTCGCCGACATCGTCCGGCGTCAATGCCTGGCGCTGGAGCCGGACGTTCGTTTCACGTGCCAGCTGCTCGAGCGGCAAATACAGCATGCGCCGCGCGCCGCTGAGATCCGGCGGCAGGATGTCCTGATAGAACTTCGCGAGCTCGGTGTCCGCCTGCCCCTTCCCCGTCACCGTGGCGCGCGCGTTGGCGTGATCACGGCGAGCCGTCGTCAGCGCGAGCGTGGCGCCGTCGGCCGCCTGCTCGCCCAGCGCCACTTTCTGCGCGAGCGGGTAGACGACCAGGACGTAGACGAGGACGTTGGCGACGAGCACCAGCGCCAGCGGCCAGAAGAGCGAGCGCTTCTCGGCGAGGATCCGGCGCGCCGGAGTCATCGCACGCCCCCCTCCGGCGGCGCCGGCGGTTCGGCCCCCCCGGCGGGCGCAGGTGTCTCGACCGCCGGCACGGCGCCTGCCTCCGTGCCGACATACACCGCGCTGATCGTCACGCGATAGAGACCCTCGTCGTGGTCCTGCTGGACCGGCAGCACGTTTTCGAACGCGCCGGTCGCTTCCAGCTTCTCGATCAGCTCATCGCTGTCTTCCTGCCGCCGCGCCAGCACCGTCATCGTGACCGAGGTGACGCCCTCCCTGACCGAGGGGCGCACGGACGTGAGCATCACATCCGGAGGCATGTTGGCCTCGATGTGGTTGAAAAACGCCGTCCACGAGAAGGTCCGCTGATCGATCAGGGCGTTGGCCGCCCGTGCCGAGGCGACGATCTGCTGCAGTTCGTTCTGGTCGATCCGGCTGCGGATCTCGGCGGCCATCCGCGTGAGCTGCTCGGCCTCGGCATGATCGGCGTTCACGCGCGTGGCCAGTTCGGTATTCTGCCGCGACAGCGTGACGACCCGCACGATGTTCCACACCGTGACTGCGGCGACGAGGACCGCGGCGATCGCGACGACGACATGGATCGCTCGCTCGTTGTAGAACGGACGGGTCGAAAGGTTCGTGCGAAGCACTAGGCCACCCGCTCCCGGCCGCGCGCGGTGACGGCCGGCCGGTCGCGCAGCAGGACGCCGACAGCCGGCGCCAGGGCGTCGAGCAGCTCGGGCCCCGGGGTGAGGCGATCGCGCAGGGCCACGCCGGCACTGACATCGAGCGGTTCGACGCGCGTGCGGAGCCGCTCCTCGATCTGGCGGCGGCCGCGTTCCGCCAGGACGGCCTCGAACGACGAGCCGCCCGCGACCACCACCCGGCTGAACGACGTGCCGCCCAGCCGGTCTTCGAAATACATCGCGGTCTGATGCACGAGATCGCCCATGTCCTGCGGGAGCCCCTCCGACGGACGGTTCCGGAAAAAAATCGCCTGCCCGTTTCGCACCACGATGATGGTGGAGTAATCGGGCGCCAGGTGCACCAGCAGCCAGTCGCCCGCGGCCGACGCGGGGTCGGTGGCCAGCACGGCGTTCACCAGGTTGGTCGAGACGATGTCGACGATCCCCGCCTGCACACCCGCGGCATCGCAGGCGCGCTCGTAGCTCTCGACAATGTCGCGGCGCGCGACGAGCACCAGGTACTCGCGGCCGCCATCCGCGGCCGCCGCCCCCTCGATCCAGGAGACCTGCGCGTCTTCGACGTGAAAGGGGGCCGCCTTGCGGACCTGCCAGCGGATCAGCTGTTCGAGGTCCTGTGTCTTGGCCGGCACCGTGTCGAAGCGCACCAGGGACACCTTGGCGATCGAGTCCGGCAGCAGCAGCGCCACTCGCTTCGGCCGGGGGGAGAGGCGGTCCACGGCGGCCTTGACCGCCGCCGCCAGAGCCGCCGGGTCGTGCACGTTCGCCCCGTTGAGGACCGGTGTCACCGCCCCGGCGGGCAAGGCCTCGCTCGCGTGCCCGGTCACGGTGAGCGTCGTGCCATGCGTGGCCAGCCCGACGACGTTCACGCGGCGCGCGGAAATCTCCACCGCTGCCGGGGGGGCCGGACTCGCGAGCCAGCGGCTGACGGCGGACGCGGATGGGGTGCTCATTCGACGAACGTCACCTTGTTGATCTCCCGCAGCGTCGTCACGCCCTTCAGCATCTGCTCGACGGCGGACTCACGCAGGAAGCGCATCCCCTCGTCGCGTGCCGCTTTCTTGATTTCGGTCGTCGGACGCCGGGCGAGGATCAGCTCGCGGATGCTGTCGGACAGGTCGAGCAGCTCGCAGATCGCCACCCGCCCCTTGTAGCCGGTGCCGCCGCACTCCATGCAGCCGGTCCCCTCGAAGAAGAGACCGCTCTGCTCGAGCGCCGGGTCCAGCGCCGATTCGGCGAGCTGCGCCCGGGTGACCACCGCCTGCCGCTTGCAGTGCGCGCAGATCTTGCGCACCAGCCGCTGGGCGAGCACGCAGTTGAGCGCCGAGACGAACTGGTAGGGCTCGACGCCCATGTTCAGGAAGCGCCCCAGCACATCGAGCACGTTGTTGGCGTGGACGGTCGTGAAGACGAGGTGCCCCGTCAGCGCCGACTGGATCGCGATCTGCGCGGTCTCGGGGTCGCGGATCTCGCCGACCATGATCTTGTCGGGGTCGTGGCGGAGGATCGACCGCAGCCCGCGCGCGAACGTCAGCCCCTTCTTTTCGTTGATCGGGATCTGCGTGATCCCCTTGACCTGGTACTCGACCGGGTCTTCGATCGTGATGATCTTGTCTTCGATCGACTTGATCTCCGACAGCGCGCCATACAGGGTCGTCGTCTTGCCCGAGCCGGTCGGCCCCGTGACGAGCACCATCCCGTACGGCTCGGCGATGTACTTGCGGAAGCGCCGCAGCTCGTCCTCCGGAAAGCCGAGGATGTCGAGTCGCAGCTCCTTGAACTGCTCGCTGATCGATTCCTTGTCGAGAATACGGATGACCGCATCCTCGCCGTGGACGCTCGGCATCACCGAGACACGGAAGTCGATGGTCTTGCCCGGCAGCCGCAGCTTGAAGCGGCCGTCCTGCGGCACGCGCTTCTCGGCGATGTCGAGCTCGGCCATGACCTTGATGCGCGAGATGATCGTGCTGTGGAAACGCTTGTCGATCGGCCGCATGGCCGGCTGCAGCACGCCGTCGATGCGGTACTTCACATACACCGCATCGTCCTGCGTCTCGATGTGGATGTCGCTCGCCCGCCGCTGGATCGCGCTGAAGATCGTCGTGTCGACGAGACGGATGACCGGACTCTGGTCGGCCGTCAGCTTCTCCATCGTGAGCTGATCGTCGCCCCCCTCGTCTTCGCGCAGGATCTGGAGCTGGAAGCTCTCGGTCGCTTCCTCCAGGACGCGCGTGGAGCTCTCGCTCTTCTTCAGCATCGCCTGGATGGCCGAGGCCGTACCGACGATGACCTTGATGGGCGTGCCGAGCAGCACCGTCAGCTCGTCGATCATCGGGAGGTCCGTCGGGTCGGAGACGACGATGACGAGCGTATGGTCGTCGCGCCGATACGGCACGAAGCCGTACCGGAGCATCAGGTCCGCCGGGATCGCGCGGAACAGCTCGTGGTCGATGCTCGCCTGCGACAGGTCGATGAAGTCGAGCCGGTACCGATCGGCCAGCCGCCGCGCCTGGGCCATCTCGGCGGCGCGCTCGGCCGCCGACGCCTCGGGGGCGCCGACGTACAGCGCTTCGACCGGCTCGCTCGCGGTGGGGGTCGTGTTGCCGTCAGACATGTTCCACCATCACCCGAGGGCACTCGACAGCTGGAACAAGGGCATGTAGAGCGACAGGAGCAACCCCGCGATGACGATGCCCATGATGACCAGCAGCGCCGGCTCGATGATCGTGACGAACCGGCCCAGGTTGGTTTCGATCTCTTCGTCGTAGAAGTCCGCGAGGCTGTTGAGCATCTCCTGCAGGGCCCCGGTCTGCTCGCCGACCTCCACCATCTTGATCGCCACGTCCGGAAAGGCCCCGCTGTCGTTGAGCGCGCCCGACAGCGCGCGGCCTTCACGGACCTGCTGTGCGGCGCTCGTCAACTCGCTCGCCATGTACTTGTTCTGGATCGACCGCGCCGCGACGTCGATCGCGTTCACCAGCGGGATGCCGCCGCCGAGCAGCGTCGCGAGCGTGCGGGCGGCCTGGGACGTCGCGAACTTCTGCGAAATCGGACCCAGCATCGGGATGCGCAGCGTCCACCGGTCGAACCGCACGCGGTTGCCGGGCCGCCGCAGCCACGACCAGAACGCGGCCACCGCCGCGACCGCCGAGAACACCAGCACGACGAAATACGCGCCGGCGAAATTCGAGAGGCTCACGATGAGCCGGGTCGACAGCGGCAGCTCCGCGCCGAATTGCTCGTAGAACGCACCGAACTCGGGCACGACCCTCAGCACGATGATCCCGACGACGATCAGCGAGAGCACCAGAAGGATCAGGGGATAGACGAGGGCGGAGATCGTCTTCCGCTTCACCCCCGACACCACCTTGACGTACGCCACGTAGCGGCGGATGACCTGCTCGAGGCTGCCGCTCTTCTCCCCGGCCAGGAGCGAGGCGGTATAGATGCCGGGGAACAGGTCGCCGTGCGCTTCGAAGGCTTCCGAGAGCGCCGTGCCGCTGCGAACCCGCTCGTGGACGTCGTCGAGGATCGCCTTGAAGGCGGGATTGGTCACGCGGCGCCGGAGAATCTCGAGCGACTGGACCAGCGGCATGCCGGCCTTGAGCAGTGTGGCCAGTTCCTGGTTGAAGACGAGGAATTCGCGGGCGGGAATCCGGCGGCGCTGAGGCAGCCCGAGCGAGGCCAGCCCCATCGCGCCGGCGCGCTGAATCGCCAGCACGTACAGGCCTTTTTCCTCGAACTCCCGCCGGAGCCGCGTCTCGTTGTCGGCCGCGTAGACGCCTTCGATAATGTCGCCGCCCGGAGTCCCGAGCCTGCAGCGAAATTCCATCCGGTTACCGTGCCCGGCCTGTCGATCCGGCGCTAATTGTTGTCAGTATGGACATTATCGGCGAATGATCCGCAAATTATATATCAGCCGGGCTCAGGCCAAGTGGCGGTCCTGCTAGAGGTTAGACAGCAAAACGGGTCATCCGGCTGACAGAAAAAAGGGGACCGTGACGATACGGTCCCCTTTTTACAGATTTGACAATTGAGGCAGCCCGTAAAGGGCT
>JBBECO010000190.1:0-17704 GCA_040881785.1 Vicinamibacterales bacterium
GTGAGCCCGTTTGCGCCTCCCCCATGAATAACGGCCGCAGCCGCGCTGGGGCTGGAGAACTCCGAATCCTTGGTGAACGCGAGAAACCCGTCCCTTTCCACGAGAGTCCCGTCGGCGACAAGCTGCTTCCGAAGCGTAACCACGAAGGGGTGGCGCTGCTGCGCAGACGGTCGGTCCGTCATGACGGCGGTCGATCCACCGAAGACAACGAACCCGTCCGGCGTGCGCTGGCCTCGAGCCTCCGCGCCCTTGATGCGGCAGAAGAGCGGTCCCCCGGCCGGAGTCTTCGCCGGGGCCTGGGCGATGGGCGTAAGCAGATCCGACCCGAGGACCGGCAAGAGCTGGCGGATCCGGGACAGAAACACTTCCATGTCCTCGCGGTCGGACTCAGGGAGCTTCGAGCCGCCTGCCTGATTCTGTTCCAGTGTGAATCGGCCCACCTGCGCCGCTTCGGAGAGCAGGCGACTCTCGAGAAAACGCACATGCGCCTTCGTCAGATTCTCATCTTTGCTCACGAAGATAATTGCCGAAACCCAGAACTCTTTGCCCTTGTGCTGCTTCAGACGATCTCGAATGACCTCGGCCTCGCCGATGTACGCATGCGGCGCGTTCGTAGCTGGATCGCTGCCCGTGAGCACGTACACCCCGGCCTTCTCGCACTCCTCCCGCCGGAGGAGGCGATCCAGCTCCGTCCGCGGCGCCGCGAGCGCCTTCCCCGTCCAGTTGGAGATCTCCGCCGTGCGCAGCCCTTTCGCATCTCCATCTGGAAGGAACAGCTTGATGGTTGCGGAAGTCATGTGCGTCCTATGGGCGTAACACAGACAGACAGACCGGCGCGCGTGAGCCGGCCGCCGCCTTCTGTGCTCGGTTTTCGATAGGCCTCAGTGTGCGGCATGCTAACACAGCGGCGCCCGCCAGCACCGCGCGCGGTTGGCCGCCGCTCGCGGTTGCGGATATCGTGGCCAACGTCCTGCTGTTCAGCGCGAACGGCAAATCAGCAACTCGTTCTGGAACGAGTTGATTGGTGGCACAACATCAGTGCCGCTCGCCGGAAGCGGCCTGCCAGTAGAGTGGACCTGCGAGATGTAAAGCGCGTTTGCGGGTGGCCGCGAACGGGGCCGCCCCGCTTTGCGCGGAGCCCACTCCCGTGACAAGCGCGTTTAGGGCGAGCACAAAGTGGGGCTGTTCGCGGACGGGAGCCCGCTGACGGCGCCTTACATCTCGCTCATACGCTCCACTAGTCGGCTCCTGGAAGGTCGGCCGCGCCGGGCACTTTTCCATTTCCCATTTCCCATTTCCCATCGCGCGCGCCAGCGCGCGCGCACGCTACCAGGGAAACCGGGAATCCGACTTCACCCGGTCGATCTGCGAGTGATGGCGCCGCTCGTGGCGCGCGAGGAATCCGAGGATCTGCGGCACGTTCGTCGCGCCCGTCAGCGGGTGTTCCGAAATCATCCCCTCGAAATTCAGGTCCGCATTGGCCATCAGCAGCGAGTGCGTCTGCTCGAGCGACGAGACCAGCTCGTCGCGGAGGGCCGCGGCGGAACGTCCCGGGCGCGGCGTGGCGACGTCCGGGTTCCGCGTGGGCATGAAGGGATACTCCGTCGCGAAGTTCCGAACGGCCTGCGGCATGAACCGGTTCACGATCGAGAACGGGATCTCGAACATTGACAGCATCATGTCCGGCATGAACAGCGGGGAGACGTTCACGTCCGAGAACGAGCGCCGCAGGTAGGGACGCTTCCCGGCGCGCGCGAGCTCCACGAGGCGGCGGATCTCCCCTCGATAGAGGTCCTCGGCGAGGAGCAGGTGGTCGACGACCTCACCGATCGACCAGCGGCCCGCGCGCGGCGGGAAGTCGAACTGGGGCTGCGTCAGGAACGACGCCAGGCGCACGGTCTGCCCTCGCGCGGCCGCGAATTCGCCGAAGGCACGGTCCAGCATGGTCAGATGGTACAACCGAAAGGAGCCGCAGGTTCCGGGCAGCCCATAAAGGGCTGCGCTACACGTCAAGGGTCAGAGGCCACAACCGAATCGAACATCTGCGCTTGGGCAGCCCATAAAGGGCTGCGCTACACGTGGTACGACGAATGGAACAGCAGGGGGATCGGCGACGGCAGGCTCACCGTGGCGATGGGGCCGCGTGACACCGCAAACGCGTCGAAGACGACGAAAGACGACGAGCGCGCCTCGGCATCGAACAACTGACAGATGACCACGCCCGAGCGCTCGGCGCCGGGCTCGGGCACGAACACGGGCTCACCGCCGAGGTACGAGCCGCGCGGCGCGCGATAGATGTCGCGGTCCCCCGCCTCCCAGTCCACCCGAACCAGCTCATCGAAGAATTTCCGGCCGGGCCGCCCCGCCGCGCTCATCCCCAGCATCCACATGCTGTCGTACGGGAAGCCCGTCAGGTCCGCCTGGTGCGCCGGAAAATCCGGCGCGCAGTTGTAATCGATCCGGCGCCGCTCGACGATGCGGCCGGCGGCGATGTCCACGAGCATGCGGGTGGGGACGCCCGGTGAGACCGTGGAGAACAGATCCGGCACGACCTGGTACTCGCCATACAGCGGCCGCTCGTACTCCACGATGTCGACCACGAGCAGGCCGCCCTGCTCGAACGCATTGACGAGATGCAGGCAGTGCCCCTCGCCGCCGTCGATCGACGTCAGCAGCTCGCCCGTCTCGCGCGAGGCGACGATCACATGGCTGCCGCGCTCGGGCTCCCAGGACAAGGCGTCCATGAGCGTGGACCCATCGCGCATCACGGCACCCGCGTCGAGCAGCAGCGGCGAGATGAAAAAGACGACGTGTTCCGCGCTGAGCGCGAAGTCGTGCGTCGAGGCTGGATACGGCATCGGCAGCCGGCGGCGGTAGACCAGGCGGCCATCCGGCGCGAAGCGGAACAGGTTCAGCAGCGGCTGCTGCGAGGCGAACGAGACGCCGAAGTTGAACAGCTCCCCCGTGTGGTAATCGATTTTCGGATGCGCGCTGAACGGCGTGATCTCGTTCAACTGTCCGTCGAAGGTGTGCACGCCCAGGGTCTCCAGCGTGACGGGATCCAGGCGCCACGGCAGCCCCTGCTCGCCGAACGCCAGCAGCGCGTCCTGAAACGTGTACACGCTCACGTTGACGGGGGTTTCGAGGCCGACGCCCCGCTTCAGCTCGTCTCCCTCGAAGGCGGTCCCAAAGGTGCGGAACACCGGCCGCCCCTCGGCCTCCTCGCGCAGGAGCTTCGTGCTCCTGACGAAACGGTTGGTGAACGTCGCGCCCTCCGGTCCGAAGGTCAGCGCGGCGACCATGCCGTCGCCGTCCAGCCAGTGGCGATAGCGCAGCGTCCCGCGTGCAAACCGCGCCGGGCCGTTGAAGTAACAGGTCCCGCGCAGGAAGGGGGGCACGGTGCCGGTCATCTCCACCGGCACGCCCGCCTGCTCGACGATGTCGAGCGAGAAGGCACGTTCGAGCAGCGGTGCGTGATCCTGCATCACCAGGCCCTCGACACATGCGGGCCTGGATGGGAAATGGCAAATGGGAAATGGGAAAGACTCATCACTCCTCAAATCGCTGCGGGAACGGCCGCCTTCCGCGGCGTGAGGAATCGCGCGGCCGCATCGGGATTCCACTTCCACGGATACGGCTCGGTCGACGAGGCGTGCGCCTCGTACTGCAGCCGCATCGCCTCGGGCGCAAACTGCAGGCGTTCGAGGTCCAGGCTCTCCACGAACGCGCGGTTCCGCAGGACGGTGGGATCACCCAGCACCGCCGCGTAGATGTGCGCCGCCGTGAACCGCGCGAGCTCGGTCGTGTTGGCGAGCTGCTCGTCCAGGATCTCGCGCGCCTCGTCCACGCTCACACCCACCTTGTAGAACGTCTTCTCCGCCACGCCGAGCCCGCCGATCTCGTAGAAATCGAAGAAGATCGGTTCGGTGTGCGGCTCGCGCGCCTCTTTCTTCCAGTGGTAGTAGTCGTTGATGAACGTCTGAAGGCTGACGTTGACCCGGCCCAGCTTCGAGAACCGCTGCAGAAAAATGACGATGAACCGGCGGTCCGTGAACAGGTCGTTGATGAACGGAAACACATAGAACGCGAAGTAGATCGTCAGCTCCCACACGTACTTCAGCGTGTAGGCCTCCTGGTCGCCGAGGCAGTCGTAGCTGACGGCATAGCTCGGCACGTACGCGTTGTAGACCGCCCGCTGCAGCTGCTCGTAGAGCTCGACCTTCTCGTCGAGCGCCGCCTGGTCCGGCAGGAGGATCGCATCGGTCACGAGCGTGTTGTAAATCGAGATGAGATCGCCGCCGGGGCTGTAGAGCGGATCGGTCCAGCGCGCCGCCTCCCCGATCAGCGCCCAGCGCCGCCGGTCGATCGACTGCGCGCAGTCGAACGAGAAGTCGCGATAGCACGCGTAGTGGACGATCTCGCGGTTCGGCAGGTCGCGGGCGAAGCACGGGAAGTGGTCACAGACCCACTGCACGAGCAGCGTCGGGTCGTTGACCGTCGACGGGGGGATGAGCCGGTTGTCGTACACGAGCCCGAGGCTCGTCTTCCCCTGGAGCGGGATCGTCCACCACCAGAGCCCCTCTTCGCAGAAGTGATTCGTCGCGAGCCAGAACGGCAGGTGGCCGGTCTGCGACCGCTGTGGATTCAGCCGGATCTCTTTCGGCGAGCTGTCGGTCAGGTTCTCGAGGTTCAGCAGGCCGTCCACCCACATGAACGACGAGCCGTGGCGGATCGGGTTCTTGCGTTCGAGCTGCTTCTTCTTCGCCAGGACGTGCGCGCGCCCCGCCGCGTCGATCACCCAGCGGGCCGTCACCGTCCGCGGCTCGCCGCGCACGGTATACGACACGCGGTGCGGGTCGTCGTCGGTCTCCGCCAGCTCCACGTTCAGGTTCACGGCGTTCAGGTCGAACGTGAACTGGCTGGTCTCCTGGTTCCGGCGCAGCAGCTCCTCCTCGATCTTGTTGCGATCGAGCTGGTACGTCGGCACGTTCGAGATGCCGCGGATGTACGACTGGCTGTAGCTCTCGTACCGGCTGTGGTCCTGCCCTTCGGTCTTCCAGTAGAACCGCAGGTTGTATTTCAGGTAGTGCTCGCGGAGCAGGTATTCCTCGAGCTCCAGGACCTTCGAGAAATAGTACCCGCTGCACTGGACGGTCGCCTCGCCGACCTTCTGGCCCACGGGCGGGATCTCACCCCGCTTGTCGATCTCGAGAATGGTGATGCGGTCGGAGGCGAGCAGCAGCTGCCGCGCGAGCGACAGCCCGGCCAGCCCGGCCCCGATGATGACGACGTCGTAGTGATCCTGATGCGGCAACGGCACGGCGAGACTCCGATACGAATGGGTACGGGTGGTGAGCGGTCATTAACAACGGACGCCTCGATCGCAGAACTCGGGCAGACGCTCGTGGTCCGTCCAGTCCGGGATCATGCGCCAGACGAGCAGCGAGTTGATCAGCATCGCGTAATGCTGCATGAAATGCTGGACCAGCATCCGCTTCTCGAGCACTTCCTTCGAGATGCCGAGCTGCCGGCCCGCCATCCCGCCGGTCATGGTGTTGGCCATCCAGATGTAGGAGGCGATCGGATCCACGCCGCTCACGCGGAGCGGGAGCCGTTGGGCCATCGCCTTGAACGGGTTCATCAGCCGTGACGCCAGGTTGAACGTCATCATGTCGGCCATCTGGAAGCCCCAGTCGATCGGGTCGATGTCGATCTTCGCGATCTGGTCGGGCCGGTTCACGATGAACGCCGCGCGCGCCCGGATCTCGCCGTTCTCCATCACCTTGAAGTCCACCGACTGCACGGCGGCGGCGAAATGCCCGGGCCCGTACGCAATCGGCCCCGGATGCGGCGCGTACGGCACGAACGCATACCCGAAGCCGTACTCGCCGAGCACGCCCGGCTCCGGCTTCTCGCGGTTGGTCACGAACCGCGGACCGAGCACCAGGTACGTGGACTCCTTGAGCGGCATCTGGAACTTCATCGCCTCGGACCCGAACGGCGAGAACGAGAGGTTGAAGTCGAAGATGTCCACCTTCAGCAGGATCCAGGAGTACACCTTCCCGATGTCCCGCAGATCGACGATGGCGCTCCGCTCGTCCTCGCTGAACTTGCCGACAAGACCCGACCCGGCCAGCTTGTAATAGAGCTGCTGGTAGCCGAAGCCGACCCGGCGCTCCCCTTCATCGGGCAGCCAGCTCAAGGCCCGCTGGAACCCGGAGCGCGGCGTGCGCTGCGCCTCGGCATAGGCCTCCGGCTGCCGGAGGTGGCTGACCCGCATGAAGTACCGCAGCACGAACTCCTGCAGCTGCGCGCGGATTGCCTCGCCCGTCGCCTGCTTCTGCCGGTCGTAGAACATCTCCTGCACGATGCCCATCACCGGGATCGTGCGGCCGCCGGCCGGCGCGCGGTCGAAGAAGCCGAAGCTCCGGTCGTCCTGGTTGAACTCGCGGACGACGTCGAAGCGCTCGGCGTAATCGCCCACGCGGTCCTTTTCCTCCCACCACCGCTGGACCTCGACCCCTTCGGCGAGCGTCCGCTCGGCGTGCGCCAGGATCGCCTGGTCCTCCTCGCTGATCCGCGTGCCGTTGGTGTTGCCGACGAACTGCATCGGCGGCGCCATCGGCAGCGCCCCGCCGGACGGCATCTGCATCGGCTGAGGCACCTCGTTGTACGTCGCCCGGAAGCGCCCGGACGGATCCGCGAGCCGCACGACGTAGAGGCTCGACGACGCGCCGTTCCCGGCGACGATCGTGTCGAACGTCACGACGCCGGCCGCACCGTCCAGGGCGCCGGTGCCGTCCGACAGCGCTCCACAGGCAATCAGGCGCTGGACCGGCTGCCCCTGCCGCACGTCCCGGAAGGCGGTCCCGTCGAGCGCGTTCGCGGCGATGGTGCCGATGCGGCGTCCCGCATGGTCGGTCAGCGTCAGCTCGCGGCGCGCGCCGGTCAGACTCACGCTGCAGCGATGGTCGGTGGCGTCGAAGGCGCGGGAACCCGCGACCGTGCCGACCGCGGTGCCCGTGCGCACGAGGCTGCGCAGCTGCCCTGAATTCCCGATGTCGTTGCCGATCCTCGCGGGACGCAGATGCTCGTCGGCGACGTCGTTCGCCTCACCCCTGAACACGAACACCGTTTCACCGGCCTTCGCGGAGGGTTCCACAGGACGGCGAGGCTCGGCGCCGCGGTCCGAGGCCGCATCGGCGGCCGCGGCGGCATCGAGGAACGGGCCGAGTGCGTCGGCCGGCTGCAGCGGACCGTCAGGATCCAGCCGTCCGACGATCGTCATCGTGATGGCGCCGGGCGTGGTGACCTCGCCGCTCACGAGCAGCGTGCCGCGGGCCCCCTGCTGGCTGCCGAGGCCTTCGAGGACGGTGGCGGTGCCGGCAAACATCAGGCGCGAGCGGCCGTCCGCGGTGGTCGGGAACGTGCGGCCGGCGCCGAAGAAGCGCAGCACGCCCTGCCGGCGGTCCGTGAACTGCACGCGCCCGCCGAGCATGACGAACCGCTGCGACTTCGAGGGCGCGATCTCGGTCGCGGGCGGCGTTCCTGCCGGTGTCGCTTCGAAGTCGTCCGGTGCCAGCAGCCACCGCATCGTCACGGAGCCCAGTGCTTCGCCGACCCGGTTGTCGGCGGCCAGCCCGCTTTCGAGCGACGGGGCGTAGGCGTTGGCGTCGAAGCGGTGCAGCGATTCCCGCACTTCGAGCCCCGCCATCCCTACGGGCAGCAGCGGCACCATGGACGTGAGCGTCGGTCCCGCCAGATCGACGAGACCTGTGGAGATCAGCGCGTCGCCGACCGGATTGCTGCCGTGGAAAATGGGCGTGGTCGAGCCCTCGGCTGACGGACGCGAGCAGAGCGCCAGGGTCGCCTCGCCGCGCGACAATCCGGTGGCCGGCGCGAACGGCGCGGGGGCCGTCGCGATCCCGGCCGGCGGCGCCGCGGCCTCGGGTGTGCGCGTCGTATTCCCGGCGCCTGCGCGAGCCGTCTTGCGTTTGGATTTCCGATCTGCGTCGTTATGCTTCATGGTCCATCATCCCCAAGTCCCATTTCACGGTCACAGCCGCGCCGCCGCGATCAACAGCCACAGTCCCACCGCCATCACGAGCAGCGCCCCGGCCTGCTCGAGGCCAGGCACCTGCGCAAGGCTCACATGACGCAGGGCGAAGGCCAGCGCCGTGAGCACGACCAGGCCGGAGATCAACGAGACGGTGCGGTTTCTCGTCTTTCGCGATTCTTCATCCGGCGGCAGGTGCAGCTTGACGCGCAGGCGTCCGTCGGCGGCGAGGGTCAGCACTTCGTCCAGTTTTTGCGGCAAGTTGACCATGCCCTGCATCAGCTTGTCCAGCGTCGCGGGGATCGCCCGCGGATCCATGAGCGGCTGGGCCGTGCCGATGCCGGCACGAAGCCGCTCTTCCTGGAGCGCCGCGAGCAGCGCATCCGAGTCGGGGGCCAGTGCGGTCGCGATCGACGAGACGGTCTGGATGCCGAGGTAGACGTGCAGCTGGTGCGCCGGCAGCTCGAGACCGGCCTGGCGCGTCACCCGCCACTGGACGAGGAGCTGTTCGGCGAGCCGATCGTCGCCGCTCCATTCGCCGTCCCTGAACGGGACGGCCTGCCGCAGGCGGCGCCGGACTTCCTCTTCGAGCACCACGCCGGAGGCGGCGGTCTCGGCCAGCAGCCAGGCCGCGGCGGTGTCGGGATCGTCGGCCGCGACGGCATTGACGTAGTTGAGGAACCGCGCGCGCGCGGCAGCCGAGTGCGGCTCGAACGACGCGCTCCGCAGCACCAGCCGGTCGCCGGCGATCACGATGTCATCGAGGTTGAAATCGAAGGGCACGACCTGGCCGATCGTCGCCTGGCGCAGCCACGCCGCCGCGATCCGGCGCGCGAGCAGCCCGCCGGACGCTTCCGGGTCCCTCCCGTCATGCCCGGTGGACTCGCTGGCGGGCGTGCCCTCCACCCGTTCGAGGGTGAGGATGCCCGGCGAGCAATGACTGCTGTACGCGCCCGGTGCGTGGAACAGCCCGCCGGCGGGCACATCGGCCGCCAGTCTGGCCAGCGACGCGGCCTGGTGCTCCTGATCGAGCCGTCGCCGCAGCGACGACGCGAAATCGTGGACGGCCGGCGCCAGCGCAGCCTCCGACAGCCCCAGCCACGGCGCCAGCAGCGGCAGCAGGGGCAGGTCCGCCGCCATGACCGCCCCCGCATCGGGCCGGACGATCCGCACGGTGACGGGCACGCCGGGTGACAGCCACGCCTCGTGCTCTTCGGTCCAGCGGGCAATATGCGCCGGGGTGGCATCGAACGCAAAAAACCGCCGGTCGGGCACCGCACCCAGCTCCCGCTGGATGACGGCCGCGGCCTCCCGCTCGTCCAGCGCCTCCCCGGCGTCCGGGATCGCCGCCAGCTCCAGGCAATCGCGGCGCGGCAGCAGATCGAGGCGCGTGGCGAGGTACCGGCCAAAGCCGGCGAAGACCGGACCGAGCTCGATCAGTGTCTCGCGCAGCCGGCGCATCGGCTGCTCGTCTGCGCCGAGCCGGCCGTCGGGCGGGGGGGACCGGCGCGCCAGCCGCGGACGTCCGATCTCGCGCAGGCGCGCCTCGACTGCGCGACGCCGCCGCGTCAGGTCGGCGGAAGGCGCCGGCGCCCCAGGTAACGTGCCCGCATGCATCGGATGGGCGGCCTGCTAGGCCTGTTCCGGCCGGTAGTGGAACAACTGCTCGAGCGTCGTGCTTCTCTTCAACTGCGGATACGTCGTCCGCAGCGCGTCGTCGCAGGGGGTCGTGATGAACCGGTGCCAGGCCGCCTGGGCCACCGGATCCACCGGTTCGTGGTGGATGAACGGCGAGATGCTCGTGCCGTCGCGCGTGGTGTCGTAGCGCATCAACAGGGACGACGTCAGACCGTTGCGGAAGGCGTCGTCACGCTCCGCGATGTCGCCGTGGTGCCGGAGGAAGGCCGACATCACCTCAGGGTGCCGCATGTTCACGACCGTGATCGCCCACGAGATGCCGGCCAGCGCGTTCTTGTACGGCAGACCGGCGGGGACCTCCTGTGCGAGCCGCGTCACGGCGCGCCACGGCGCGTTGGCCGACGGCAGCATGTTGAGCGGCTCGAAGTACATCGCGCGGCCGACGCCGTGCCAGAAGTAGCCGGAGAGCTCCGGGTCCACCGAGGGAATTTCACGGTCGATGAGCGCCGCCAGGTTTGGATAGAGCGTCCGGGTCGCAAGCCCCAGCGACTCCAGGGCCGCGCCCGTGTAGCCCGGTCGCGATGAATTGCGGCAGAGCGAGACGAACCGTTCCACGGCCGCGCGGACGACGTCGGGTGTGCTGGTGGTGTCGAGCGTCTTGAGGATCGCTTTGGCAAACGACATCCCGATGCCGGCGTGCAGCATCGTGAGGCTCCACGGCGGGAGCGCGGCAGTGGCCTCGTCGGTGAGCAGCATCTGCGGATCCCCGCCGGCTGCCTCCTCGAGCGCCTTGTCGCCGTAGTAGTTGCCGAGGCCTTCGACCGCCCAGAGCCGCGGGAACGTCTCCATGTTCGCGGCGCGCTCGACGAGCGAGGGCAGCGGCTCGTGCGACTCGTGGTCGAGCCCGAGGGTACCGTGCACCTGCGTCACGAGCTGGATGATGTCCAGCTTGTTCGAGAACTCCTGGAGCACGGCCGCGCTGTCGGCGCGCGGCACGAGGAACGAATCGAACCACGCCACCGGCGGCATGCCGTACTTGATCAGGAGCTGGAAGAGCGGACCGGACTGCATCTCGGCCGCCATGCGCATCAGCGCGCTGGAATCCACCGCCGGCGGCTGCCCCGTCATCAGATCGACCAGGCCGTTCTGCACGCCGTGGCCGACCGTGTAGGTCTGCTTCATCCACCCATCGAGCTGCTGCTCGGTGGCCTTCGTGACCGCGTCGAAGGCCGCCGCCGTGCCGGCCACGCGCCGGTCGGAGCCCGGCGAGACGAGGTTGGCCACCTGCTGCACGCCGAACATGGAGATCGCCCACGGCAGGCTCAGGACTGACTTGGTGAATTCGCGCATGCGTAGCTCCCGCCGGGACGGTTACGGTTCTTTCCCATTTGCCATTTCCCATCTTCCATCAGGCCGGAACCTTTCACCGGCCTGCTAGCTGGCTGGAGAGGGCGTCACGGTCTGACGCACGGTCTCGAACGACTGCTGGACCATATCGACGCCGTTCTTGATCACCTGGCGCGCGTCGATCCCCTGGACGAACGGACGGGGGTCGAGGGCCTCGGCCATCCGCCGCGGATCCACGTCCCGCAGCGCGGCCGCGTCGAACAGCGTGTCCACGGCCCGGCGCTGCCACTCGTCGCCCGCGCGGAACTGCTGCGCCGCCGTCTCGTTCAGGAACGTCTGCACCGCGCGCGTGGCCTCATCGAACTGCGACGCCAGCGATTCGGGTGACACCGACGAGGGGGTGACCAGTTTGGCCATCTGCTGAACACCGAACAGCGACACCGCCCAGGAGAATCCGAGCATCGACTTCGCAACTTCGCGCATGATGCGCCTTTCTGCCGGCCTGTCAGCCGGCGGTAACGAGCCTTCGAACCGAATCCGCGAGCAGCAGGAGCGCCGAGGCGACCAGCGCCGCTTCGGCCGTATACACGTTCCACCCGAACGACGGCGGCCCGGCCGTCAACTCGACCAGCGCCGTCAGCGCCACGACCACGCCCGCCAGCCGCAGCGTGCGGCGTCGCAGCCGCAGGTCCCGATCGACCGCCGTCGTCAGGTCGATCCGGGCGCCGAGATCGCCGTCGGCGATGCGGCTCAGAATCGTCGCCGCACGCGCCGCGCCGTTCTCGACGAGACGTCCGCTGGACATCGCCCAGCCCGCGAGCGCGTCGTACGACAGCGCCGCGCGCCGCGATTCCCACGTCACCCAGCGCTGGCAGACTTCCTCGAGATGACGGCCGACGTTAAACCCTGGTGCGAAACGAGTTATGAGACCGTCGGCGGCGATGGCGGAGCGGATGTATTTAATCACATCTCGCTCCGGCCAGATGCCCGTTTTTCTGGACAGGGTCAGCATGTCCAGCATGACCAGCGTGAAATTCTTCTTGAACACCGTGGCCGACCCCTCCCCCTCGTACCATTCCTGGGACATCTCGGCCAGCTCCCTTCGGAAACGGACGGGGTCGGCATCCGGATCCGAGGTGGTGAGCTTGAAGAACGCTTCCGTCATGCCGCCGACGTCGGCCCTGGTGTAGGCGAGCGTCATGGCGATCAGGTGGCGCCGCGAGTATCGGCTCAGGACGCCGGTGATCCCGAAATCGACGTAGCCCACGACGTCGTCCGGCAGCACGAGCAGATTGGCCGGGTGCAGGTCCGCATGAAAGACGCCGTAGCGGAACGCGTCCCCGAGAAAATTGTCGATGATGTGGCGCGCGAAGCGGTTCGGCTCGAACCCGCTTGCCCGAAGACGATGCGAGGCCCACTCGTCGCCGCCGCTCACGGCGCGGAGGTATTCGAGGACGGTGACGCCGGGCATGTACTCCATGACCAGCGTGCGCCTGGTCGTGAGCTCCCAGAACACTTCCGGCACGCGCTCGAGGGGATTGTCCGCGGCATTGCGCCGCAGGCGATCGGCGTAGCGCGCTTCGCGGCGATAGTCGAGCTCCTCGTGCGTCCAGGCGACGAACTCCCCCATGGGCTCGAGCACCCAGAAGAACGTCCGGAGGTCGAGTTTTCGAATGAGCCGCATCGCGAGCGTCATGAGGCGGATGTCGCCGGCGAACTCGACGTCCACGGCGGGGCGCTGCACTTTGACGGCGACCTTCCGTCCGTGGACGTAGCCGACATGGACCTGGCCGATCGAGGCGGTCGCGACAGGAACCGGATCGAAGTGATCGAACAGCTCCTCCGGGGGGCGCCCGAGCTCCTCGCGGAAGGTGTGCTCGACATGCGCGTAGGGAAACGGCGCAATCCGGTCCATCAGGTTGAACAGCTCGTCGCAGTATTCAAGCGAGACGATGTCGGGCTGAAGGGCGAGCATTTGGCCGAACTTGATGAAGCTGCCGCCGAGGTCCTCGAAGAGGCGGCGGAAGCGCTGCGGACCGGTGAGCCGCGCGAGGGGGATCCGCCTTGCGAGCCAGGGCCAATGGCGTTCGTAGCGCACGATCCCCATGACCAGGCCGTGCGTGAGCAGAATGCGCGTGATGTGGAGGAGACGCCGCGCATTCATGCGCAGCGTCTTCACGACGGCCTGGCTCCGGTACCGCCGGCGGGATCCTTGGTCTCCTCGAAGATCGAACCGTAGAACTTCGACCGCCGCCGCAGCAGCATGTCGTCGATCGCGGCCTGCATGCGCTGCCGGCATTCGAGGCTGATCTGGTGGACGAGGCGCGCATTGTCGGCCGCTTCGGGCCCGTATTCCCGCTCGATGTGCATCGGCGCCAGAAAGCGCGTGTGCCATTTGGTCGGCAGCGGGAATGGCGCCGGTGTGATCGGGAAGAACGGCCACTCCGTGTAGCGTTTGAACCAGCGCCAGTCGATGCGGCCGAGGATCGGATAGATCTCGGCGCTGCCGACGGTCACGAACGGCAGCAGCGGCGCCCGGTTGCGCAGCGCGAAGCGGACGAATTCATCGCGTCCGAACTTGCCGAGCGTGTACGCGCGCTTGTACATCGTGAACGCGCCGCGAATGCCCTCCGGGAAGACGCCCAGCAGCTCGTCGCGCTGGAGGAGGTAGTCGCCGTTCTCCTGGCACGCCATCACGCCGCCGAGCTTCGCCATGAAGTCGCCGAGGAACGGGAACTTCGTCAGGCTCGGATGGATCAGGAAGCGCGGGATGCGATCGCGGTAGCGGACCAGGGCGTAGAGGGCCATGACGCCGTCGAACGGCATGAAGCCGCGGTGCACGCCGACCATGACGCCCCGCCCCTGTGCCGGCACGTGCTCGAGGCCGTCGATCTCCACGCGCCAGTAGTGATCGTGCAGGAAGTGAAAGAGATGGCCGCAGTAGCGGCGGATGTACCCCGGGTCCATGCCGAACTCGTCGTAGTCCGGTGGCGCGGGGCCGCTACCATTCGTGCCCTGCAGGCCGAGGATCGCCTCGGCGCTGGAGCAGGACGGCTCGAACCCGTGCAGCGTCCGCAGCTTTTCGCCCGAGACCGTCCACGAGTACTGAAGATATTTGAGCTGATCGGCAGGCGCCGCCAGGCCCGTCCGCGAGAGCACACCGCGGGCCGCATTCTGCGGAATCCGCGCCAGGGGGAGGCGTGTCACACCGGCAAGCTTGAGGGCCTGCTTCAGGGGAATACCGCCCGCCGGCGCCACGTTGTAGATGCCTTCGGCATTCCGGCTGACAACCATCGCGACCGCCCCCGCCAGATCGTCCATGGCCAGGAGCTGCAGCGTCGGATCGTGCCCCGGGTAGGTGACGGCCACGCGACCGGTGAACAGCCGGCTGAAATAGTCGCTCCCGTCGAGCACCGCGGCCGGACGCAGCACGGCGCGCCGCGTGGGACCCGCGCCGGAGCGCTCGCCGATCTGCTTCGTCAGCCGCTCGACCGCGCGCCAGCCGTCCGCGATGTCACTGCGGCCGTCGGCAATGAACGCCGTCTCCTCGAGGCGTCCGGCGTTCTGGTGGTTCGGTCCGTATACCGCCGCGCTCGAGACAATGATCGCGTGCCTGAGCGGCGCCGACACGAGGCGTTCCGACAGCGCGCGTGCCGCGGTCACGTCGGGCGCCATCGTGGCCCCACCGGGGGGCAGCGCCGAGTAGACGAGCGTGTCGAACCGCTCGAACATCGACGGTTCGAGCCGATCCGCCTCATGCGGCAGGCGCTCGCAGAACTCGACGCCCGGCGCGGACCGCAACTGGCGGACGAAGGCGTCCGCGAGGGGGTCCCGGCCGGCGACGACGGCTACTCTGGCCATCTGGGGGTGACTGCGGCACGCAATGGGAAATGGTAAATGGGAGATGGGAAAGACCGTGTTTTGAGGGACTTTTCCATGTCCCATGTGCCATTTCCCATCCGGCTGTCCCCTTTTTCAGCGGCCGGTCAGGCCTGGGCCGCGGACAGGTGCTCCTGCACCGCCACGATGGTGTCTTCGACCGTGCGGATCGCCTGGAACCGTTCTTCCCCCAGCTTGATCTTGTAGGCGTACTCGATGTCGACCAGGACTTCGAGCGCCGACAGCGAGTCGAGCCCGAGGTCGGCGCGGTAGTCGGAGACGTCCTGAATCTCTCCCGGCGCGATGCCCGTGATCCTGTTGACGCTCTGTCGAATGGTGTTACGGATGCTTTCGGCTTCGACCATGTGGCTTATGTGTCCTCTGGGCTGGGGTGGACGCGTATTTTGCCACAAGAGCCCGCCGTGTCTCAACCTCGTACGCGCGAGCGTGCCCGTGAGTGGCCATGATGGCCCGGGGACACCGCGCTCATCTGCGTCACCCGGACATCGCCGTCACGAAGTGGAGTCGTCCGGCGGCCGGTCCATCGCCCGCAGGGCATGACGGCGCGGGTGCGACGGACCACGGACCGCGGACGGCGGCCGTCGCGACCGTGTTAAACTGGTCAACGACTGGTCGATTTGGGAGGGTGCGATGGCGACGGTGAGTGCCTTCGAGGCGAAGACCCGATTCGGGGAGCTCCTGGAACGCGTCGCCAGGGGCGAAGAGGTCGTGATCACGCGCCACGATAAGCCGGTCGCGCGCCTGGTGCCCGAGGGGGCGTTGCGGATCGACGACGTTCGGCGGAGCGTCGAGGGGCTGCGCGCGCTCCAGCAGCGGATTCGAGGAAGGTCACGGGCCAGGCTGTCGGACGGCGACGTGCGAAAGGCCATCGAGCACGGACGGCGATGACGCGCGCCTTCGTCGCGGATGCGTCGGTCGCGATCGCGTGGGTGCATCCTGCTCAGGCAACCGCCCAGACCTCGGCCATGCTGGACGCGATCGCCGACGGCGCCACGCTCGAAGTGCCGGCGCTCTGGCCGCTGGAGGTGGCCAACGCGCTCCTCGTCCTGGTTCGTCGGCGGAAACTGAGCGACGACGAGCGGCACACCGCGCTGGGATGGCTGTCCGGTCTTCGCGTGCGGATGGACCACGAAGCGGCGGCGCTCGCATTCGGGCGGTTGTCTGAGCTGGCCTCGGCCTACCAATTGTCCGTCTACGACGCGGCCTACCTGGAGCTGGCGCAGCGCCGTCAACTGGCGTTGGGCTGCACGGATGGCCCGCTGCGAAAAGCGGCACAGCGCGCCGGCGTCGACCTGTGGCGCTGAGGCGGACCCATCTGTGCGCCCGAGGGCCTCGTCCACGGTCTCGATCGGCCGGGGCCGTGGCCAGGCGCTGGACGTCAGTGGGACGCCACGAGCGTGTCGGCCAGCCGCAACTTGATGAACGCCTGACGGCTCACGCCGATGCGCCTGGCCTCACGGTCGATGGCATGCAGCAGGTCCACCGGAAAATCCACATTGACCCGCTGCACTTCGCGGCCAGGGCGCGTCGCTCTTGCCCGATCAAGGTGCGCGGTGAGATCTTCGCCTGCGTCGTGCATCTCATCGAGACGAGCGGCGCTCGAGGCCTTCGTCCGCGAGGTATCGCGCCTCTTCGTCTGAGCGCGCACGGCGGACCGAGATGATGCGGATTTTCTCATTGCGGTAAGTCGGGATCGAACTCGAACTCGACCGGCACGGTATAGAAATCATACCACTGTGGCCCGTTCGGGGCTCATGCCCCGCGTCCCGTGCTCGCCCGTGCGGCATCGACGGCCGAGACGATCACCGGCTTGTTGGGTGTCACCGCCCTGGCGCGATCGATTGCCCCCGCCGCACACCTTGCGCGTAATAACGGCCGGGCGGATCGCCTGCTCGGCGCGCCGATGCAGCGCGCGGACCAACGCGCTTGGGGGTAACGTGCAGCCCGAAGTGACTCCGAAACAGCGCGGAGATTTTTGCCGAACGACACGCCGAACTGTTTGTTGATCCGCGCCGCGAGCGCGACGGCGTGCGGGCCGAGTTGCACGGCGGCCGCGCCGAGCGCCTCCGAGGTTTGCAGCGGATGCCGGCCCTGCATCCGACGGTGACAGCCGCCACATTGGCCACGGGTGGAAGGACTGGACAGCAAGGGCCAGAGACCGATGCCTACTCGAGTCGGATCGGTAGTGGAGGTAACCCGTACCGTTCCGCGTACTCGGCACGAATCGCGCCGACGTACCAATCCTCGAGTGATATGAACTGGCCCGAAGGCTGGAGGTCACGGTCGAACGAAAGGTACATCCCGTTTTGAGCCACGGCAGTGACGATAAAGCCCTCATGGAAGACTACGGACCCGACTGGGAGCCCTCGCTCGTGCCAAAATCTTTGTGTCTGCTCCAGTTCACTGGCTTGTCCCATTGGCGCCACGGGCCGAAGCAGTAATTCTGTCTCAAATATTTCACCGCCACCCGTGATTGCCCAAAAATCGATCAGATCCTCCGGAATAGTCCATCCCCGGCTGAACAGGTGTTCGACGAGCGCACCCCGGTCGATCGGATCATTCCATCGGAAGAGGGCTGGCGCGGCGGAGGCGTCCGCCAGGATCGTAGGAGTCATCGCGTTGCCCCAGATGCGCTTAAGAAACCAATAAATCGTCCGGACAGATCGAGCCGCACGCCTTGGCCCGCCTTGTTGTAAACGTCTACCGTCTTGCTCCCTGCGGTTACCACAAGTGGATTGGCGAGGATGTCGCGAATTAGACCTA
>JBBECO010000191.1:0-7517 GCA_040881785.1 Vicinamibacterales bacterium
GCCAACCTCTCGCTGAAGGCGGTCCGGATCCTGGCGCAGCAGCCGGCGCTCGACGCGGCACGACGAGCAGGTACCGGACCCGACGTTCTCGACGTCGTTTCCCCCGTGCTGGTGGGTTAACGGTTGGCCTTCGGCCCTTGCGACGACGCGACGACTCGACGACTCGACGTCTTTTGGGTTTATCCAAAAAAGTGTCGTGCCGTCGTGCCGTCGTGCCGTCGTGATCAACCGTTTCGAACGTGCAGGAAGACAGCGTAGTGGCGTACACCATCGGCATCGACTACGGCACCAACTCCGTCCGCGCGGTCGTCGTGGATTGCGGGGACGGCCGCGTCATCGGCACCAGCGTCTTCGACTATCCGAGCGGTGAGCAGGGTGTCCTGCTGCATCCAAAGGACCCTCACCTCGCGCGGCAGAACCCGGCGGATTACATCCAGGGGCTCCGGGCGTCGGTGACCGGCGCGCTGGCACAGGCGCAGGCGGCGGACGGCTTTTCCGCCGCCGACGTCATCGGCATCGGCGTGGACACGACCGGCTCCACGCCGCTGCCGATCGACGCGCGGGCCCGTCCGCTGGCCATGGATGCGGCCTGGAGCGCGAATCTCGCGGCGCACGCATGGCTCTGGAAAGACCACACGTCCGCCGACGAAGCTGCGCGCATCACCGCCACCGCACGCGAGCATGCGCCCGAATACCTGGCGCCGATCGGCGGCACGTACTCGTCCGAGTGGTGGTGGTCGAAGATCTGGCACTGTCTCAACGTCGCCCCCGAGGTCTTCGACGCCGCGGCCAGCTGGGTCGAGCTCGCTGATTTCATCCCGGCGCTGCTGTCTGGCGTGGACGACCCGACGCGGATCGTCCGCTGCGTCTGCGCCGCAGGGCACAAGGCGATGTACTCCGAAGCGTGGGGCGGCCTGCCGTCGAAGGCGTTTCTCACGCGTCTCGATCCGAAGCTCGCGGATCTTCGCGACCGGCTCTACGACACGGCGCACCCGCCCGGACGGCCGGCCGGGACGCTCTCGAACGACTGGGCGGCCGCGCTCGGTCTCCGGCACGGGATCGCGATCGCGATGGGCGGTTTCGACGCGCACTACGGCGCGGTCGGCGCCGGCATTCGCGCCGGCACGCTCGTGAAGATCATCGGCACCTCCACGTGCGATTGCGCGATTGCCCCCAACGACGGCGGCCCCGCCGACATCCCCGGCATTTGCGGCAGCGTCGACGGCTCGATCAGGCCGGGCTACTTCGGGATCGAGGCGGGGCAGTCGGCGGTCGGCGATATCCTCAAGTGGTGGGTCGAAGGCGTCTGTCAGGGGGACGCCGCCCTGCACGACGCGCTCTCGGCCGACGCGGCGGCGTTCCGGCCGGGGGAATCCGGACTCGTGGCCCTCGACTGGAACAACGGCAACCGGACGGTGCTCGCGGATCCCCGTCTCACCGGGCTGATCCTCGGGCAGACGCTGCACACCACGCGCGCGGAGATCTACCGCGCGCTCATCGAGGCGACGGCCTTCGGCGCGCGGACGATCATCGAGCGTCTCCGCGAGCACGGCGTCCCGATCGAGCGCGTCGTCTGCTGCGGGGGCATCGCCGAGAAGAACGATCTCTTCATGCAGATTTACGCCGACGTCATCGGCCAGCCGATGCTGATCGCGGGCTCGCCGCAGACGCCGGCGCTGGGTGCGGCGATTTCCGCGGCGGTGACGGCCGGCGCGGCTGCCGGCGGCTACGACGACTGGACGGCCGCGCAGGACCGGATGACGACCGTCCGCCAACGGCGCTTCGTCCCGGATCCCCGTGCACGGACTGTGTACGATGACCTCCATGTCCTCTATCGCGAGCTGCACGATACCTTCGGCGGCGTGCCCGGCGCGCGCGCGGACCTGGGCACACTCATGAAACGGCTGCTTGCCATCAAGGAATGGGCCTCGCAATGAGTTATGACCAGCTCCGGCAGGCCGCGTACGACGCGAACATGGCGCTCGCCGCGAGCGGCCTCGTCATGGGGACGTTCGGGAATCTGTCGGCGGCCGACCACGCCGGCGGTGTGTTCGCGATCAAACCGAGCGGCGTGCCCTACGAACAGCTCACCCCTGCCGCGATGGTGGTGATCTCGCTCAAGACCGGTGTTGTGATCGACGGCGCGCTGCGTCCTTCGTCCGATACCCCCACGCATCTCGAGCTCTATCGCGCCTTCGCCTGCGGCGCCATCGTCCACACGCACTCGGAGTTCGCGACGATGTTCGCGCAGGCGCGGTTGCCGATCCGCTGCATGGGGACGACGCACGCCGACTACTTCCACGGCGACATCCCGGTCACGAGACCCATGCGCCGCGAGGAAGTGGAGCAGGACTACGAGGCCAACACCGGTCTGGTGATTGCCGAAACCTTCCGGAGCGGCCGGCGGTCACCCGCGGAGGTGCCGGCCGTCCTCGTCGCCAACCACGGGCCGTTCGCCTGGGGCGCCGATACAGCCGCGGCGATCGAGCACGCCCGGGTCCTCGAGTATCTTGCGCGCCTCGAGTGGCGCGTGCGAACGATGGCCCCGGAGGCCGAGCCGCCCGACGATTTCCTCGTCGAGAAACACTACCGGCGCAAGCACGGCCCGAAGGCCTACTACGGGCAAAAGTGAGTCAGCTTCCCGTTGCTCGCGGCGTTCTCTGGGATCTCGATGGCACGCTGGTGGACTCCGGCGATCACCATTGGCGTGCCTGGCGCGACACCCTGCGCGACGAAGGAGTCGCGCTCACCTACGAACAGTTCCTCGCCAGCTTCGGCCAGAAGAACGACACGATTCTCACGGCCTGGATGGGGGCGGCGGCAACACCCGACGTGATCCGGCGCGTCGGGGACGCCAAGGAGTCGCTGTATCGGCAGTTCGCGGTGACGGAAGGACTCGCGCCGCTGCCGGGCGCCGCGGATTGGGTCGCGCGCCTGCATGACGACGGCTGGCGCCAGGCCATCGCCTCCTCGGCGCCGGCTGAAAACGTCCGCGTCATGCTTGACGCCTTGAAGGTCGATCGCTACTTCGACGCATTCGTCTCGGCGGAGGACGTCACCGCGGGCAAGCCCGATCCGCAGGTCTTTCTCGCGGCGGCCGCGAAGCTGCAGGTCCCGCCGTCGGCCTGCGTCGTCGTCGAAGACGCCGCGGCGGGGATCGAGGCCGCGAAGCGCGCGGGGATGAAGTGTGTGGGCGTGAGCCGGTCGTCGGAGCTCTCGGCGGATGTCTTCGCGCGGTCCCTGGCGGATCTGCCCTGGGAAACGTTCGAACGGCTGCTGGGTTCGCGCCCGACCTGAAGGTCGGGCCTACCGGCGATCACCGCACCCCGCACCCCGCACCCCGCGAATCACCGCTTTCGTGGCTTGGCCGTCGACTCCCGGACGACGAGCTTTGTCGCCACCTGGTAGACGTCCCCTTCGACGTGCGCTTCGCCGATGAGGCTGAAGAGCGCCTGGAACGCGGTCGAGCCGACATCGCGCGCCGACATCCGAACGGTGGTGAGCGACGGCGTGATGTAGCTGCTGAGCGGGATGTCGTCGAAGCCGACGAGCGAGATGTCCTCGGGGACGCGCAGGCCGGCGGCGTGGATCGCGTGCAGCGCGCCGATGGCCGTCCAGTCGTTGGAGCACACGACGGCGGTGGGGAGGCGCGAGCGCTTGAGCAGCTCCTTCATCGCTTTCTCTCCCCCCTCGGCCGTGTGCGTGCCCTCGCGTATCAGCTTGCGGTCCAGGGTGATGCCGTGGTGCCGCAGACCGTCGACGAAGGCCTGCCGCCGCGTGCGTGCCGAGTGGAGCTCGAGGGGCCCGGTGATGAAGGCGACGTGTGTGTGCCCCAGCTCGGCAACATGATCCACGGCCTGCCGCACGCCGTTGCCGTAGTCGATCGAGACGTGGCTCATCCGCGGGCCCATCTGCCCGACGTCCATGAACACGATGGGCACGTTGCGCTTCGAGAGCTCCTTGATCAGGCCGGCGTCCATTTCCGACGTCATCATCGCCACGCCATCGACTTTGCGCTCGAGCATGCGTCGCAGGCACGCCGTCATGCGCGTCGTGTCGTAGTCGGTGCTCGTGAGGAGGACGTCGTACTGCTGCTGGGCGGCGAGCCCTTCGAACGCGCGGATCAATTCCGGAAAGAACGGGTTGGTGATGTCGGAGACGATGAGGCCGATCAGGCGGCTGCGTCCGGACACGAGCGCACGCGCGTGGCTGTTGGGGTAGTAATTCAGCTCGGTCACGGCGCGCCAGACCTTGCGCGCGGTCCCGGCCTTCACCGGACCGCTCTGATTCAGCGTGCGCGACACCGTGGCCGTTGACACATTGGCGCGCTTGGCGATCTCCGAAATGTTCATGGAATCGTCGCGAGTCTATCACCTAGCCAGCGCGGCCGCCTCCAGGGCGATGTAACGCCGCTGCAAGTCCTGATACGTCCTTACATGTTCCGTGATCGGGCGGACCCGTCCGGAGGACGGGGGCGTCGCGAAGCCGCCCACGACGGTCGGCCAGTCGAGTCCGCTGTGGGCCTGCCATGCCCGAAGCGCCGCGCCGAGGGCCGCCGAATCGCTCGCGTCGAACCGGTGCACATCGGCGGCGAAGACGTCTGCCAGGACCTGAAGGATGTCGCGGTTGGCGGCGGCGCCGCCCGTGGCGAAGATCGCCTCCAGCGTGACACCCATCCACGCCGAGTGTGCCGACAGCGCCATCATCTGGGCCTCGATGATCGCCCGGGCCTGCTGCGCCGGCGTCGCCCGGTCGAGACCGACGCGCACCACGGACGGCTGCGATACCGGCGGGGTGATCTCCGGCTCGAACCACGGCAGCATCAGCGCGCCGCCGTTGCCCGCCGGGGTCTGCCGCAGGGCCTTCGACAAGTCGTCCCAGGTCCAGCCGAATGCGTCGCGCACCCGCTCGCGTGCGAGCGACCCGTTCCGGAAGACGGTGATGCCCATGTATGCCCCGAGTACAGAGGCGAAGACGTGGCCGGTTCCGTCGTGACTCACCCGCGGCTCGCGCATCGGCCCGAAGATCGTGTCACTCGTCCCGAGCGAGACCGCGAGCTGCCCCTCGTGAACGAGTCCGGTGCCGATCATGCTGCACGGGTTGTCGCCCGACCACGCGACAATCCGCACGGGCGGAAGCGCAAATCGGTCCTGCCAGCGGCCGTCGAGGGTGCCGATGACGGTGGAGGAGGGGACCAGCGGCGGCAACTTCTTCCGGAGGCCGGGCGCGGTGGCCGCCATCGCGGCGACCGACCATTCGCGCGTCCGGATGTCCATCAGGTTCATGCCGGAGGCGTCGGCATGGTCGATGGGCGCATGCGTGCCGGTCAGCACCGACGCCAGGAACGAGCTCACCAGGTGTATGCGCGCGGTGCGCGCATAGGCGTCCGGCTCGTCGCGCCAGAATTTCCGGATCTGCGGTCCGGTGAAGCGCGGGAAGGCGCGCGATCCCGTGAGCTGCGCCAGCGCGCTGGCGCCGCCCAGCGCCGCCTCGATCTCGTCACACTCCCGCGCCGTGCTGCTGTCCATCCAGATCGGCGAGGTCTCGCGCGTGAGCGTGTCCGGGCGGTCCCCGCAGTACACGCTGCCGTGCTGCTGCGCCGAGCCGCTGATCGCCCGAAGAGCTGTGCGATCGATGTTCCGCGCGACCCGCCCGAGCATCGTCTCGAGCGCGGCCGCCCACATCTCTGGCGATGCGTGCACGACGGCGGGATCGTCGGCAACGACGAACGGCTCGGCAAACGGCAGCGAGTCGCGATAGACGACCGTCCGCCGGCCGGCGTCGATGACGACGACCGAGAGGCGTTGCGTGCTGCAGTCGAACCCGGCGTAGAGTGCCATGGCGTGTAGCGCAGCCCTTTTAGGGCTGCCCGGGATCCGCGGGCTTCTCCCAGCGGCCAGTGGCTGACGATCGGACGAGGGCGTCGATGCACGCCATGTTGGCGACAGCGTCCTCGAGCGGCGCAGGCTGGGGCCGGCCGTCGAGAATCGCGCTCGCGAACGCCTCTGCCTGGATCGTGAACTGGTTACAGACGTCGAGCTCGATGATCTCGACACCGGCGCCATGGATCTCGCCGGTGCGATCCACCAGGAGCCGGCAGGGGCGATCGGCCGGCGCGTTGAACGGGATCTCGATCTCGACGCGGCCTGTCGTGCCGACGATCTGGATCCGCTGGTAGTACTGCAGCTGCGTGCTGCAGGTGCCGACGGCGTGCCGCCCGTCGAAGTCCAGCAGCATGGAGGCCATACGGTCCACGCCGAAGTCGCCGTCCAGATCGAGCGTGCCCGCCACCCGGGACGGCTCGGCGCCGAAGATGAACCGCGCGGTGTTCACGAGATAGCAGCCGATGTCCATCAGCCCGCCGCCGCCCCATGCCGCCACGTTGCGGACGTTGGCGGGATCGACGTTGTAATAGCTGAAGAAGCCCGACATGGCCCGGACCTCTCCGAGATCGCCGCTGTCGGCGAGCGCCCTGGCTCGCACCCACTGCGGATGCGTGCGCACCATGAAGGCTTCCTGGATCCGCACGCCCGTGCGGTCGCGGACGTCGAGCAGCGTGCGCGCCTCGGCGGCATTCAGCGCGATCGGCTTCTCGCAGAGCACGTGCTTGCCGGCTTCCGCCGCCCGCGTCGTCCAGGGCACATGCAGATGGTTGGGCAGGGGAATGTAGACGGCGTCGATGTCCGGGTCGGCGAGCAGGGCGTCGTAGGAGCCGTACGCCCGCGGAATCGCCAGCTCCGCGGCGGCCTGCGACGCTCGCGCGCTGTCGCGCGACGCAATGGCCACGACCTCGCACCGCGCGGCCTTCTGCATGGCGGGGATCACTTTGGCCGTCGCGATCCTGGCCACGCCGAGCACACCCCAGCGGATCACGGCCACGGTTCAACACGGTTCAACACTGTTGGATGTTCAGCGCATCGACTGCGTCGTCGTGGTCTTCTTCGTCGCGTCCTCGATCGCCTTCCACTCCGGTGGCTTGACGTCGAGCAGGTGCCGGGCGAAGAAGTCGAACCGCTTGTGCTCGCCGTAGGCGCCGCCGTTGGTGTGGCCGGCGCCGGGGATGACCAGCAGGTCGAACTCCTTGTTGTGTTCGATCAGCTTGTCCACCACCTGATACGTCGATGCCGGATCGACGTTGCTGTCCATCTCGCCGACGACGAGCAGGACTTTGCCTCGCAGCAGGTGCGCGTGATCCACATTGGACGACGCCGCGTAATGCTCGCCGAGCGTGCCCATCCACTGCTCGTTCCACCAGATCTTGTCCATGCGGTTGTCGTGGCAGCCGGCCGACGACACCGCCGCCTTGTAGAACTCTGGATGGAAGAGCAGCGCGCCGAGCGAATTCTGACCGCCCGCCGACGTGCCGTAGATCCCGACCCGCGTGATGTCGTAGTACGGATACTTCGCCGCCACCGCCGTGTGCCAGGCGATCCGGTCGGGGAAACCCGCGTCCTTGAGGTTCTGCCAGGCGACATCGTGGAAGGCCTTGGACCGGTTGCTCGTCCCCATCCCGTCGA
>JBBECO010000191.1:7617-17588 GCA_040881785.1 Vicinamibacterales bacterium
GTCGCGAGCAGCGAGCCGTCCTTGCCGGAGCGCAGCTCGGTGACGGGCGCCCTATCCACGCGCGAGTAGGTGTCCACGAGGACGGACCGGTCCGGTGAGAACGACGCCGTGTGATTGCCCTCGGCGGGCGTGAGCGTCACGAGGCCCGTCCCGTCGAGGTTGATGCGGTAGTAATGGACGAAGTACGGATCCTTTCCCTCGTACATGCCGCTCGCGCCGAAGTAGATCTGCCGCGCCTTCTCGTCCACGCTGACGACGCTGCGAACCGGCCAGGCGCCTGTGGTGATCTGGTTCTTCACGGCGCCGGTGCGGCTGTCGAAGAGATACAGATGATTCCAGCCGTCGCGCTCCGACATCCAGATGACTTCGCCGGTCTCCTCGAGGTCCTGTCGGAATTTCTTGCCCGAATAGGTGAAGAAGGTCTTCGGCTCCTCGCTGATCACCGCGCGCGGCTTGCCCGAGGCCGCATCCACCTCGATCACGCGAAATACCTGATGTCCGCGCTGGTTGTACTCGAAGGTGACGGCGGTGCTGTCTTTCCGCCAGTTCAGACGCGAGTTGTCGTAGGCGTTGGGGAAGAGCGAGTTCTCGACGTCCAGCCGCGTCTTCGTCGCGACATGGAACAGCACCGGCACTTCGACATCCAGCACGTCTCCCGGCTTCGCATACTGCATCGTCGAGTGCTTCGGCTGGAGCTGGTCTTCGGGTGAGGACTGAACGAAATGGACGTAGCGGCGGTGGCCGGGGCGCACGCGGTAGACGGCGATCGTCTGCGAGTCTGGTGACCAGGCGATGGATTCGGGATCGAAGTAGCCGCCTTCGGAGCCGTCCGTGGTGAGGATCGTCACGTCGCGTTGGCCGACCTCACGGATGGCCAGGTTGTAGTTGCGGACCAGCGCCTCGAACGTGCCGTCGGGCGAGCGTCTCGGATCGGCGCCGTTGATGTTGAATTCCGCGCGAACCGGCCCGGCGAGACCGCCGCCGCCGCGTCCGCCACGGCCGCCTGCGCCGCGGCCGGCCCGCGGCGGCTGCTGTCGGCAGGTGTAGGTCTCGAGCGAGCAGCGCCAGGGTGGGGCCGACGGCGCCCCGGCGGCCGCCCCGCGGCCCGCGCCTCGTCCGGCGCCCCCGGGGCCGGCGGTCAAGGTGAACTCGATGGCGCGGCCGTTGTCTTCGAAGGTGAAGTTATTGAAGGGCAGCTCGACGGCCGAGGCCTTGGCTTTCGTGGCCGCGGTGATCGCCGCGGCGAGCCTGGCGTGGTCGAATGCCGGCTGTTTCTCGCGCGTCCCGCCGTCCACGAGCATCCACTCGTGCCCGCCCTTGACCGTCCGGCGGTAGTAGAAGCGATTGGTCTGCTCGATCCATCGCGGCGCGTCGGCGGTGTGGAGGGCGAGGTCGCTGTATTTCTCACGCAGGCCCATGGCCCGCTGGTAATCGGCGATCGTGGCCTGGGCGGCAACCGGGGCGGGGACGAGCGTTCCGACGGCGACGAGCAGGACGCTGAATCCAGGAAGAGCTTTCATCGGAACTCCTTAGTAGCTTGTCGCCCGACCTGAAGGTCGGGCCTACGAGGTCGGGCCTACGAGGTCGGGCCTACACCGGTCGTGCGCACCGGGACGCCGACGGCCCGCCCCGGATTGTAAGCGCTAACACCCTTGATATTGCTGCAAAAAATCGCTATGGCGCAGGGCCCCGTCCGCAGTAAAGTGCGCCCCATGGCACGAGAGATCCCCCGCCGCGCGGCCCTGAAGCAGATTGGCCTCGCGGGGGCCGGCGTGATGGTATCCGGAGGCGTCTTCCGGGGGCAATCCGCTCCCATCACGATCGCCGGACGGCCGGTCGAGATTGCGATCGCCTCGGTCACGCCGTCCACGGTGCGCATCACCGTCCTGCCGCTCGACGGCACGGCGGTTCCCGAGGACGGGGCGCTGGTGCCGGCGGCCGCGGGCCGGCCGGCGGGGCGCGCCCCGGCCGCGGAACGCTTTACGCCGATTCGTGCCGGCGACCTGACGGTCCGCTTCACCGTTGGTCCACCGGTCCTCCACGTCGAGCGCCGTGACGGCACGTCCGTCCAGAGACTGACGCTGAACGAGACGACGCACGCCGTGTCGTTCCTCCTGCCGAAAGGGCCGCTCCTCGGGTTCGGCGAAGGCGGACCGCAGTTCGACCGCAAGGGATCCACCGACCGCATGCGGAACGGGCAGGGAGGCTACCAGCTCAGGACGCATGGCGGACGCGTGCCGATCCAGTTCCTGATCGGCACCGACGGCTGGGGCATGTACATCCATCAGCCGGTTGTCGCCTCTCCGGCGGGAGGACGCGGCGCGCCCCCATCTCCGCCGGTGTTCGATCTGACGGGACCGGAAGGCACGATGACGCCGCCCGAGGGGGCGGCCCCCCTCGACGTCTTCCTCACGTCGTCCAAGGATCCGACGACGATCGTCGGCGATTTCGCCCGCGTCACCGGACGCGCGGAGCTGCCGCCGCTGTGGTCGTTCGGTTACATGCAGTCGCACCGGACGCTCGCAGGGCCCGACGAAGTGCTGGGCGTGGCGCGCACGTTCCGCGAGAAGCAGTTGCCGTGCGACGCGCTCATTTATCTCGGCACGGAGTTCACGCCATCCGGCTGGAACACGCGCAACGGGGAGTTCGACTGGAAGGCCGAAAACTTTCCCGCCCCGCAGAAGGTGATCGAGCAGCTGCATGGCGATCACTTCAAGATCGTCCTGCACATCGTGATCGAAGGACGCCGGATGAGCGGTGCGGTGAGCGATCCCTGTGCGCCGGACAAGGCGGTGCCCAGCGGACGGACGGCCGACAACCGCTGGCCTGATGACCGTGCCGTCCCGTGCTACTGGCCGTACCACAAACCGCTGATGGATCTCGGCGTGGACGGCTGGTGGCCCGACCAGGGGGACGGCCTCGATGCGCCGTCGCGTCTCGCCCGCATCCGCATGTATTGGGAGGGGCCGCAGCAGTCCCGTCCGAACGAACGTCCGTTCGCGCTGCATCGCAACGGCTATGTCGGGATGCAGCGCTACGGCGCGTTCCTCTGGTCCGGCGATGTCTATTCCACCTGGGAGACGCTGAAGACGCACGTGCCCGTCGCCGTGAACACCGGGCTGTCGGGGATTCCATTCTGGGGCACCGACATCGGCGGATTCGTGCCGACGCCGGAGTACACCGGCGAGCTCCACGTTCGCTGGTTCCAGTTCGGGACGTTCTGTCCGTCCTTCCGCGCGCACGGACGCACGTGGCATCTGCGGCTGCCGTGGGGCTGGAACACCGGCAAGCTGGGCCACGAGGAGCTGCGCGGTTACACCGGCGGCGCGGGCCATCCGGATCCCTCGGAGCTTCACAACGCTGCGGTCGAGCCGATCGTGAAGAAGTACCTCGAGCTGCGCTACCGCCTGCTGCCGTACACCTACACCGCCGCGAAAGAGACGACGGAAACGGGACTGCCCATGATCCGAGCGTTGTGGCTGCACTATCCCGAGGACCCGGCGGCCGTCGCGCGAGGCGACCAGTTCCTCTGGGGACGCGATCTGCTGGTGTCGCCCGTCGTCGAGAAGGGCGCCACGTCGAGAATGGTGTACCTGCCGCGCGGCACCTGGTTCGACTTCTGGACGGACGCGCGCCTCGAGGGGGGACGCGAGATCAGCCGGGAGGTCGATCTCGACACGATGCCGCTGCACGTGCGCGCGGGGACGGTGCTTCCGCTCGCACCGGTCAGGCAGTACGTGGACCAGGCGGTCGACGAGCCGCTTACGCTCGTTGTCTATCCCGGCGCTGACGGTGCCGCGTCTCTCTACGAGGACGATGGACGCTCGTTCGACTATCGGAAAGGGGACGCGATGCGGATCGAGATGGCGTGGCGCGACCGCGACCGCCGGCTGACGCTGCGGCTCGCGCCGGGGACGCGCATGCGGCCGCCGGAAGAGCGCCGCATCCGCGTGCGGGTCGCCGGTGCGGCGGCCGTTCGTGATGTCGTGTTCCAAGGCCGTCCGCTGGAGGTGAAGCTGTGAGGATTCCACTGGCGGTGCTGGTCCTGGCGGTGGTGGCCGCGCCCGCAGGGGCCGACGATCTCTTCAATCACGCGTTCAGGATCCAGTACGACGAGTCGGGCGTCCGGAGTCTGCAGCGGACGAACGACGTCCACGACACCGAATACATCGCCGCGAACGGACGGCTCGGGCGCCTGCTCGTGCGCTATCGGACCGCCGTGAACGGCGACTGGCGCGAGCTGCGCGAGTTGTTGATGACCGAGCAGCTCGCCGGACGTTCCGTGACCTACATGCTCGGCGCACGGGTACCGACGCCCGCCTCGCGGAGCTCGGCCTCGGCGGCGACCGGCGCCGCCGGCCTGCGCGGCTTGAACGACGGCATCGTGCCGCCGCCGCCGTCGGCTGCGGGTCGCGGGCGCGGCGCGGGACCGTCCGCTCCCGCATTCGACGCGCCGGTCTTCACGTGGTCGGGCAGCCGTGGACCGACGCAATGGGTCCAGTACACCTTTCCGGACGACCAGGCGATCTCCCGTGTGGAGGTTTTCTGGGTGCGTCCCCCGGACGGCTGGCGGCTCCTCTACCAGGACGACGGTGCGTGGAAAGAGGTCACCGCGCGCGGACCGTACGAAACCGGGTCCGGGGCGTTCACGTCGGTCGAGTTCGCGCCGGTACGGACGATGGCGATGCGAATCGAAGCGCGGATGTCCGCGGACGCCACCGTCAGCCTGGCGGAATGGCGCGTCGGGAGTGAGCCGCCTGTCGCGTCCGCGGCGGACCTGCAGGTGACGCAGACGTTCACGCTGAACGGCGACGCGCTGGAGTGGACACTCACGCTGCGGAACCCTGGCCCGCGCCCTGTGGAGATCGGCGACCTCGCCGTGCCGTTCCCCTTCGCCGAGCGCACCGCCGCCCGCGGCGACATCTACACGAAGAAGCTGTTGCGCCATGCGTATGTCGGCGGCCACGGCTCCTTCGTGTACTGGCAGCGCAGCAATGGCGTCGGGCCGTACCTCGTGATGACGCCAGGCGCGGGGACGAAATTCGAGTACTACGACAGCTCCGGTGCCGGCAGCTTCGGCGCCTTCACGCCCTACGTGCATGCGAAGGCGGCGAAGGCCGACGCCGTTGCGTCCGGCGGGAACTGGCGGCTGCCGGTGACGAGTGCCACGCTGGCGCCGAACGGGTCCGTGACGTACACCTTCCGGTTTGGATGGGCGAAGGACTTCGCCGGTGTGCGCGACGTCCTCTACGGAGCAGGGAAGTTCGACACTGCCGTCGTCCCTGGAATGGTGGTGCCCAGCGACCTGCCCGCGATGTTCTCGCTGCGCACGAAGCAGAAGATCACGGCCGTTGATGCGGAGTATCCAGACACCACGCGCGTCGAACCGGTCCCGGCCGCCCCGCCCGACACGTCGGTCTATCGCGTCCGCTTCTCGCGCCTCGGCGAAAACATGCTGCGCGTGCGGTACGGCGACGGCGAATGGGCGTCGCTCGAGTTCTTCGTCACCGAACCGCTCGAGACGGTGATCAAGAAGCGCGCCGCGTTCCTCGTATCGCACCACCAGCACATCGATCCCTCCAAGTGGTACGTCGGCGTCTACAGCGACTGGGACCAGAAAAACGAGGTCCTCCGCAGCCCCGAAGATCGCGACGGCCTCTCGGCCTGGCTGACCGACGCGAACGACGATGCGGGGAATGCGCGACCGGCGTTCATCGCCTCGAAGAACGTGTTGTTTCCGGAGCAGAAGGAGATCGAGAGCCTCGAGCTGTACATCAGTAAGTACCTGTGGGGCGGGATGCAGATGACCGATGCGGAGAAATATCCGTACGCGATCTACGGGATCCCGAACTTCAAGGCGAACCGCGCGAGTGCGGACCCCGGGCGAAACGGACAGTCCCATGTCTGGCGCATCTACGACTATCCGCACATCGTGATGCTCTACTACCGGATGTATCACATCGCGAAGTTCTATCCGTCGATGGTGAAGCACCTCGACGCACCGACGTATCTCGAGCGGGCGTATCGCACGGCCGTCGCCTACTGGACCGTCCCGATGGCCGTGGAGAAGTGGTCGGCCAACGCCGTCGGCACGATGAACGAGGCCTTCATCCCCGAACTGATCGACACGCTGGAACGGGAAGGGAAGCAGGACTGGGCCGACACGCTGCGCGGCTACTGGGAAGGGAAGGTCGAGCGCTTCGTCATGAAGACGCCGAACCTCTACGGGTCGGAGTTCGCGTTCGATTCGACCGGCTTCGAGTCCACGGGCGCGTTCGCGAAGTATGCGATGACGCGCGAGAGCGATGCGTTCCGGCAGCGCGTGCCCGCCGATGCCGCGAAGCGGTTCATGGACTTTCAGCTCCTGCTCAATACGACCGACCGCGGCTGGATCGAGCCGACCTACTACCAGCTCGGCACCGACTACCGCGGCAACATGTCGTACCTCCTGAGCTACATGTCGCAGCTCGGCGGCTGGTCGATCCTGGACTACGCGCTGCATTTCGCGACGGATCCCACCGACTACCTGCGGCTTGGCTATGCGAGCGCCCTGAGCTCGTGGGCGCTCGTGAACTCCGGCCCCGAGGCGAGCGGCTACGGCTCCTGGTTCCCCTCGAAGAACAACGACGGTGCGACGGGCGGCGGTTTCATGCCCGAGCCGATCGGGAGAGCCTGGATCGGCAAGCAGGTCCCGCGCGGCGCGTGGCATTACAGCGCGGAAGAGGACGTGGGCTACGCCGGCGCCCTCCGTACGCACGCGACGATCGTGACGCGTGACCCGGTGTTCGGCGAGTTCGCGTACGGCGGCGTCCTGACCCGCGATGGGCAGAGCGTCCGCGTGGTCCCTCGCGATGGCCTGCGCGTGCGACTCCACGTCGTGCGAGACGGTCAGCGCCTGCACCTCGAGCTGGATCACGACGGATTCGCCCGTGAACAGCCCGTCGTGATCAGCGATGGCCTGGATCGCGTGCAGTTCGTGGTGGAGAACCGTTCGGGCGGCGCCCATGAGACCGGCCTGTGGATCGCCGGCCTGCCGGACGGGAATTACGAGCTGTCGGTGGACGGCCGCAAGGCCGGCAGCCTCGCCGGCGGACAGAAACGAGCCAAGGTCGCCCTGCCGATCTCCGCGTCGGCAGCCACGCGCATCGCCATCACGAAGATTCGATAGCCACCCCGGCCCGAGGAGAGTCCCATGTCTCGTGTACTGTTCGCGATGTCGATGATCGTCGTGCTGGCTTTTCCGCAGCCGACAACGCAGCGCTCGTCCGGCACCATCACGGTTGACGCGTCGCGACCGGGCCACGAGATCCCGGCGAATCTGTACGGCATCTTCTTCGAGGAGATCTCGCACGCGGGCGACGGCGGCCTCTACGCCGAGCTGATCCAGAACCGCGGCTTCGAAGACTCGCGGCTGCCGCCGATGTGCAAGCTCGAGAACGGATTCATCGTCCCGCCGCGCACGCCGCACTTCGATACGGGCAAACCGAGCGAGTGGCGGCTCCCATGGAACGTGACCAGCGAGACGCCGGCGTGGACGCTCGACGCCGGCGGCGGCAGCGCCGAGATGCGGCTGACGGACGCCACACCTCTCACGGAGGCGACACCGCATTCGCTGCTCGTCGAGGTCAAGGCGGTGCCGGCCGTCGGAGCGGTCGCCGTCCGCAACGAAGGGTACTGGGGCATCAACGTCCAGCAGGGTTCTCAGTACAAGCTGAGTCTCTACGCGCGGTCCGACGGCAGCTTCAAGGGGCCGATCACGGCGCGCCTCGAATCGGCGGACGGCCGCGTGCTGGCCAGCGCGCCGATCGCCTCGCGACTCGCGGACGGCTGGACGAAGTTCGACGCGACGCTCACCGCGACCGGCAGCGATCCGAAGGCGCGCTTCGCGCTGCACCTGGGGTCCACCGGGACGGTCGGCTTCGACTTCGTCTCCCTCTTTCCCGCGAAGACCTGGCGCGATCGTCCCAATGGGCTGCGCCCGGACCTCGCGCAGATCATCGCGGACCTGAAACCGGGATTCGTCCGCTGGCCCGGCGGCTGCTTCGCCGAGGGCATCAACATCGACAGCCGTCCCCAGTGGAAGCGGTCCATCGGGCGCCTCGAGGACCGTACCGGCACCTACAGTCCGTGGCGCTACTGGTCCACGGACGGCTTCGGCTATCACGAGTTCCTGCAGTTCAGCGAGGACCTCGGCGCCGACGCGCTGTTCGTGGTCAACGTCGGCGTCTCCTGCTCGATGCGCAGCGGCACCTTTCTCGAGGACGACGCGCTGCCGGGCCTGATTCAGGATGCGCTCGATGCCATCGAGTACGCGATCGGGCCTGTCTCGTCCGAGTGGGGCGCGCTGCGGGCGAAGCACGGGCACCCGGCGCCCTTCCCGCTCAAATACATCGAGATCGGCAACGAGCAGCGCGGCGCGCGGTACGGCGAACGCGTCGCGATGTTCTACAAGGCGATCAAGGCGAAGTATCCGCGGATGCAGATCGCGCTCAGCTCCTGGATCGCCGGCGTCGATCAGCGCATCATCGACGCCGCCGGGACGATCGACATCGTCGACGAGCACGCCTACAAGCCGCTGCACTGGGCCATCGAGAACTTCGACAGCTTCGCGTCGTACAAGCGCCAGGGCTGGGACCTGTACATCGGAGAGTTCGCGACGAACTCGGGTGTCGGGCGCGGCAACGTCCTCGCGATGCTCAACGATGCCGCCTACATGATGAGCATGGAGAAGAACTCCGACCTGGTGAAGCTCGGGAGCTACGCGCCGCTGCTCGAGAACGTGAACGACCGCGACTGGCCGGTCAACATGATCCACTTCGACAGCAGCCGTGCTTACGCGCGCGCGACGTATTACGCGAACAAGCTGTTTGCCGAGCACCTGCCGTCCGTCAATCTGGCGACAGTCGTGGATTACACGCCGGCGTCCGCGAAGCCGATCACGGCGCGTGTCGGCCTCGGTACGCACAACACCGCGGCCGAGTTCAAGGACGTGACGATCGAGCGCAACGGGCAGACGGTGTTCCGCTCGGACTTCTCGAGCGTCGATGGCTGGAAACCCGAAGGCCGGCGCGGCCGGTGGACCGTCGTGGACGGTGCGTACCGGCAGGAAGAGCAGGCCATCGCCTGGTCGTACATTCCCGAAACGGGAGGCGCGGATTACACGGTGTCGCTCAAGGCGCGGAAGCTCTCCGGCCTCGAAGGCTTCATCATTCCGGTCGGTGTCGCCGACGGCCGCCGCGTCCAGTGGAATGTCGGCGGATGGGGCAACACGCGGCACGCCGTCCAGGCCGCAGACGCCGTCGTCGGCCAAGAGCAGCGCGGCTCGATCGAGACCGGCCGCTGGTACGACATCAGGATCGAAGTGCGCGACCGCACGATCCGCGGATTTCTCGACGGCGAGCTCGTCCAGGAGCGCACGCTGCCGAGGATCGACAAGGTCCTCGCCATCGGCGGCCGCGACGCGAAGTCGGGCGACATCATTATCAAGGTGGTCAACAGCGCGCCGGAAGCCGCCGCGATGACGGTCAACATCTCGGGCGCCACGCTCGGCTCGGGGACCGCGACCGTGCTGCGATCTGACAACCCGCTGGACGAGAACACGTTCGACGAGCCCACGAAGATCGTCCCGAAGACGTCGCCGCTGACCAGCCGCGGCGGCGCCGTCGCGTACACGTTCGAGCCCTACTCGCTGACGATCTTGCGTCTGAAAACGCGGTAAGGCCCGCCGCCTTCACGTACTCACCGCCGAGACGCAAAGGACGCGGGGGTCTTTTTCCAGAAATCCTCTGCGCTCTTTGCGAACTCTGCGGTGAACCGTGGCAGTTGGCGGCCGTCAACGGCACCGGCGGTTCATTGGGCGGTGATGCTGTTGGTCCGAATTGCCGCGCGCGTTGAAGCCGAATCCAAGCCAACGCCGTTCATCGAAGACTCTGCAGTCCTCTAACCGACTGCCACTATTCGTCCCGTCATTC
>JBBECO010000192.1:0-11511 GCA_040881785.1 Vicinamibacterales bacterium
ACTAAGATCCCGGTAGTCGGTTCAGCTGTGCCGGATCGGGGCAGCTGCCGATCCGGCACGCTCATGGCGCACCGCTACTTGGTGACGTTCTCGAGCACCCAGATTTCGTGCGGCTTCCGGGCGGACGTGTGAGCGACGTCGAATACAAGCCGTTGACCGTCGGGATGCACGCGTATTGATCTTCCCATCCACTCGGCGATGACACGTTTCGGGGAACTCCGGCCGGTAGGGATCCACCACAGTTCGGCCGGCTTGTCCCTGCCGAAACGCTTGGTGACGAGCAAAGAGCGGCTATCGGCTGCCCACAGTGTCACGCCGGCAGGGTTGCCGGAATCCCGCATGGATATAAGCTGTTCCGCCGACAGCGGCACACGCAGAGCCTCCCGCTTTGTGCCATCGAGAACAGAGATGGTCACGACGGAGCGAGTCTTCGTCGCGAGATCGTTACTGCCTGTCGCGATGTAGCGGCCGTCAGGCGAAACATTGATACCGCCCAGGGTTCCACGGACAATCTCCCGTTCCCCGCCAGTCGCGACATCCCTTTCCATGAACGCCACCTCGCGGAATGGTGGTTTGCTGTCACCGGGCAGCACCTTTCGGTAGTAGACCTTGCGGCCGTCAGGCGATGCTTTTACCTCTGCAGCAATGCCCTGTCCGTCGACCCATCGCGCGCCGCGAAACAGTTCCCGCTCGTTCTGAGTCGCAAGGTCCCGCTCGATCAGCGCGATTCCATCCGAGCAGTTTGCCATCCGGGGACCACTCCGCGGCCTGGTTAGCGTCGACCGAGTACTCCTGCACGACATCCTGGATTGGCCCGCTCCACTCACCCGTAGCGAAGTTCAGGCTACCCGTTTTTAAATCCGCTCCCGCGGTCATTGTCCGACTGCTCACGGTGTACACCGCGCCGTTGCTTCCGACACTCTTTGAGGAGCCTTGACCAAACTCCCCTTTGATCAGGACAGGTGCACCTTGCGGCACCCCGCGCTCGACCCGTTGCGCCCATAGGCTCAATACCCCTCCTCGATCACTGGTGAACAGGATCCGGCCGTCCGGCGCCCACCCGACGAGCAGGTCGTCAGCACGACTGGTCACGACGACCGTTTCCTTCGCTCCTTCGACGCTGAGGACGTGGATGTCACTTGCGTCGGCGCCGATCTCCTTGCCGTCCACAGCCACGTAGCGGCCATCAGGGGAGAACGCCATCGATTGAGTGTCGATGCTTCCCGTTTTCAGGGACCGGCGCGAACCGTCTGCGACAGACACCACCGCGAGCTCGTGGATTCGATCTTTGCGTTCGATCTCTACGGCGATCTGATTGCCATCCGGGCTCCAGTCGTGCGGCATCATCCACGCAACATCGGGATCATCGACAATGCGGCGGGGTGCGTGCGCGACCGGCGCCGCCATCGGCAGAATGCGCAGGTCGTAACGATTGGTGGACTTCGTGACCCAGCTGTAAGCGACGTGGCGGCCATCTCTCGAGAACGACGTCTCTTCCGGCCATGCGCTGTTGTCGTTCGTGGCGGGCAGGACCACGCGCTCGCTGCCTGTCGTGAGATCGTGGACGCGTGCACCGTGGGAAACTCCAGGCGGAAACAGCTGCCACTCCCCGGTGCGCTCTCCACTGCCACTCGCCCGCCGTGCGCGTCCATGATGTGCCGCACCATGAACAGCCCGAGTCCGTAGCCCCCTTTCCCGGTCCGCGAGCGCGACCGGTAGAAGCGCTCGAAGATCGTCACCTGTTCGTCCGCGGCGATCCCAACCCCGTGATCCTGCACTTCGATGGCCACGCCGCCTGCGTGCACGTCGAGTCTGGCGGCGATCTCCCTGGACGCGCCAGAGTACTTCGCGGCGTTGTCGAGGAGGTTGACGAGAGCCTGCGAGACGGCCGCGGGATCGAAGCGCACGGGTGGCGCCGATTCCGGAATCGCCACGTGCACGGTGAACCCGGCGTGCTCCAGCCATTCGCGGTAGTCTTCGACGACGCCAGCGGCGAGCGGCGCGAGATCCCCTTCTTTCATCTCGTAGGTCAGCTCTCCTCGTTCGATGCGCGCGAACGAGAGAATCTGATCCACGAGGCGGCCGAGACGTGCGCTCTCACGCGTAATGATCCGGTAGAACTCCCGGCGCTCGCCGGTCGTCAGTGTGTCGTGGCGCAGGAGCGTCTCTCCATACAGCCGCACGAGCGTGATCGGCGTCTTGAGCTCGTGCGATACGCCGCTGACAAAGTCTGAGCGAAGCTGACTGGTCCGCGCGTCTCGGGAGGTGTCGCGCACGAGCAGGACGACACCGGCCGAGAGCAGCAGCGACACGAGCGCGACCGCCCCGACGTGAAGGCGTAAGTCGCGGCCGTCCTCCTTCGCGATCCCCAGCTCCGTTGGCACACCCGCCGCCAGCGTGTCGAGCCACGGCCGACTCGCCGCAAAGCCGACGATGCGGCGAGGGCCCTCGGCACGATAAAACACCCGCCGACCACCGACGACATCTGAAAGTCACGAATTGTCACGGGGTGGCTGCGCGGGATTGCGGGGTGCGAGGCGCCCCGAATCCCCGCGGCAATTCCGGCGTCACTGCCGAAACTGTCGCAGGCGCACATGGTAGGCTATCGTCCAGCACACCGTCATCTCCCGGGCAAGGAAGCATGCGAGCCCACATCTCAATCCAGAGGAGCCGTCTGATGAACCCGGGCCACGCGCCCGACCTGAAACGGGCATTGCGTCCCGTGCCGTCATTCGAGCGGGCGGTGCGCGAGGTCTCCAAGATGTTCTCCGAGGCGGGGATTCGCCACGCGCTGGTCGGAGCGCTCGGCGCCAATGCCTATCGCAGCCGGCCCCGCACGACGGAAGACATCGACTTTCTCGTCGGCGACGAGGCGTTCGAGTCGCACCCGGCCGGGTTCGTCACGATGCGGGTGCCGGTCGTGGAGTTCGACGGCATCGACGTGGATCAGATCCCGCTGACCGAGGCCCTGCGCGTGGTGGAGGACGGACTGAATCGTGCCCCGGTCAGTGACGGTGTGCCTATCGCAGGGGTCGACACCATCGTGATCATGAAGCTGCTGGCCGGCCGTACGCAGGACCTGGCCGACGTGGAGGCCATCATCGGCTCCGGCGCGGACCGTGAGTTCTTGAAATCGTCGGTTCGAGCCGTGGCACCCGACCGCGTCGAAACGCTCGAGAGGCTGTTCGGCAACGTCGATCGGTCCTAAGTCGAAGAGAAAAGCCTGCATCTCGGCTGCCGGAATTCCGGCACATCGAAAACGTAAACCGCGGGCGCGCGATCTCCGTCCAATGCTGCGGAGGCGACATGAATGACCTCGCGTACTCGGCGCGGCTCCTGCGGCGGCATCCTCGGTACACGCTCCTCGCCGTCCTCACGCTGGCGGTCGGGATCGGCGTCACGACGGCCATGTTCGGACTCCTCGACGCGATGTTCTTCCGGCCGCTGCCGCTCGCCGAACCGGATCGCCTGGTCGAGCTGTCGCTCCAGTCTCCGGGTTCGCGGTTCGGGACTGTCTCCTACCAGGAGTTCCTGGACATCGAACGCAACGCGCCCGCGTTGCAGGACGTCTTCGCCATCGGACGCCGCGGCGTCACCTTCAACCACAACGGCGACACGCAGTCGCTGTTGATCCACTACGTCTCCGGCCGCTACTTCCCTTCCCTGGGGATCCCGATGCACCTCGGACGGGGCCTCGCGGAGGGGGACGATCGTCCCGAGGCCACGACGCCGCACGTGGTCATCAACCACCATCTGTGGCAGGAGCGCCTCGGCGCTCCGGCCGACATCATCGGCCGCCCCATTCAGTTGAACAACACGATCTTCACCGTCGTGGGCGTCACGGCGCGCGGATTCGCGGGTCTGCACCGGATGCAGCGGACGGACTTCTGGGTCACCACGCAGCAGTCGCCTTTCGTCGTGCCCGGTTTTCGTGACGATCTGGCGAACCGGAGCGAACGCTGGTTCCGCGTGATGGGACGCCTGGCCGACGGCGCCACGATCGAGCAGGCGCGTGCCGGGCTCGACGTCCTGGCGGCGCGCTGGCGTGAGGCCGGCGCGCGCGAGTACCAGGACGCCAGCCTGGTCATCCGGAGCCGGGCAGAGGACACCCGCAAGCAGACGACGAACGGAGCGGTGCTGCTCGGGCTGATCGGGTTGATCCTGCTGATTGCGTGCGCGAACGTGGCCAATCTCACGCTCGCGCGCGGCGAGGGCCGGCGCCGCGAGATCGGCGTGCGGGCCGCGCTCGGTGCGACGCGGCCCGGACTCCTGCGCCAGCTGCTGCTCGAAAGCGCGGTCGTCTCGGTGGCCGGCGGCCTCGCCGGACTGCTGCTCGCCTCGTGGGTGGTCCGGATGATCCCCGCGCTCCTGCCGCCGGGGGCCGAATCGATGGTGCTCGACGTGCGCGTGGATGGACGGCTCCTGATCTTTGCCCTGCTGCTCTCCACGCTCACGATGCTGCTGGTCGGCATCGCCCCGGCCTGGAAGGGCTCGCGCGCCGACATCACGACCGCCCTCAAGGGTGACGCCCGGATTCCCGTCTGGCGCGGCGGCAGGGTCCAGCTGCGAGACGTGCTCGTCGTCGCCGAGATCGCCCTGAGCGGCATCGTCATCATTGCGGCGTCGCTGCTCCTGCGCAGCTTCGCGCAGACGCTGGCGATCGCGCCGGGATTCGACACCACGAAGAACGTGTCCACCTTCTATATGGTCCCGGGGATCAAGGGGTACGACCGCCCGAGCACGTATCGCCTCCTCGAAGAGGCGCGGCGGGGCGCCGCGGCGCTTCCCGGCGTGACACGGGCCAGCTATGGCATCCGCGTGCCGGCGCAGGGTAACGAAGCCGGCTGGTCCGCGTTTTTTACTATTCCAGGCAAGGAGCCTCCCCCCGGCACAGACGCCTTCGAGCTCCGCTACACGATGGTCGGGCCCGACTACTTCGAGCTGATGGGCACGCGGATCCTGCACGGCCGCGGCATCGTCGAGGCCGACCAGCCCGCCAGTCTGCCGGTGGCCGTGATCAGCGAATCGATGGCGCGGCAGCTCTGGCCCGGCGAGAGCCCGCTCGGCCGGCGAATCCGCATGGGACGACAGGCGCCCGTCGATCGCGAGATCGTCGGCGTCGCCGAGGACATCCGTATCGGCAGTCTGTACGAGGCGCCGGAGATGTACGTCTACGTGCCCTTTGCGCAGCACCCGCAGGGATTCGGGTTGCTCTTCGTCGAGAGCGCGATCGACGCGTCCGCGCTCGTCCCGTCCGTCAGGCAGCAGATCGCCAGCCTCGCGCCGGGGGTTCCTGTGCTGAACGTCAGCTCCTTTGCGGCACACATGGATCTGCTGCTCTACGAAGAACGCCGCAACGCCTGGATCGGGTTGATTGCGGCGGTGCTGGCGCTCACGCTCGGCGCCGTCGGCGTGTACAGCGTCGTCTCGCTCACGGCCGCGCGGCGAACGCGCGAGCTCGGCATCCGCGCGGCGCTCGGGGCGGGCCGCGCGCAGCTCGTGCGGCTGCTGCTCGGGAGAGGCGCGGTGCTGGCGGCCGCCGGCAGCGTTCTGGGGATCGCCGGGGGGGTGGCGGCAGGACACCTGCTGGAACGCCAGCTGCACGGCGTCCGCGCCGCGGATCCCTGGAGCCTCGTCATCGCCACGGCTGGCCTGGGACTCGTGGCGGCCACGGCGAACCTGGTGCCCGCGTGGCGCGCGTCGCACGTCGACCCGGTCGCGGCGCTGAAGGGAGACTAGCAGACTGGTCTTTCGCCGCGGCCTCCGCGAGGTCGCGTGCCGCATCGTTGACAAACGCAGCGACGTGCTATGGTCCTGTCACGTATGCACCCGCAGCGAATGGTGGCTGCGTTCAGCATTCTCCTGATCGTGCTGATCGGCGCGTCACACCCGCAGCGAGTGGGGGATAGTCGCGAGTACCTCGCGATGGCGATGAACCTCGCGCGTCTTCGTCCACCCGCGCTGTCGCGCACCGACGCCGAGCGGCTGGAGGAGGACCTCGACCGGCTGGACTTCGACGGGCAGTCACTCACGCATCACGCGCAGTTGAGGGATGAACGTGGCCGGCAGGACTTCTTTCATTTCTGGTTCTACCCGGCGCTCGGCGTCCCGGGAATCTGGCTGACGATGGCCACCGGCCTGCATCCGAACTACGCGTTCGCCGCCCTGAACGCGATGCTGTTTCTTGGCGCGGTGTGGGTCGTTGCGCGGCGGATGCACTGGTGGCTTACGGCCCTCGTGTTCTGCAGTCCCGTGCTCTGGTGGATCGACAAGAGTCACACCGAGGTATTGACCTTCTCGCTGCTCGCCGTGGCCATGGTTCTGCTGCGGGAAGCGCCTTGGTGGTCGATGATCTGCCTGGCTGCGGCGGCGACACAGAACCCCCCGCTGGCCGCGCTCCTCCTGTGCGCCGCCGTGTTGACATTCCTCCGGCGGGACGTGAACGCGTGGCGCTCGTCGCGCGTCTGGTTGGGGGCGGCCGTGGCGGCTCTGATCGCAGCGCTCCACCCGCTGTACTACGGATGGCGGTGGGGCCTGCCGACGCCCCAGTTGCTTCAAGGTGCCCAGCCGCGAGTACCGACGCTGCAGGAGGCCGGCGCAATCCTCTGGGACCCCAACATCGGGCTACTCGTCCACGCTCCTCTGCTCGTCTTGACGGTCGTGGCTGCCCTCCTCACGGCCGGTGCGCGCGCGCGCGGGCGGTTGAATGACCCAGGGGTCTGGCTGGGCGCGGCCGGAGCGGGCATCTTCCTCCTGTCCTTCGCTCAAACCACGAATTTCAACAATGGCGCAACTCCCGGGATGGGGCGGTACGCACTGTGGCTGATCCCGCTGGCAATTCCGGTCCTGCAACGTGCGGGGACCGTGATCGCGCCGGCCTCTCAGCGCCGGTTGCTCCCGCTCGTACTTGCGTCCTGTGCATGGAGCATCGTGGCCTTCACTCCCGCAGCCCCGGAGGACTACCTGACGCCGACACGCACCGCGAGCACGCTGTGGACCCACTGGCCCGGGTTCAACGATCCGCTGCCAGAAATCTTCGCAGAACGGCTGTCCGGACGGGAACCCGCGCGCCTCCCGGTCGGTACTCCTGACTGCGCCAAGGTCCTCATGCAACAAGGCGCATGGCCCGTGCCGTGTGGAGTGGGACAGCAGACGCCGCCAGCCTGCCGGAGTCCAGGCGCGCTCTGCTACGCCAACCTCGGCCCAGGGGGCTATGCATTCGTGCCCGTGCCTGCTCCACCGCGGTACGTGTTCGACCGTGATGGCACCTGGACCTGGGATCCGGCGTCGGGGCCGGGCATCGACCGCATCCTGGAGCGACTGCAGGTTCGGGATCTGCGCGAGGTGCGCATCGGGGCACCGGGCGGGATGGTGAGGGCCGCCCACGAGGCGGCGTGGGCGTACGCGCGACAAAGCGACACGGAGCTTCTCGTCTACGTCCGGGACGCCGGGGAAGGTGCCCACTTGACGCTGCGCCTGCCCGGAGCCATGGCGGGCGCGCTCACTGATCCAGGTTCAGGTGAGGAGATCTCGTCGATCGAGATCGAGACCCACGCCTGGGACGTCACACGGCTGCCGCTACCCGTGCGGCGGGAAGTCGTTCTCGTTCTGGCCCGCCGTCACTGAACCTGGCGCCCGCTGCCGGTGCTGCGTGACGTGGACCAGCCACAGACGCAGCAGGTCGGCAACCGACACGGGCTCCGGTGCCCACGCGACCTGCTGCCGTCGCTCCCACGTCTCCGGGCGCAGACTCGCGATCACCGCATCTGCCCTCTGCACCGCGCGCCGCCAGTCTGCGATCATCTGGTCGGGCGTCCAATTCCTGCGCCTGGCGACCTCGACGGCGTTCCACGCATCCACGTCCACAACCTCTATCGCCGCCAGCCGGTCCTGCTGCAGCGCTTCGACTTCGTCCATCAGGAGATCCGACCATGCCACCAGGTGCCCCAGGACGTCAGTGGCCGTCCACTTCGCCTGCCAGAAGCCCGGGTGGTCGCCTGCCGCCACCCGGGGGACGAGCCATTCGTCCACGTCGGCGGCAGCGGTGCGCACGTCGTGTCTCCAGTCCATGGCGGCGTGGCTATCCAGGTTTCCGGGCGATGAGCTGTCCGCGTCCGACCTGTCCGGCAGCCGATGCGTCCCGCCACATGACCAGGCCCCGCTCCACGTCGTCGTACATCTGCCGGCCGTAGCCGTCTTCGACGGCGGCGCGATGCGAGCTTCTGAGCGCGTCGAGGTACCGCTGCACGTGCCGGGCGAAATCTTCGGTCAGGTCCTCCCGCTCGATCACCTCCAGACCTGCGGACCGTGCGAGCGTTGCATACCCGTCGAGCGTCTCGAGATACGGGAAGGCCATGAAGGTGTTCAGCGAGGTGTACAGCTCGTCGCTCATCGATCCGGTTTCCATCCAGTCGGTGAAGGCCACGACACCGGCGGGCTTGAGGACCCGTGCGCACTCGCGGATCAGGCATGCCTTGTCGGTGACATAGCACCATGCGTCCTGGCCCCAGACGACGTCGAAACTGGAGCCGCGGAAGGGCATGTCGAGGGCGTCACCCAGCGTGAAGGTGACCTTCCCGTCAAGCCCCGCGGCCTTCGTCCGGCGCTCTGCCTCGTCGTGCATTCGTCGCGTGGCGTCCAGGCCGACGACGGTGCAGCCTATCTCACTCGCGAGCTGCCGCGCCGGTCCGCCCAGGGCGCTGCAGACGTCGAGGACCACGCTCGAGGCGGTGATCCCGGCCTTCTTCGCCAGGACGGCGGTGTGTCGCCCGCCGCCCACGTGAATCTGCTCGCCCATCAGCATTTCCCAGAGCGCGCCGCCGGGCCCCTCGTAGACGCTTTGCACATCCGCAAGCCCGACGTTCAGTCGTCGCGGGGTCATGACGTCTCCTTGAGCACCCAACATTTCGGATCGGGACCGTTTGCGTCTCCTCCGTAGTGGTACGCGCTGGCCCGGCATCCCCAGCAGTGCGTGTTTTCCTTGCAGGTGCCGCACGGGGCCGGCATGGCGCATTCGTCATGCAGGGCATCGTGAATCAGCTCGCCGAGGTGCTCTTCGAGAATCCGCGCGAACGGCGTGACGCGGATGTTCCCCACGCCTTTTCGGATCACAGAACACGCGGTCACGTCGCCCGTGAAGGTCACAGTGGCCATCGTCCCGCAGTAGAACTTGTCCGCGTCCATTGCCGCGATGGTGCCTCCGTTCGGCCCATAGTTGAGCGCGTCGCGTTCGCGATACACCACGCGGGTGTCGTCCTGCCCTGGCACAAGCGACCGCCAGCCGTGGCCTTTGCCCGCGGGGTTGAACATCGTCAGGCATGTTCGCATGCCCTTCTCTTTCAGCCACCAGCGCATGGTTTCGATGGCGTCGCTGGCCGGCTGAAGCGAGGTGAAGGTGATGCAGTTCATCATCTGGTCGGGCGACTTGCCTGCGGCCAGCATGTGGTCCACGCCCTCGGCCACGGCGGCGATGTTCTGTGGATTGCCCCCCCGATGGAGGCGGCCGTAGGTCTCCGGGGACACCGAATCCACATGGACGGACACGAACCCACCCTCGGTGAGGTCCGTGACCGCCCGGGCCACGCCGGGGTCACGGAGGGGCAGGCCGCTGGTCCAGACGTTGTTCGTGCGGCCGAGCGATCGGGCGTACGCCATCAGCTCGGCCCAGTCCGCCCGTTCGAGCGGGTCGCCTCCCAGCCAGTCGATGGTCCGGATGTCGAGGCGTGCGGCGTCGTCCAGGAGGGCACGGATCTCCGGCGACGAGAGCGCCCGGGTCTCCTTGGGACCCGAGCCCGCGTAGCAGTAGATGCAGCCTTGGCCACAGGCGTCTGTCGATTCAATCTGAAGGGTGTACAGGCGCTTTTCCCTGAAGTATCGTTTCTGCTCGGCCTCATGCCCGCCTGCGAGACCACCGAATTGATTCAGACATGTCATTCGCTCATCTCCTTGTGGCGGGATCCGCCGGCGCACCGTTGAAATCGACTCTCAGCAAGCACGCGGCGCGTTGAGGGCAGCGCGCCTGGAGCCAGACCGGCAACCTCCACACGCAGGCGTTCGAGGTCAGTCGCCGTATCGACGTCATACCAGGAAGGGAGGACCGCCACGGACAGTCCGAGCGCGGCCGCGCAATCGAGGGTCTGTTCGGTCACGCGCGGAGTGCTCCAGGCAATGCCTCGAAACAGTTCCGGTCGCGGCTGTCTGAGGCCGACCAGGTAGTAACCGCCATCCTCGCTTGGTCCGAGGACCAGATCATGGGAGTCCAGCAGCGTGTTGGCTCGCTCGATGTAGGCAGCCGGGAGTGTGGGGCTGTCAGAGTCCAGCACGATCACGCGCGCGTAGCCGTCGTCGAACAACCGGCGAGTCACGCGACTGAGGCACGCCCCGATATCCCGGCCCTCGACCGGAAGGAGGAGGGCGCCGAGTGGAACGGCCGGCCGCCACACCCCGTTCCCGGGCGTGATCGCCACCGCGAGACGAACGCCCTGCACCGACGACACCAGCAGGATGGTGTCGTTCAGCAGCGCTTCATACAGCTCCGCTGCCGCGTGCGGCAACAAAGGAGGACAAAGCCGTGTCTTGGTACAACCAGCCATGGGCTGTTTCGCCATCACGGCGACGACCGATTCGCCGGACGCGTATTCGGCGCTCATCGGCCCGCGTGGCTTACGATCGTACGCAAGATGTGAAACGTGGCGAGAACAGTTCCTCGGACGGTACCGCTGATTTTTGAGCGCCCGCCCGTGCGAACGTGACAGGTGACGGGCACTTCGGCGACTAGCCATCCCGCGTGCACGGCTTTGACGATCATCTCAGTCGGCCAGCCGTAGGTGAGGTCGCACAGCGTCACCTGCGCCAACCGCGCGCGGCGAACCGCGCGGAACGGACCGAGATCAGTCAGCGGCTGGCCATAGAGAATGCGGATAAGCCGCGCGCAGAGGCGGTTGCCGACCCGCTGATGCCAGGGCATCGCTCCTGCGGGCACGGCGCCGGTGAGCCTCGATCCCAGGACCAGATCCGCCGTGCCGGATTCGATCGGCGCCAACAACCGCGCGATCTCTCGCGGGTCCGCGGCACCGTCGGCATCCAGAAAGACAATGATCTCACCGCGAGCGCGGTCGGCGCCTGCGTGGCAGGCGCGGCCATAACCGCGACGATGCTCTCGAACGACCGTGGCCCCGTGCGCGGCCGCGACTGCCACGGTGTTGTCGCACGATCCGCCGTCAACGACGATGACCTCGTCGATCAGCAGTCTGGGGATTGCGTCAAGGACGGCCCCGAGACTCTGCTCTTCGTTCAATGCGGGAATCACCGCCGTCGCCGATGGACGTCTGCGCAGCCGATGCGGCTCAGCAAGCCCGCCCCTGGGTTGCGCCACCGACCGGTGGCCTTGCTGGTGTCCCACAGATCGGCCCACTCCTGCAACCCGCTGTCACGCGCGTACGTCCGCGCGCCCAAGTTACGGGGGGGCTGCTAGCCCGGCAGTTTACGGACAGCCGCCCACCCCTGTCAACG
>JBBECO010000192.1:11611-17444 GCA_040881785.1 Vicinamibacterales bacterium
TCGCCGTCGCGCGTGACGAGCGGCAGCTCGAGGTCGCGCGCGGCGGCGCAGATCAGCGCGTCGAAGGGATCCCGGTTCACACGCATCTCCTCCCCGAGTAGCACCTGCTCGGCCGTCAGATCGTACGGCTGGTAGGCGGGATTGCTGAACAGGTCCTCGAAAAAACCGTTCACGCTCCGGCGAAGGTTGACCCGGCCGGCGCGCGCAAGCAGTGCGCATTCCCAAATCACCACGGCCGGCACGAAGAGCAGCGCCTCGCGGCGCTCGCACGCCTGGAAATGCGCCGCCGCCTTGCGGCCAAGCCGTCCTCCCCCCGCGGCATGGAACAACAACGGATGCGTGTCGGTCACGGCCGCGGCGGTTTCAGCCACGGCGTTTCTTCCCCGCCGGCCGGGGGACTGGCGGCCGTTCCCGGACGACCATCGGCTGGGCCGCCGAGACCCCGAACAGCGTCCGCATATAGGCGTCCGCGCCGGCGAGGCCCGGGTCGTCATCAGGCAAGTCAACCGTGCCGACCACCGACCGCACCGCCGCCGGATCGGTCCGCCCTCCACTCCGCGCGTCAGCCACCAGCCGGTCGAGCAGTTCGCTCACACTCCCCCGCGCCGACCGGGCCGCCTGGCCCCGGAGCCAGAGCAGATTGTCCTCCGACAACGTTATCGATATGGCCTTCCGCATGTTTATACGATACACGATTTCAATGTTCTCCTGCGCCTCGCCGCCCCTTCGCCCGCTCACCTGCACGAAGGGCAACGCTCAGGCGATAATCCAGAGACATGGCTCAGATAAGAACGATCGGCGTAATCGGCGCGGGGACCATGGGCAACGGCATCGCTCAGGTTTTCGCCCAATCAGGATACGAAGTGCGGCTCGCCGACGCCGTCGCGCCGGCGCTGGACCGCGCCCGCGGGACGATCGAGAAGAGCTTCAGCAAGTTCGTCGAGAAGGGCAAGCTGACGCCCGAGGACCGCGATGCCGCGCTCGGACGCCTGACCACAGGCACCGACGTCGGTGCGCTGGCCGACGTCGACTTCGTCGTCGAGGCCATCGCAGAAAACGTTGACGCGAAGCGCGACCTGTTCGGCCGGCTCGACGCGATCACGCGGCCGGACGTCATCCTCTCTTCGAACACGTCGTCGATCTCCATCACCGTCCTCGGTGCGGCGACGAAGCGGCCCGACAAAGTGCTCGGCATGCACTTCATGAATCCCGTGCCGCTGATGACGCTCGTGGAGCTGATCCGCGGACAGGCGACATCCCCCGCCTCGATGGCGACCGCCTCGGGGCTCTGCGCGGCGCTTGGGAAAACGGCACTCGAAGCGGCCGATTACCCGGGGTTCATCGCCAACCGCATCCTGATGCCCATGATCAACGAGGCGATCTACACCGTGATGGAGGGTGTGGGCACGCCCGAGGCCATCGACGGCGTCATGAAGCTCGGGATGAACCACCCGATGGGGCCGCTGACCCTCGCCGACTTCATCGGCCTCGACGTGTGCCTGGCGATCCTCAACGTCCTCCACGAGGGCCTGGGGGATCCAAAGTATCGGCCGTGCCCGCTTCTGAAGCGGATGGTCGCCGCGGGGCATCTCGGACGGAAGTCCGGCCAGGGATTCTATAAATACTGAACGCCGCGACCGGACCGAGGATCGCGATTTCCCGCAGGACCGTCATGGCGTTACGTGTCCAGAAGCCGGAGGTCCAGTACCGGCGATCCACGGAATTGAAGACGTCCAGCCCGGAGATGTAGAAGGTCGTCGACACCGGCCAGAGGGCCATCAAACCGCGCGGGGTGGAGGTGTCGGCGCCCAGCCAGTCGAGCAGTGTGTGCGAGGCGTAGGCCAGGCCGACAGCGGCCGCCGTGCGCCACCGGTGAGTCACGTGGGAGCCGGTGCTGAGGACGACGAGCGCCGCGGCAAAGGCCATGGCGGCCGCCCCAACACTGTGTGACGGGCCCCGATGCTGGAGCGGCAGGAAAAAGTCCACGTCGGGAAGGGCGGCGGCGACGGCGGCGACCGCCAGCAGGCGCCAGCCCGGGCGCCTCGCGATCAGCGCGCCCACCGCAATCCCAGCCAGGGCGTGACCGATCGGTGACGGCATCCGGATGATGATGTCACAGCCCCCGCACCTCGCACTTTCTGCCTGTTCGGGCTTCCATGGCAGCGTAGAAACTGCGAACTTGACGCGCCAGGGGCGAAAGTCCGACTCGTGCCCTAACACACTGTGAGTCAGGCAGATATGCGCTTCATGTGCGCACTATTTCGCTTGACTTTCGCCACGGCACAAACCTATCATTCCCCCGCCCCATCACCCCGGCGCGCGGCGCGTGACCTCCCCTGTCATGACCGTGCCGGATACTGGGTCCAGACAAGCGAACAGCGCCTGCGGCCAGCGCGAGCGGCCGGAGGGAAGCGCCGCGGTAGCGGCGCCCGCGAGCGCGAGCGAGTGGGGGTGGGGCCCCACGAGCAATTGATTAAGGAGCGTTATGCCGCCAGCTGAAGACCGTAATGACCGCAATGACCGTGAGCGCGTAAAGGCCATCGAGGCCGCCGTGGGCCAGATCGAAAAGCAGTTCGGCAAGGGATCGATCATGCGGCTCGGCGGGAAAGACAGCGTCATCCAGGCGATCCCCGCCATCTCGACCGGTTCGGTCAGCCTCGACTATGCCCTGGGCATCGGCGGCGTCCCCCGCGGCCGCGTCATCGAGGTCTTCGGGCCTGAATCGTCCGGCAAGACCACGCTGACGCTGCAGATCATCGCGGAAGCGCAGAAGCTCGGCGGCATGGCGGCGTTCGTCGATGCCGAGCATGCCCTCGACGCGCAGTACGCCCGGAAGCTGGGGGTGGATCTGGAAAACCTCCTGGTCTCACAGCCCGACAACGGCGAACAGGCGCTCGAGATCGTCGAAGTGCTCGTCCGCTCCAACAGCGTCGACGTCGTCGTCGTCGACTCGGTGGCGGCGCTCGTGCCGCGCGCGGAAATCGAGGGGGAAATGGGGGAGGCGCAGATGGGGCTGCAGGCGCGCCTCATGTCGCAGGCGCTCCGCAAGCTGACCGGCGTCGTCTCGAAATCGAAGACGAGCCTCATCTTCATCAACCAGCTCCGCGAGAAGATCGGCGTCATGTTCGGCAACCCCGAGACGACGACCGGCGGCCGCGCGCTGAAGTTCTACTCGTCGGTCCGCATCGACATCCGCCGCATCGGCGCGATCAAGGACGGCGACCAGGTGGTCGGCGGGCGCACCCGCGCGAAGGTCGTCAAGAACAAGGTCGCCCCGCCCTTCCGCGAGGCGGAGTTCGACATGATGTACGGCGAGGGGATCTCGAAGGAAGGGGATCTGCTCGACATGGCGGTGGACCGCAAGATCGTCGACAAGAGCGGCACCTGGTTCGCCTTCAATGGCGAGCGTCTCGGTCAGGGCCGTGAGAACGTCAAGCAGTTCATGAAAGACAACCCGGCGATCACCAAGGTCATCGAACAGAAAGTCCGGCTGGAACTGGGGCTGGTGAAGGAGGACGCGTCGGCCGTGACGGCGTGACGACGAACAGCACTTCCCCGGGGCGAATGAGTCCGAGCTCCTTGCGAGCGACGTCCTCGATCGCCGCCGGATCCTCCGTCAGACGCCGGGTTTGCTCACGCAGCCCGGCGTTTGCCTTTTGCAGTTCCGAGAGCTCCGCCGCCGCCTCGGCATGAATACGGCGGGCCCGCCAGGTCTCGGCAAGGCCGCGATCCCCAAAGACCGCGTCCACCAGGACGACGAGCGTCGCCAGCAGGACCGCCCGGCGGACCCAGGCGCCGTACTGCCGCCGTGTCCGGTGCAGGGGCTTGACGAGCATGGTGTCGGACGCGTGTGTCATACACGGATTACGCGGATTTCGCGGATTTCATGGTTCGGGCAACGGAGCCAGGCGGCTCGATTCCAGCGCTGACGTGACGCGTCGAGAACTGCTTTGGATGCCTGTGTCATCGAGTACGCGCGCAAAGTACCAAAGCGGGAAACGAAGTACAAGTGGAAAGTACCAAGCGCGCGAAAAAAGTACAAGCGGAAAAGCGCACGCGGAACTGGAGCTTCGGGATTCGGTGGTTGGTGGTCGGTCGTCGGTGGTCGGCGGTCGGCGGTCGTCGGTGGTCGGTCGTCGGTGGCCCTGGCAGTTACGGCCAGCTTCGACTCCCCGTTTCAGGCGCCAGTCCCGGAAAAACTTGCGGACACCGAACGCCGATCACGGGAGTCCGACCACCGGTCTTGTCCGCCCCAAGTGGTGGCTGCTATGATTGGGGTTCTGCCGGACGCCGCAAGGCCATGCCGAGGTAGCTCAGTCGGTAGAGCACAGCACTGAAAATGCTGGTGTCGCTGGTTCGATTCCAGCCCTCGGCACCATTTCTTGATCGGCGGTCTTGATCGGCGGAGTCCCCACCCCCTTGGGCGCCGAAGCCGTTGGCGGAGGCGGCGGCCTGGCTCGCTTCACTCGCTCTCGCTCCGTTCCGCTCGCGTTCGTGATCGGCGGGTCCGACCCACCGATCTATCGATCTACCGATCTACCGACCACCGATCTCCCGCTACCGCGTAGCCCAGTAGTACGCGTGTCCCTGGTTCCAGTTGACGCCCAACACCCGGCCGCCGGCGCGCGCGCGATACGCGCACAGGCCGGTCGCCTCGATGTGCTCGACGTCGAGATCGCCGTGCAGACGTCGCCGTACGATCCAGGTGTGAGCGCCCGCTGCACGGGATGCACGCGGCTGACGCCGGCATCGTTCACCTCTCCACCGCGCGAGAGCCACAGCTCCTTCGTCGACGAGTTCGCGTCGGCCGCTCAAGATGCCTCCTATCCGTGACCAGGCCCACGGTTCGCGGTCCAAATCCGCACACGGCAGCCACCAAGGTGGCCAACGGATTGGCTCGTAGGCTCGCTTATTGGCCGGCACTTTTTACATATTGACTTCCATCGACGTCGTGTCCAGACTCGCAGCAACGAAACATTTGCGACTGGTCGGAGAGAGCGCGCAATGAGGATACGGTCCCTGCCCCACACCGTTTTTACCTGGCTGCCAATCGTCGCGGTCTGCGCTCTGTTGGGTGTAAACATCCTTCTGGCACAGAAGGTTTCCCAACTGCAGGAACGCATAAGCGGTATGGGAATGTTGGAGCGAACTCGCGTCGAGGCACCCGTTGGGCGGAAAGTGCCCAGTTTTATGGCGATCACGCACGCCGGCGTTCCTCGAGCGATCGAGTTCTCCGATCTCGTCGACGCCGGGCAGAAGAAGACCGTACTTTTTGTGTTCTCGCCTCAATGTGGAGTCTGTGAGCGAACTTGGCCACAGTGGACATTAATCCTCGAACGGCTCAAGGGAACAAACATTCGCCGCTTGTTTGTCGACCAATCAGGCACGGCCTCCGGCGAGTACCTGGAGCGTTTCGGCTTAGTCAGCGAAGACGTCTTTACCTATCTTCCACCTAAGACAGCCGCGTTACTACAACTTGGCGCGACGCCGCAGATCATTGTCACGAGTGGCGCGGGTGAGGTTCTTAAAGTCTGGACGGGGGCCCTAACTCCGACAGGCTTCGACGAAGTCTTGGCATCGGTCGCGTCGATTGCGACAATCCAATAGTCGCTACGTGTCTTTCTCGTTTGCTATTTCGGCCAATCCTGGCCGGGAGCACGGAGGTGGGGAGGTACCAATATGCGCACGAATCTGCGGCGTTTGAGTCGGTTCTTGGTGATGGCTTTGGCCCTCGCGGGCTTGCTTGCGGCGTTCTCGACGGCAAGCCTCGCCGGAGACGAATGCGAGGGAGAGGCTTGCTGCACCAAGGTAGGGGTCGCATGCGATGACCTAG
>JBBECO010000193.1:0-2639 GCA_040881785.1 Vicinamibacterales bacterium
GATTGGTGATTGGTGATTGGTGATCCGGGATTAGGGATTGATTAGGATTAGGGATTAGAGATTAGCGATCAGGGATCCGCAATGGCTACAAAAAAAGGTCAGGGAAGTTCACGCAACGGGCGCGACTCCAATTCGCAGCGTCTCGGGGTCAAGCGTCACGACGGTAATCTCGTCCCCGGCGGGTCGATCCTGGTCCGGCAGCGCGGTCGGAAGTTCAAGCCGGGCCTCAACGTCGGTCTGGGCAAAGACGACACGCTCTTTGCCAAGGTCACCGGGGTGGTGAAGTTTGCCGACCACGGCGCCCGCGGCCGCACGATCAGCATCCTGCCGGTCGAAGCTGCCGAGTAACGCAACGGGCCCCCAGGGAGCCTGATGTCGTTTGTAGACGAAGTCGAGATCCACGTAGTCGCCGGGCACGGCGGCCGTGGTGCTCTCAGCTTCCGGCGCGAAAAGTTCATCCCGCGCGGCGGCCCCGACGGCGGCGACGGGGGCCCTGGCGGTTCGGTCCACCTGGTCGCGCAGGCCAACCTCAACACGCTGCTCAATTTCCGCTTCCAGAAGATCTTCGAAGCCGGCCGTGGCGGCCACGGCGAAGGCTCCAATCGCCGCGGACGGAACGGCGCCGGCATCGAGCTCGGCGTGCCGGTCGGCACGGTCGTCTATGAGAAAACAGGCGACGAGTTCGTGCAGCTGGCCGATCTGACCGAAGAGGGGCAGCGCGTCCAGATCGCCAAGGGGGGTCTCGGCGGCCACGGGAACGCGACCTACGCGACATCCACGAACCGGGCGCCGCGCAAGTTCCAGCCCGGCTTGCCGGGCGAGGAAAAGGACCTGCGGCTCCACCTCAAGCTGCTCGCCGACGTCGGCCTCGTCGGCTATCCCAACGCCGGCAAGTCCACGATGATCTCGGCCATCTCGGCGGCGCGCCCCAAGATCGCCGACTACCCGTTCACCACGCTCGTGCCCAACCTCGGCGTGGTCGGGCTCTCGGGCGACCGGAGCTTCGTGGTGGCCGATGTGCCCGGGCTCATCGAAGGGGCGCACGCGGGCCACGGCCTGGGCACGCGCTTCCTCAGCCACCTCGAACGCACCAAGGTGCTCGTGCACCTCGTGGACGTCTCCTCGAGCAGCGGGCGCGATCCGGTGGACGACTACGACATCATCACGCGCGAGCTGGCCCTCTTTCCGGGCCGCGACGCGTCGGGCGAGCGGCTGGCCGACAAGGCGGTGCTCGTCGCCGCGAACAAGATCGACGCGCTCGACGATCCGGATCGTCTCGAACGGCTGCGTGGGCACCTTCAGGAGCGCGGCGTGCCGCTCTACCCCGTCTCCGCGGCGACGGGCGAGGGGCTTCCGCTGCTGCTCGAGGCCGTGTGGCGCGAGGTGGCGGCGCGGCGCGAGCGCGAGGCGGCCGGCGCCGCCGAGCGCCTGGACGCGGTCAACCACCCTGTGAGCGATTGAACGCGGAATGGACGACGCCGCGCGCATCGGCATCCTTGGCGGCACGCTCGATCCCATTCACCTGGGACACATCGATGCGGCGGTGGCCGCGCGCGATGCGCTTGGCCTCGATCGCGTGCTGATCGTCCCCGCGCACGTGCCGCCGCACCGGTCCGAGCCGGCCAGCTCCCCGTTTCATCGTTTCGCCATGGCGGCCATCGCGGTCAACGGCGTGGACGGCCTGGCGGTCAGCGACCTGGAACTGATGGCGCCGGGACCCTCCTACACGGCCGACACGCTGGTGCGGATACGCGAGTCGCTCGCGCTGCGGGCGTCGCAGATTTTCTTCATCACGGGGGCGGATGCGTTTGCAGAAATTGACACGTGGAGCCGGTATCCGGCCGTCCTCGAGCTGGCCAACTTCGTGGTGGTGTCTCGTCCGGGCATGTCGCTGCAGGCGCTCCGGCAGCGCCTTCCGGCCCTCAAGGACCGGATGCGGCTGCCGCGGATGACCGCCGCCCCGCAGGGCTACGACACCTGGATTTTTCTCGTGGATGCGCCCACATCGGACGTGTCGTCAACAGAGGTCCGCCGCCGCATCGCGGAGCGGCGGCCACTCTCGGGGCTGGTGCCTCCGGGCGTGGAGCATCACATCGCGCGGCATGCGCTCTACCTGCCGCGTCCACTCACTCCTTCCGCGGCAGATCACTTGCATGGCCAACACTGAACAGAAACGAACGGGCAGAACCAAAGCCGCCGCTACGCCGCGGCGGCGCGTGACCCAGGCAGACGTGCTCGGCGCGCCGGGGGCCGAGCCGCTGGCGCCGATGAAGGCGGCCCGGCGCAGTAAAAAACTGCCGGCAGACGTCGCGCGCGCCGTCCGGGCCGCGCTCGACAAGAAAGCCCAGGACGTCGTCGTCCTGGACCTGCGGAACACTCCGGCATTCACGGATTTCTTCGTCCTGTGCTCAGGCCTCAACGCGCGGCAGGTGAAGGCGATCGCGGACGCCGTCGACGAGACGCTGCGCGGGATGAAGCTGCGCCCCGCGCACACCGAGGGCTACGACCGCGCGGAGTGGATCCTCATGGATTACTTCAACTTCATCGTCCACGTCTTCACGCCGCAGACGCGCGCCTTCTACGCGCTCGAACGGCTGTGGGGGGACGCGGAGAAGATCGCCGTCAGCGACGAGCCCACG
>JBBECO010000194.1:0-17187 GCA_040881785.1 Vicinamibacterales bacterium
ACGTGTGGTCTCTATCGGCGTTCGATCTGTTCGAGTTTCGCGAGCAATTCCGGTGAGGACGGAAGCGCCGTGAGGCCGGCCTTGAGGGCCTGGACGGCCAGCGCCGGCTGCCCCATGCGCAGGTAGCCGTCGGCAAGGGCCAGGTGTGCCGACACCAGCGAGGGATCGAGGTGCGCGGCGCTGCGCCAGGCCCCGAGCGCGGCCGGCCGGTCCGCCGCCCCTTCATATGCCCAGCCCAGGAAGAAGGCCGTCAGCGCATCGTCCGGACCCGCGGTGCGCGCCGCCTGGAGGGCGGACGCCGCACCCGTGTAATCCTCACGGACGAACAGCGCGAGGCCGCGCAGGGCCGACGTCGCCGCGCCGGTGTCGGCCGATCGCCGGGTCTCGACCTCGACCTGCTCCCAGCGGTTGGCCACGGCGTGGGCGGCGGCAGCGGCCGACGGGGTGCCCTTCGCGCGGGCCGCGAGCGCGGCGATGTACTTGCGCGCGAGATCACCCTGGACGACCTGCATCGGTACCCAGGTCGCGGCCGGCGCCGACGCCGTGCCCGCCATCGCCACGGGTGCGTTGCCCGCCAGCACGTCGATCTGGCGGGTGCGCTCGCCGACGATCTCGCCGCCCGCCCGCACGATTGCATGGGCCACGTACCCGCCCGGCGGCACGCCGTCGAGCGGCACGACGACGCTGGCGCGCTGGCTGACGCCACCTGAGCCCGTCTGCTCCATCGGCAGGAGGTTCGCCTGCATCGTCGTGACCGGAGCGGCCTCTCCTTCGCGCTTCAGTTCGACCAGGACCGTGAGCCCCGCGAGCTGCGAGGGGGCACGGGCGTACGTCTCGATCGCCCCCGTGAGACCTTCGCCCACATAGACCTGCGCACGGACCGGCAGGCCGCCGATAGCCGACCCGACGACAAAGTCGCTGACGTTGACGTCCGGACCGTCGAGGGCCTTCACGTCGAGCCGGCGATCGGCGCTGCCAGACAATCCGCCTGGCTCCCGCACGACAGTCCGCATCAGGTATGAGCCGGGCGGGACGTTGAAGTGGACGCGCCATGCGCCGCGCCCGAGCGGGGACCGCCCCGCGGCGGCGGCCGGCAGCGGGATGATGTCGTTGCCGCTCGCCACCACGCGGGCGTCGCGCACGTCACGCACGACGAACACCACGTCCGCGACGTCATCGGGCTTCGAGCGGACCGGCAGGTCGGCCGTCAGGCTCAGGACGACCCGCTGGCGGCCGACTTCGGCGTCCTTGAGGACGTACGTCGTGTAGTCAACCTTGAGCCCCTGCTGGACAAAGGGAGCGCCGAGCAGCGTCTCGATGGATTTGCGGCGGTCGGCGACCGCCGTTTCGGGAGCGACCGCGTAGCCGGTGCGCGAGCTTGCGCGGGCGCCGCTCCGCTTGACCTCGACCTTGACGCGACGGTATTTGCCGCGATTGGCGCGCGCGTCTTCAGACGGGGTGAAGCCAATGAGGTAATAGTCCTGCGCCTGGTCTGCGAGCGCGTTCAGCACGGCGTCGGTCCGCGCGGCGGCATCGAGGAACATGGTGCCGTCGGTTTCGACCGCCAGGGTCGACATCGGCGCGATCCGCGCCTGCACCTCGCTCGACAGCGTCGTGTCGGACACGTACGCCTCGTCGAGGCGCTGGCTGCGCGAGTTGAGGTCCATCGTGTAGAAGACGCAGTAGCTCTGGGCGGCGGCGGCGGCGACCGCCTCGAGCTCGCGCGAGAGGTTGTCCTGGACGAAGCCCTCTGAGAAGAGCACGACCGACTTGCGCCCCTCGATCTCGCGGAAGCCGGCGATCACGTCGGCGAGCCGCTGGAGGAACTGGCGCGACTCCGAATCGCTCTGGTTGACGATCGTCCGTGCGTTCTCGAGAATCAGCCGCCGCGTGACCGCCGGATCATCTGCGGCGCCGGTCGCGAGCCCCACGCCGCCCCGGCCGGTCCGGCCCTCGGCGCGCAGCGCGAAGAGATCGCTCGTCGGGTCGTTCTCGAGCCGCGAGATCGTATCGACGAGCGCCTTCTCGCTGCCCTGAGCAATCAGGTGCGCGTCGTAGGTCGGAATGCTGTAGGCGCCCGGTGGAGTGCGCTGATAGGTGCCGCGGATCGACTCGAGGGCTTTGATCGCGCGCAGCGTGTTCGCCGTGAACCCGAGCTGGGGGCCCGGGCCGGGGATCGCGAAAAGCGCCACGCGGTCCGACGGCCGCACGCGGCGGCGGATGAACGCTTCGGCCGCCCGGCGCGCGCGCTGCTCGTTGCCGGGCGTGATGTGCTGCTGGTCGAAGATCAGGATGTAGAGATGGCCGCGCGGGAAGGCGGTGTTCGACGACACTTCCGCGGTCGTCGCGCGGATGGCTTCCTCCACGTAACTGCCGGAGGGCTCGGTGACGCGCTGGAACAGGACGACCGGCAGCCGCGTGCCGTCTTCGTAGATCTCGACTTCCTCGGGCTTCAGGTCGGTGATCGGCTTGCCGGTGCCGTCCACGACGCGAACGTCGAAGCGCACGAGGTCCACGCCCGATCGGAAGGTGACCTGGCCGCCGCCGGATTCCTGAGCGGGCGGCGCGGTCTGCTCGGGCTTCGCAGACTGCGCCGCGAGCCCTGCCGCACCGAGGAGTGCGACGACGGCGAGCAGAAAAGAGAGACGTCGAGGCACAGGGGACCCCCAAGTAACTTCAGAGTGGCAGCCGTTCTGCTGGCAAGGACCGCTGCCGCGATTCGCAGGTAACCGTTTAATTTTACCCCGGTCCCCGCCGCTGTCGAGCCCTCAACGCCGCGGCCTTCCCGGGTTCCCCGAACATGGTCCAGAGCTGGGCGGCGGCGTCGATTCCCGCGGGATTCGGAGAGGTCCTGAGCAGATGCTCGATGGCGCGCTCGGCCTCGGCATCGCGCCCCGTGGCCTTGTAGAGCATGGCCAGTCCGGTATGGGACGGAACGTGGGACGAAAAGACCGCGAGCTCAGCCTTGAAGAGCTGCTCGGCCTCGGCGTACTGTTCCATCCGCGCCAGCGAATCGCCCGCCAGATAGTTCAGGTCGGCCAGCTGCTCGGTGCGACCCGTCATGGCCTGCTTCGCCTGCAGGAGCTGTCTCGCGGCCCCCGCGTACTCGCCTCGGCCGTGCAGGATCATCCCTTCGATGAACGCCGTCATCGGCAGCGTGGGATCCGCCTGCTGCGCGAGCTGCGCATGACGACGGGCGGCGGCTTCGTCTTTCTGGTGGACGGCGATGCGCGCCAGCGTTTCATGCGCGATCGCCGGCGCGGCCTCCACGGCGAGCTCGGCGTGCGCCCTGGCCTCGGCGATACGCCCGGCCCGCAGCAGCGTCGCGGTGGCGCCGGTGAGCGCGGCGGGATTCTTCGGATCGCGGGAGATCACTTCCTTGTAGGCGGCCAGGGCCTCCGCGGGCCGGCCGAGACGGTTGCTGGCCTCGGCCAGCTGCAGCCACACGTCCGTCATGCCGGGATCGCTCTGCAGCAGTTGCCGGAAGAGGGTGACCGCTTCGGCGTGCTTCCGCTCACCCGCAAGACGCACGGCGCGGCGGTACATCTGCAGGACGTCGATCTTGTCCTTGGGGTCCGGGAGCTGGTCGCCGGGGAGCTGCAGCGCGGCGCCGCTCTGCGTGCCGACATAGCCGAGCGCCGCGAGCTTCTGGCGGTCTTCGTCCGAGACCGCCGATGGCGCCGCAACCCTCGTGTCCGCGATCATGCCGTCGAGCGCCGAGCGCATGGCGCTCGTGACTTGTGTCCGGTCGCTCGCAATCGACTTCAGTTCGCGTGGATCCTGCGCGAGATCGTACAACTCGTCCTGGGGCGCGCGGATCAGGCGATACCGGTCGTCGCTGAGCGCGTAGAGCTCACTCCAGCCGAAGTGGTAGCGGGGGGACAGGGACTCCGAATAGATGTTGGCGGCTGCCAGCGTGCCGGCGCCGGTCATGACCGGCAGCAGCGACCGGCCGCGTGTTCCTTCCGCCTGTCCCTCTTGATTTCTAGTGGCTTCCGCCTTTAGGCGGAAGAGATCCAGGATCGTCGGAACCAGATCGATATGCTGCACCGGCTCCGCCACGCGCCGGCCGGCCCCCGCGGACGCCGGCAGCTTGATGATCAGCGGGACCTGGATCGTCTCGCGATACAGGAAGATCCCGTGCTCCTCCTCGCCGTGGTCGCCGAGCCCCTCACCATGGTCCGAAAACAGGACGATGGTTGCATCGTCATAGAGACCCTTCGCGCGAAGGTGGTCGAGGAGCTTGCCGACGATCTCATCCGCGTAGGCGACCTCTCCATCATACGGATCCGCATTCGCAAATCGCGCCGGAGGCGTATAGGGTGTGTGCGGCTCGTAGATGTGCGCAAAGAGGAAGAACTTCGACGACCCTCGCGCATCGACCCACGCCGCCGCCGCCGCCATCGTCTGCTCGCCGCCGCGCTGCACCGAGCCGAGCGGCTGCTCGGGCGAGACGGCCGGCAGCTCGTCGTCGAACGTGTCGAACCCCTGGTTGAAGCCGACCTGCTCGCGGAGCACGTAGGACGAGACGAACCCGCCGGTTTCGAAGCCCGCGTCCTTGAGGGCGTGCTGCAGGAAGCGCTGGCCTGCCCTCACCGTGAAGCCGATGTTGTCCCGGACGCCGTGCTCGAACGGCAGCTCGCCGGAGAGGATCGACGTATGCGACGGCAGCGTCTGCGGCGAGTGCGCGTAGGCATTCTCGAACAGCACGCCGTCGGCGGCGAGCCTGTCGATGTTCGGCGTCGTCGTCCGCGTGCTGCCGTAGGCCGGCAGGCGGTCCGCGCGCAGGGTGTCGATCGAGATGAACACCACCGGACCCTCAGCAGCGGCCGGGAACCCGGCTCCATCGCGGATCCGTGCCAGGTAGAGCCCTGCACCCACCCCCAGAACGGCGATCGCTGCGAGTATCAGCAGCCGGTTTCTGCCCATCATGACCATCAGCGTCTCCCCGTCAGAAATTGACGGAACCGCTCGATGTCAGGACCGTAGAACGCCTTCGGCGCAGTCTGGATGAACTGCGTCATGTAGGGCCGTGCTTCCTCGACGCGTCCGGCGCCCGCCAGTGCGCTCGCCAGATTGAACAGCGCATCGAAGTTGGTGGGATCGAGCTCGACCGCCTTCCGCCACTCCACGATCGCCTCGTCCAGGCGCCCCTGCTGGCGCGCGACGACACCCAGGCCGGCGTGACCGCGCGAGGACCGCGGATCATTTTCGATGGCGCGGCTGAACGCGGCGTGCGCCGATGCGAGATCGTTCTGCTGCAGATGGACGGTGCCGATGTTCTCATGCGCGTACACGTCCCGCGGATTGACCTCGATTGCGCGCCGGAATGTATGAAGCGCGCGCCCGGCCTGGTCCGCGCGCGCGTAGGCGATGCCGAGCGCGTTGAGCGCTTCGCTGTTGTCGGGGGCAGCCTTGGTCACGCGCTCGAGAATGGGCATCGCTTCGGCCGCGTTTCCCGTCTCCGCGAGGTACGTGCCGAGGCGGATCTCGAGCTCGATGTCGGGGCCGAGCTTCGCCAGCCCTTCGCGCAGCGCCGCGATCGCCTGGTCCGGTGCGCCTGCGTCCCAGAGGACGAACCCGAGACGCAGATAGGCAAGCCGCATGTCCGGACGACGAGCGATGACCTTCCGGTAGGCCGCCGCAGCCTCGGCGGGGCGCCCGCGCAGGTGATGGTCGATACCTTCCATCATCAGCCGCTCCACGTCGATCAGGTTCTTGGGGTCGTCCTCCGCGGTGTAAGCCGCCTTTCGCGGGGCGGATCCCGACACGTAGCCGAGCGCCTGCAGCCGCTCGCGGACTTCTGCGTTTTCGGCCTGGGCCTCGCCGGGGAGCGCCGCGCTGAAGCGGCGGAGCTCGGCGACGAGCTGCCGGGTGCGCTCGGGCTGTTTCGCGACGAGGTTGTGCTCCTCTTTGCGATCCGCCGCGAGGTCGTACAGCTCTTCGATCGGGAGGTCGATGTACTTCTCGCGTCCGACGAGCACACCCGAGAGCGGCGCCCATCCCCGCGCGACCATCGGCGTCATCGCCTCGAAGTAGCTCGGGCCGGGATCCCCGGCGTCCGCTGTCAGCAGCGACCTGCCCGGCAGCCCGGCTGGGGCGCTCAACTGCAGCAGTTCGGCAATCGTGGGAAGGATGTCGACGTGGCGGACCGGTGCGTCTGACACCCGCGGACCCTCGGACCCTCGGACGTTCGAACCCTCGGACCCTTCGAGTTGCGCGATGATCAGCGGCACCCGCAGCGTGGACTCATAGGCGAACGTGCCGTGTGTCGGCTCGCCATGTTCCCCGAGGCCCTCGCCGTGGTCCGCGGTCACGATCACGGTCGTCGGCCGCGTGCTCTGTCGAGCGGCCTCGAGCAGCGGGCCGAGCGCCTGGTCCACGTATGCGACTTCACCGGCATACGGGTCCGCCGAGTACTGCGTGTCGAACGGCGGGGGTGGCGAGTAGCTCGAATGGGGATCGAAGACGTGGACCCACGTGAGCCACTTGCCCTCCTGCCGGCCGATCCATTCGCGCGCCGCCGTGACCACCACTTCGGCACGCCGTTCGGTGAACGCGAAGTCTCCCTGCTTCACTTCGCGGCCGCCGACATCGTCATAGGTATCGAACCCCTGTGCGAGGCCGAAGCGACGGTCCAGCGGAAACGCGCCGACGAACGCGGCGGTGGCGAATCCCTGCTGCCTGGCGAGCTCGGCGAGCGTCTCGGCGTCGTCACTCAGACGAAAACCCGCGTTGTCGCGGACGCCGTGCTCGAACGGATACCGTCCCGTCAGGATGCTCGCGTGGGAGGGCAGCGTCACCACGGCATGCGCGTGCGCGAAGGTGTACCGAATCCCCTCCGCGGCCAGCTGGTCGAGGTTCGGCGTCGCGGCCCGTCCCCCGTAGCTCCCCAGCGCATCACCGCGGAGCGTGTCGATGGTGATGAGGAGGACGTTCTGATCCGCCGAGGGGACGAGGGACATGACATCGGTGCGACCGGCCCCCCGCCAGAGGAAGAAGGCGACCAGACCAATTGCCACGACGGCCACGGCGCTGAGGATTCTTGTCATAAACACGGATCACACGAATCTAACGGATAACACACGAGCGCCTGCGGCCCGAGCGAGCGGCCGGAGGGTAGCGCCGCGGAGCGGCGCCCGCGAGTGAGAGCGCGTGGGGGTGGGGCCCCACGCGCACTGATAAAAGAATACCGCCTCGGCGCGTTCGCTCGAGCCGTCACCGCGAGGCACGCTTATCGGCATACATCCTCTCGTCCGCCTCTTTCACGTAGCGCATGATGTCGGTGGTGCCGACAGGGACCTCGGTGACGCCGATGCTGAGGCCGACGCCGTGGGGGAGGCCGGCGGCAGCGGCGGATTTCGCGAAGCTGCTTTGCAGCGCGGCGGCGCGGGCGCGGGCCTCGGCTTCGCGGCACGAGAGCAGGATCAGGAACTCGTCGCCCCCCCAGCGGAAGACGTAGTCGGCCTCGCGGACGTTCTTCATCAGGAAGCCGGCCACGGCCTGCAGCACCTGGTCGCCGGCCTCGTGGCCGTGGGTGTCGTTGATGGCCTTGAAGCGATCGACGTCCACGAAGATCATCGACAGCGGTACCTCGTACCGGCGGTGGCGCTGCAGTTCGCGGCCGATGATCTCGTCGAAGAACCGGCGGTTCCGGCACGTCGTCAGCGGGTCGGTGATGACCAGCTCGCGCAGCTCCGTTTGTGCGCGCTCCAGGTCGCGGTTGGCGAAGCGCAGCTCGTAGGTCATGTCTTCGAACGTCATGAGCTGCATGCCGAGCGCCGTGAGCAGGAAGGCCGCGGTCATCACGAACACGACCTGCGCCGCGGCTTCGTCGTTGGGGTCGGCGACGCTGTAGGCGATCCAGACGTGCGCGACCCCGGTGAGCACGAGCATCAGACCCGCGACGGCCGCGCCCACGAGCCGTGTCCCACGCACCAGAAACAGATGCGCCGCGCCGGCCGCGACCAGCGACCCGCCGATCAGCAGGTGCCCCGGCGCGAAGACCGACCGCGGCCCGAGCACGAGCGGCGAGAGCGCAAACCAGAGAAAGACCGGCAGCAGCGCCACCGCGTACGCCTTGCGCAGCGCCACGCGCGAGCGGTACGCGTCCGCACTGAGCACGAACACCAGGCCCGAGACAATGCTGAGGAACTGCGAGAGGCCGTAGGCGAACGCCGTCGTTTTCTCGCCGGTGTAGTCGCGCGAGGCCAGCAACATGGCCAGGGCGGTCAGGAACCAGGCGCCCGACCAGTAGAGGATGTAGTTCCGGCGGCGGTAGACAAAGAGCAGCAGCAGGAACGCGGCGATGAGCAGCGCCGCGGCGCCGGCGACGGCTCTCGGATGGACGGTCATCAGCATGCCGATCGCCCCTCCCGTCCGTCAGAACATCCGGTAGAGCATCACGTACACGATGACACCCGTGACCGAGACGTAGAGCCAGATCGGCAGCGTCCAGCGCGCGATCCGCCGGTGTGTGTCATAGCGCGCGCGGAGGCCGCGCGAGAGCGTGATGATCGCCATCGGCGGCACGAGCGCCGCGAGCACGATGTGGGTGATCAGAACGAAGAAATAGACGCTGCGGACCGGTCCCTGGCCGGGAAACCGCCTCGATCCGACGTTGGCGTGGTAGATCACGTAGCAGATGAGGAACAGGACCGAGGTGGAGAAGGCGGCGATCATCACGCGCCGGTGCTGCTCGAGTTTCCGCTGCCGGACCAGGACGTAGCCGATCATCAGCAGGACGGCCGAGATGCCGTTGAGCGTGGCGTTGACGGCCGGCAGGTCTGTCAGCTGCACCAGGCCACCTGGCCATCGCGGCCTGGGCGGACTGAGATATGGGTTATGGGAAATGGGAAATGGGAAAGCGCCGCCGGACGATGCCCTTTCCCATTTGCCATTTCCCATTTCCCATGACCCCGGCGGGACGCGCTCGTCAGCGGCCCGCTCACGTGCGTCCCGCAATCATCAGGATCCAGAGCAGCGGCAGGTAGAGGATGGATCCGAAGAAGACGCGCCTGGCGTCTGCGACGGCGCGTGTCTGCGCGAACCGCAGCGTGAGCGCCACGAAGAGAAGCGTCAGCACCAGCGCCCCGGCAAAATAGAACGGCGTCGCCATGCCGACGAGCGTGGGCGCCAGGGCCAGCGGCAGCAGCGCCGCGGCGTACGCGACCGACTGCCGGACCGTGCTGCGGCCGTCGGGCTCGATCACCGGCAGCATCGGGAAGCCGGCGCGCGCGTAGTCGTCGCGGTACATCCACGCAATGGCGAGAAAGTGGGGAAGCTGCCAGAGGAACAGGATGCCAAACAGGATCCACGCCTCGCGCGACAGCGTGTTGGTAGCCGCCGCCCAGCCGATCACCGGCGGCAACGCACCGGGGACGGCCCCGATCACGGTCGCAAACGAGCTCCGCGGCTTGAGCGGCGTGTAGATCGCCGCGTAGAAGATCAGGGTGGCCAGCGCAACCGCCGACGAGAGCGGATTCACGAACAGGGCCAGGGTGAGGAGGCCGGCCCCCGCGAGGACCGCCGCGAAGATCAACGCGTCGAGCACGGCCATCCGGCCGTCCGCCATCGGCCGCAGCCGCGTCCGCCGCATCAGCGCGTCGGTGTCGCGTTCGTAGACCTGGTTGAACGCCGAGGCGCCGCCGGCGACGCCGGCCGTTCCAGCCAGCATCGCCAGCACGAGTCCCGCGTCCGACATCTCTCCGCGGCCCATCGCGAACCCGGCGAGCGTCGAGGCGACGACCAGCATGTTCAGGCGGGGCTTCGCCAGGGTGACGTAGTCCGCTGCGCGGCTCCGTCCGTCCGCCAGTGCGACCGCACCTGCTGATTTCATGCTAGTTGGCCGCCGGCGACCGGAAGGTGAAGGCGACGTTCTTGGTCTCTTTCTCGCCGATGGTGACCTGCTGGGTCTCGGTCCCCGCCTTGCTGTGCCACGCCTCGACCGTGTAGGTGCCGGGGGGCAGGTTCTTGAACTCGAACCGGCCGCCATTGGCCGTGACCGCGAAGTACGGGTGCGCGACCACGCCCACGAAGGCGCTCATCCACGGGTGGAGGTCGCACTTCAGCGGCACCATCACCTCGGCCGCCGTGAAGGTTCTCGTGTCGCGCTGGTCTTTCCGGTGCTGGGGGAAGTTGAACTCGCGGTTCGTCTCCGGCAGCGCGTGCACGTTGTGCATGGTGTCGTCGCTGTTGGTGACCTCGAGCGGCTGGCCCACCTGCAGGCCGATCACATGCGGCACGTAGCGGCAGCCCTGCTGATCGAGCGTCACCGGCTCGGCGGGCGTGTCGAAGTGGTAGTTGCCGAGACCGTCCTTGACGTACACGAACACGTTGTCGAGGCCGCCGTCCTTCACGATGTAGTGCTCGAAGGTCATGCCGGTGGCGCTCGCGCATTTCGGATCACCCGCGATCCGAACCGTGGGATTCGCCGGCGGCGTGCCTTCGAAGGTCACCCGTCCGGTCACCGTGCCGGCCGTCGCCTGATCGACGTGCTTCATGTCGGCATGAGAGACCTGCTCTTCGCCGCCCGAGCAGGCCGAGACCGTGACGAACAGCGCGACCGCGATCGGGCCAAAAACCTTTATGCGCATGGATTTCGTATGATATCGCAGGCACTGACGCAGTCTCACCGAGGCTCCTGCGTCCCCCCGGCCTCCCGCAGTTTTCTGAGAATACGGTCTTCGATCCAGTGCCCGTCCCACCACTCGACGGGGTTCACCATGTGGCCGTTGACCAGCATCGTGAAGTGCAGGTGGTCGCCGCCGGCCATCCCGGTCATGCCGCTGCGGCCGAGTTGCTGCTGCTTCTCGACCATGTCGCCGGGCTTCACGTCCATGGACGACAGGTGCGCGTACAGCGACTGCACCCCCATGCCGTGGTCGATGATCACGCAGTTGCCGTAGATCCCGAGCTCTTCGGCAAAGAGCACCGTGCCGCGGTTGGACGCCACGATCGGCGTCCCGGCGTAGGAGGCAAGGTCGAACCCCAGGTGCGTCTGCCGGTCCACTTCCTTGCCTTTGTAGACATACGTCCGCGCGTCGGCGAAGGCGGACTGCACCCCGGTGTTCGTGAAGGGGTAGAAGACGGCACCGCCCCAGAGCATCTCCGGGGCTGTCTGCCCGGCGAACGACGCAATCTTGTCGGCATTCTTCTGCCGCAGCTCGCCGTTGATCACCAGGAACTTCGCCAGGTTGTCCCCCTCCGGATTGACCTCGCGGGTGCCCTCGAGGATCGCCGGCACGACACGGTCGATGAAGCTGTCGGTCAGCTCCATCCGGCTCTTCCTGAACGGCTTCGGGAAAATGCGCTTGTCGAAGTCCGCCTGCGCTGCGTTCCCCGCTTCGTCGCGCGCGAAGACGCGAATCGGCGTCTTCAGGTCCTGGTCGTATCGCAGGGCGAAGAACGCCACGCGCACGGCCGGATCGGTGACGTTCACGCCCGGCACGCCCAGCCCCGCGGCCGGGTAGCCCGGATACTCGAGGTCGCCGACGATCACCCCCGACGTCACGTCCTCCGGCGTCGCGCGATAGACGACCACTTCGCTGCCGCCGTGATTGATGTAGTGGTGCGTCGAGAGCACCGAGACGCGCGGGCGCTCGAGCCGGACCTGGACGTCCTTGATCGCGGTGGTCTCCGCGACGCGGATCCCGCGGAGGACCGGCTGCGACGCCGTGACGAGGATCCGCGCCGGACCCGACTGCAGCTCCGGCACCGACTGCCGGCCGATCTCGCGTGTCACACGCAGGACGGTCCCGCCTCCCTCCTTCGCCTCCTCCTTGACGTCCGCTCCCTGGTCGCCGAGCGCGTAGACGGGGTACTGCTTCCCGTTCTGCTCGAGCGTCATCGTGAGGCTCGTGAGCTCCGCGCCGGGGGCTCCGACCAAGACCTCGACGGGGGTGGACGCGCCGAGGAACTTTTCAGGACGGACGAACTCGATCGAAGGGCCGGACATCCGTCCGGCGTAGAGATAGGCGCCGCCGGCGGCGAGGGCGAGGATCAGGAGCAGGCTGACGAGAAATTTCATCTCTCGATGATAACCGCACCCACCTTGACCGTCGCAGGGCCCGCTGATAACATCAGGGGTTCCTATTCGGCGCCGTGCCGGTATCGTCTAGGGGTCAGGACACGTGGTTCTCAGCCACGGAACCGGGGTTCGAATCCCCGTACCGGTACCATTCATCATAGATTCGTCGGTTTTGAGATAGCCTCGCGCGCGCGGGGCTATTTTTTTCTCCACGGATTACACGGATCACACGGATTACACGGATGCGCAAGACGGCGGCAGGCGTTGTACTCGGTGTTGGTGCTGCCGCCATCGTCCTGGCGCTGGCGGCCACAGGCCTGCTCGACAAGTCCGAGCTCGACCTCTATGACTGGCGGATGCGCACGGTCGCCACCGTGCCGCCGGATGTCAGCCGCGACATCGTCATCGTCGAATTGAACGACACGACCATCCGCGATCTGGATCCCGTCTTCGGCCGGTGGCCCTGGCCGCGGGCCGCAGTTTCACTCCTCGTCGACTTTCTCAATCGCGCGCCTGCGAAGGTCATCGCCCTCGACTTCGCGTTCACCGAAGGGGACCGCGTCCTGCGGCACCGATTGGGCAGCACCGAGCTCTCCGGCGAGGAGTCGGACGAGGCGCTGGCGGCGTCGATCGCCGCAGCCCCGGCCACGATCCTGCTGGCGGACGCGACCTACGAAGGGCTGGTGAGCGGCGGCGAGATGCTGAACAAGCCGTCCGAGTGGACGGCGGAGCCGTACCGCCTTGGTCCCGGCATGTACGAGCGCAGCACGATCACGACGCCGTTCCCGAAATTGTCGGCGGTCGGCCCGGCGCTCGGCCACAACTACGCCATCCTCGACGGGAGCGGCGGCCTTCGACGGATCCCGCCGTTCGTCCGCGTGGGCGATCGCTTCATGCCGTCGCTCGGCGTGGCAGCCGCGCTGCGCGGTCTCGATGTCCGCCCTGAAGAAGTCATCCTCGAAGGGCGCACGCTTCACATCCGGGACCGCCGCGTCCCGCTGCTGTCGTCGCAGATCGCCGACGGCACCACTCCCGGCGCCATGAAGGAGCAGTTGACGATGCTCGTCAATTACCGGGCGCCGGCGCTGCTGCCGAATGGCGAGAAGCCGTATACCAGCTACGAGGTCCGTCATCTCATCAACTCGGAGATCCAGCTCCTGGGGGACGAGAAACCGGACCTCGACCCGCTGGTGTTCAAGGACAAGATCGTCTTCGTCGGCCTGACCGCCTCGGGGCTCGTGGACATCTTCCAGAGCCCGTTCGACAGCAAAGGGCAGGGACGGATGCCGGGCGTCCAGATGCACGCCAGCATCGCCGACAGCATCCTGTCGAACCGCTTCATTCGCCCGGCGGGCCGGGCCTGGTCGATCGCCGCCACCGTCGCGACCGCGATCGTCGTCGGGCTGCTGGCCGCGTTCTTCCCCTTCCAGCGGGCGGCGCCGGGCGCCCTTGCCGTCATGGCCGTCTCGGTGTTCTATGCCGTGACGGCCTTCAAAGGGGGCCTCTGGATCAACATGATCCAGCCGATGTCGGCGATGGCGCTGGCGCTCTTTTCCGGGACGGCCTACCAGTACTTCGTCGAGGGGCGCGAGAAGCGGCAGGTCAAGCGGCTCTTCGGCCGGTACGTGTCGAAGGACGTCTACGACCAGTTGATCGCGCATCCCGAACGGGCGGAGCTTGGCGGCAAGCGGCGCGACATGAGCGTGCTCTTCTCCGACATCCGCGGCTTCACGACGATCACCGAAAAGGGGCAGCCTGAGGAACTGGTCGGGCAGCTCAACGAGTACTTTTCGCGGATGGTGACGATCGTGTTCCGGCACGAGGGGACGGTCGACAAGTTCGTCGGCGACATGGTCATGGCGCTCTTCGGGGCGCCGCTGGACGATCCCGCGCACGCCGAACACGCCGCCCAGACGGCGGTGGACATGGTCCATGAGCTGGGGGAGCTGAATCGGAAGTGGGCCGCCGAGGGGCGCGCCCAGCTCGATATCGGGATTGGCGTCAATTCCGGGGAGATGATCGCCGGGAACATCGGATCCTCGTCGATCATGAGCTACACCGTTATCGGCGATAATGTGAACCTCGGCGCCCGGCTGGAATCGCTGAACAAGGATTACAAAACACGGATTATCATCAGCGACGCCACGCGGACGCGGCTGACCGGGTCGTTCGACATTCAGCCGCTCGGCGACGTCACGGTCAAGGGGAAGACGCAGGCGGTCGCCATCTTTGAAATCCGGGTCCCCTCGCCGATGCCGGAGGCGCCAGCGGCCGCCGCGAGCAGCGGAGCGGCAGCGAGCGGGGGTGGGGCCCCGCGAGCGTCAAATGAAGAAGCGCCTGCGGCCGCCGCGAGCAGCGAGTCTTCGAGCGGCGCAGCGGCAGCGAGCGGGGGTGGGGCCCCGCGAGCAGTGAACAACGAGGAAGCCAAGTGATGAAGAGGATTGCAATCGCGCTCGCGCTCGTGTTGACGGCCGCACCCGCGTACGCCCAGCTGGGCGGCATTGGAGGCAAGCTCCGCAAGGCCAACGATGCCAAGGACAAGGCTCAGAAGATCCGCGACCTGGTGATCACGGACGCCGATGAACGGAAGATTGGCGACAAGGTCAGCGACCGGGTCCGGGTCGAGTTCGGCGTGTTCCAGGACGCCGCGGTCACGAAGTACGTGACGCTGGTCGGCATGACGCTCGCCAAGGCGAGCCCGCGGCCCGACTTGAACTGGGAGTTCATCGTCCTCGACACCGACGGCGTCAATGCATTTGCGTCGCCCGGGGGTCTCGTTCACATCACGCGCGGCGCGCTCGGCTTCATCAAGAGCGAAGCGGAACTTGCGGGCGTGCTCAGTCACGAGATCGCACACATTACGCGGAGGCACACCGTCAACGCGATCAAGAAGAGCAAGACCTTCGAGCTGACGGCCGACATGGCGCCCGGCAGCAACGCGCTGTTCGAGGGGCTTGCGAATGTTGCGTACGACAACATCGTCGAAAAGGGTTTCGATCGCGGCGACGAGGAAGACGCCGATGAGGTCGGTCTCCGGCTCGCCAACAGCGTGTCGTACAGCCCGTCCGGCCTCGGCACGTTCCTGACCAAGCTGGCCGACCGGAACAAGGACGAGAAGGACGAACGCAACGGGCTGTTCGCCTCCCATCCGGAAACCCGCGGCCGCATCGACAAGTTGAACCGCCAGATCAAGTCCGACAAGCTCACCGGCACGGCCATGGTTGAGGCGCGGTACGGCTCGGCGATCACCTTCGACGTCACGCCGCTGGCGGAGATCACCGCGGTCGCGGCCGGCACGCGCGGGGTGGCCGGCGGGAGCGGCGAGAAAGAGGCCAAGGAGGAGGAGAAACCGAAGAAGAAGGGTTTCGGCCTCGGATCGCTCTCGCTGTCGAAGGGCAAGCAGGCCGAGTCCACCCAGGCGTCCGCATCGGCAGGCAATCGAGCGGTGGGCAAGGATCGCGCGGCTCCAGGCGGACCGAACCCGTCGAAGGTCACGCTGCCGCCGCTGACGCCGGCCGAGATCGAAGCGTTCAAGAAGGGGATCGCCGGTTAGTTTCGCATCCGCGACCATAACCGTGGATCTTTCCCACATCCACCTGATGGTGAGCGTCGCCGCACTGGCGGCGACGCTCGCGCTCTCCAGCTTCACGATCAACCGGCTCGTCAAGCGCAAGCTCCGTCTGTCGATCTTTCTCCTCGGGGCCTACGCGCTGCTGCACGTGTTCTTCGTGCTGGAGCCGGAACTCCACAAGGATCGGGAAAGCCAGCTCGCCAGTTTCGAAAACCTCGCGCTGACGGCGGCGCTCATCAACCTCGTCGTGGTGGCGCTGCTCAATCCGCTGCGGGCCGACCGGGTGCCGGACCGCTTCCCGTCGATCGTGCAGGACGCGTTCGTCATCGGCTCGCTGATGCTGGTCGCGACCTTTGCCTTCGGCCCCGAGATTCTCGCGACCTCGGCGATTGGCGCCGTGGTGGTGGGCTTTGCGCTGCAGGACACGCTCGGCAACGCCTTCGCGGGCCTCGCGATCCAGAGCGAGAAGCCGTTCAGCATCGGCCACTGGATCACCGTCGGCGAACACGAGGGGCGCGTTGCCGAAGTGACGTGGCGCGCGACCAAGCTGCGGACCAAGACCGGCAACTTCGTCATCGTGCCCAACAGCGAGATCGGCAAGGCGGCGATCACCAACTTCTCGGAGCCGGCCGCGCCGATGCGGCTCTTCATCGACGTCGGCGTCACCTACGACGCGCCGCCGAACCGCGTGAAGTCGGTGATCCGGACGGCGCTCACCAACTGCCCGCTGGTGCTGACGGCCCCGGCCCCGGACGCGATGATCCATGATTTCGCGGATTCGTCGATCATCTACCGCGTCCGGTTCTGGACCGAGGATTTCGAGCTCGACGAGGAGGCCGCCGACCAGGTGCGCGCCGCGATCTACTACGGCTTCAAGCGGGAAGGCGTCGAGATCCCGTATCCGATCCAGGCCGAGTACACGAAGGACATGCCGGTCGTCGACGAAGACGCGCAGGTCGCCGAGCGTCTGGACGTGCTCGGGCGGCTCGAACTGTTCGCGCCGCTCGACCAGGCGCAGCGGCAAACGGTCGCCGCGGCGACGACGATCGTGCGGTTCGGCAGCGGCGAGACGATCGTCCGCGAAGGGGAGCCCGGCGATTCGATGTATGTCGTGGTCGGCGGCAGCGCGGCGGTCGTCACGGGAGCCGACCGGCGCGAGCTCGCCCGGATCGAGGAGGGGGGCTATTTCGGAGAGATGTCGCTGCTCACCGGTGAACGGCGCTCGGCCACCGTCGTCGCGCAGGGAGACGTAGACCTCCTCGAGATTTCGGCCCCCGTGTTCCGGGACCTGGCCGACGTGAGCCCCCAGACCGTCGAGCAGGTCGGCATCGCCGCGGCCACGCGCCGCACGGAGCTCGAAGGCGTGCGCGCCGCGGCGTCAGGCGCGGCGGTGGTCGAGGCGCCGGGGACCTTCCTGACGCGGATGCGGAAGTTTCTGAGGATCTGAGGGCAATCTCTAATCTCTAATCTCTAATCTCTAATCACGAATCTCTAATCACGAATCACGAATCACGAATCACTGATCCATGATTCGCGATCAGCGATCAGCGATCAGCGATCAGCGATTAGCGATTAGCGATTAGCGATT
>JBBECO010000195.1:0-17171 GCA_040881785.1 Vicinamibacterales bacterium
GGGGACCCCTGCGCCCCGCGCCGCTCCCTCGCAGGCGCGCCGTGCGCGCCTAGTCCGAGAGCCCACGATAGCAAGCCGCGGACGGGGCGTTTGTAAGAGTTGTGTAATTGCCGCGAACGGCGCGCGGAATCGGCGCGATCAGGCGGAAAGGGGGGCGTTTTCAGGCGCGGGTGAGGCCACTTTCGCCACCTTGACGTCCCACACGAGTCCCACGCTCCGGAGGAGCCTCAGGGTCAGCCAGGACACGTCCAGCTCCCACCACGCCAGGCCGTGGCGCGCCGACACCGGGTGCGCGTGGTGGTTGTTGTGCCACCCCTCGCCGAAGGTCAGGATCGCGACCCACCAACTGTTGCGGGAATCGTCGCGGGTGTCGAAGCGCCGGCTGCCCCACATGTGCGTCGCGGAGTTGACCAGCCAGGTGAAGTGCAGCCCGAGCACCATCCGCAGGCACATCACCCAGGCCGCCATGCCCCAGCCGGCGAAGACGATCGTGAGCGCACCGACGACCGCCATCGGCACCCAGTGCCAGTTGGTCAGCCAGCGATAGAAGGGATCGGCGGCCAGGTCGGGCGCGTACTTCGAGCTGACCGGATCCTGATTGTGCTGGCGGTTGCCGAAGAGCACCCAGCCCATGTGCGCCCAGAACCCGCCTTCCCGCGGCGTGTGCGGGTCGCCGTCCTTGTCGGAGTGCTGGTGGTGCACCCGGTGGGTCGCCACCCAGAAGATCGGCCCCCCCTCGAGCGCGAACGACCCGCACAGCGCGAGAAAATGTTCGACCGGTTTGGAAGTCTTGAAGCCGCGATGCGTCAGCAGGCGGTGGTACCCGATGCTGATGCCGAGCCCCACCACGATCCAGTGGGCGACGACGAGGGCCAGCAGCCTCGTCCAGGTGATATGAAACAGCGCCCAGAACGCGATGACATGGAGCGCCGCCATGATGGCGGCCGCAATCCAGTTCAGCGAAGTGAGCGAGTAGGCCGTCGCAGTCGCTTGCAGAGTCGAACGCGGGTCCCGAGTCGTCAGTTGGATCAGCCGTTTCTCTTTTCGAAGTCCCGCATGAACGAGACGAGGGCATCGACGCCCGCTTCCGGAAATGCATTGTAGATCGAAGCGCGCATCCCGCCAACCGAGCGGTGCCCCTTGAGCCCGTCGAGCCCGGCCGCGGTCGCCTCTTTCGCGAACCGTTTCTCGAGGTCCTCGCCGGGCAGCCGGAACGTGACGTTCATCCGCGACCGGCTCCCCGGTTGGGCGTGCGCGCGGTAGAAACCGGTCCGGTCGATCTCGGCATAGAGCGTGTCGGCCTTCCGCGCGTTCACCTGCTCGATCGCCGCCAGGCCGCCCTGCTTCAGCAGCCAGGCCAGGACGAGGCGCATCACGTAAATCGTGAACACCGGCGGCGTGTTGTAGAGCGACTTGTTATCCGCATGGATCGGATACTGCAGCATCGTCGGTATGGACGACGGGGTGCGCGTCAACATGTCGTCGCGGATGATGACGAGCGTCACACCCGCGGGCGCCAGGTTCTTCTGCGCGCCCGCGTAGATCAGCGCGAACTTCGAGACATCGATCGGACCGCTGAAGATGTCCGACGACGCGTCGGCCACGAGCGGCACGCCGCCCGTCTCGGGAACGTAGTGGAACTCGGTGCCGAAGATCGTGTTGTTCGTCGTGTAATGGACGTAGGCGGCGGCCGGGTCGAGTGTGAGCTCCGCCTGCGCCGGGACCCGGTTGAAGGTGTCCCCCTCCGTCGACGCGGCGATCTTCACGCCCCCGACGCGCTTCGCTTCCTTCACCGCCTTCTGCGACCAGGCGCCGGTGACGATGTAGTCGGCCGATCCGCCCGGCGGCAGGATGTTCATCGGCACCATCGAGAACTGGAGGCTTGCGCCTCCCTGCAGGAACAGGACCTTGTACCCGTCCGGGATGCCGGCCAGGGCGCGCAGGTCGGCCTCGGCCCCCTCGATGATCTCGTCGAACGGCTTCGAGCGATGGCTGATCTCGAGGATCGACATGCCCACGCCAGGCATCGACAGGAGATTCTCGCGCGCTTCCTCGAGCACCTCGGGCGGGAGTACCGCGGGGCCGGCCGAGAAGTTGAAAATACGATTCGTCGTCACAGTGTCACCATTTGAAGATCCAGCACGTCGGGGTTCTCGCGGATACGATCGCACGCCTCGGCGGGGGGTGCGCCGTCGAGATTGATACGGGCCACGGCCGCTTCGCCCCCCTCGAACACGATGTTCTCGGTCTCCTGCACGTTCAGGTGCGCCTTGCGGAGGTGGTCGAAGACATGGGCCAGCACGCCGGGACGGTCGCGGTGGCGCACGACGAGCATGTGGGTCGCCGCGGTCCGCCGCGCGAGATTGACCACGTTCGGGACGCGGCCGGTCTCCTTGTAGGTCCGCACGATGCGCACGGTCTCGGCGGCAATCGCCTCCTGGGCCTGGTCGGTCGACGCGCCGATGTGATGCGTGCCGTAGACGTTCGGCAGTGCGGCGAGCTCGTCGTTGAAGTCCGCGGTGGCGGCCGACGGTTCGTTCGCGAAGACATCGAGGCCGACACGGAGCTTCTTCTCGCGGGACGCGGCCGCCAGGGCGGCATGGTCCACGACTTCGCCGCGGGCGGTGTTGATGAACATCGCACCGGGCTTCAGGCGTCCGAGCAGCTCGGCATTCACCAGGCCTTTCGTCTCCGGCCCGAGCGCCAGGTGGACGCTGAGAATGTCCGCGCGCGCCGCCACGTCTCCGGGCGTTGCCGCCAGCTCGATCTTGATGAGTCGCGACGCGGCCTCGAGCCCCAGGTCTTTCACATCCTGCTCCGACAGCGGTCCCTGCTGGCCGGCATAGCGCCGGCTCCAGATCACGACGTCCAGGCCGAAGCCGGCGGCGCGGCGAATCATCTCCTGGCCGATGCTGCCCACGCCCAGGAGCCCGAGGGTCCTGCCGTACAGCCCCTGGGCCTTCGAGTACTCCTTCTTGTTCCACTTGCCCGCGCGCAGGTCCGCGACGTTGTCGGGCACCCGCCGGTCGAGCGCGAGCATGTGCGCGAAGGCCAGCTCCGCGACCGCAATCGCATTCTTCCCCGGGCAATTCGAGACGTAGATGCCGCGCGTCGACGCCGCCGCCACGTCGATCGTGTTGTAGCCCGCACCCGCCCGCACGATCAGCGACAGCCGGCCGGCGTCCAGCATGGGCGCGGTCACCTTCGTGCTGCGGACGATGAGCACGCTGGCACCCGAGGAACGGATGGCCTCCGTCAGGGCCTCGTCTTTCAGGTCCGGTTCGAACAGGACCTCGCAGCCGGCGGCCTCGAGGCCGTCGATGCCGGACTGCTCGAACTTGTCGGCAATGAGAACTTTCATAAGTGGCCGCAGGCGCTGTTTATATCGTATGTATCAGCAAGCCGTCCCGGAGCTTCGGTTCGAACCACGTGGACTTCGGCGGCATGATGCCGCCGGCGTCCGCGATCGCCATCAGGTCGTCCACCGTCACCGGGAACATCGAGAACGCGACGGCGGCTCTGCCGGAATTGACGGCCTCTTCGAGGGCGGCGGTGCCGCGCGCGCCGCCGACGAAATCGATCCGCTTGTCGCTGCGCACGTCGCCGATCTTCAGGATCTGCTCGAGCACGGTGCGCTGCAGGCGCGCGACGTCGAGCGAGCTCGCGCGCGAGTCGTCCTCAGGCCTGACCCCGCTGAAATCCAGCTCGTGCCACGCGCCCGAGAGATACATGCTCACCTGTCCCTTCCTGGACGGCGACGCGGATCCCGGTGTGACGGTCACGACCTTTCGCAGCTCGTCGAGAAACTGCCCGGGCGTGCGGCCCGCAAGATCCTTCACCGTCCGGTTGTACGGCAGCACCTGCATCTGGTTGTCGGGGAACGCGACGGCGATGAACGTATCCGCCTCACCGGCATCCCCCTTCGCCGTCAGTTCCGCGCGGGCCCGCGCGGCGCTCGCGGCGCGGTGATGGCCGTCGGCGATGTACAGGGCCGGAATCCCCGCGAACGCGGCCATCAGGTCCGCCGTGTCCTCGGAACCCGCACGCCAGATGGTGTGGCGCACGCCGTCCGCGGCCGTGAAATCGTACAGCGGCACCTGGTGCGTGACCCGGTCCGCGATCGCATCGACGCCCCGTTCGGCCTGGTACGTCAGGAAGACGACGCCTGTCTGCGCGCGCAGTTCGATGATGTGGCGCGTGCGGTCGTCTTCCTTGTCGCGGCGCGTGCGCTCGTGCTTCTTGATGACGTCCGCCTCGTACTCATCGACCGAGAAGCAGCCGGCAATCCCCGTCTGCTCGTGGCTGGCCATGCGGAGCCGGTAGAAATACAGCGCCGGCGCGTCCTCCACGACGAGCGGCGCCGAGCGGCGCAGCGCATCGAAGTTCGCGCGCGCCCGCGCGTAGACCTCGGCGGCGTACGGATCGGTGTCGGACGGCAGATCGATTTCGGACCGGGTGACGTGGAGAAAACTCAGGGGATTGCCGGCGGCGAGCTGTCTCGCCTCCTCGGTGCTCACGACGTCGTAGGGGACCGAGGAAACGTCCGCCGCGCGTTCCGGCACAGGACGCAAGGCGCGGAACGGGTGGAGAGAGGCCATTAGGAGATTGTAATAGCTCTCAGCCGATGGCTGAACGCTACTGGATGGCGCGGACGGCGTCGGGCTTTGCGGCGGCTGAGTCGGCGAGGGCGGTCATCATCCGGTCCCGGACGGCGTCGCGGGACTCGTAGAAGACGGCCAGCTGGGTGCGGCCGATCGGATCGCCCGGCGGCAGTCTGGCGTGCTCGACGCGCGGATTCACGAACACACCGCTCTTGCGGATCCGATAATCGAGGTGCGGCCCGGTCGCGGTGCCGGTGGACCCGACGTAGCCGATCACGTCCTTCTGCGAGACACGCGCGCCCGCCCGGATGCCCTTCCCGAACCGCGACAGGTGCAGATAGTACGTTTCGTACCCGCTCGCGTGGCGGATCCGGACCTGGTTGCCGCCGCCGCCCGCCCAGCCGGCCGACACGACCACACCGTTGGCCACCGCCACCACGGCCGAACCACGCGGCGCGCCGTAGTCCACGCCGAGGTGCGCGCGATACGTGCCATGGACCGGGTGCAGGCGCCGGCGCGAGAACCCCGACGTGATCCGCGGGTCGAAAAGAAGGGGGCTTTTCAGGAAGAAACGGCGAAGCGAACGGCCGTTCTCGTCGTAGTACGCCGACTTGCCGGTGGCCGGATCGGTCCAGCGGAACGCATGATGCTCGCGCCCCTCGTTGACGAAGCGCGCGCCGAGGATCGCGCCGTAGCCGGCGAATTCCCCGGCGTGCGTGGATTTCTCGAACACCACTTCGAAGCCGTCGCCGGGCTGGAGATCACTGTTGAAGTCGATGCTCCCGCTGAACACGTCGGCGAGCGCAAGGGCGAGCTGGATCTTCTCGCCGGCCGCGTCGATCGCGCCGACCAGCGAGTTCGTGCGCCCGTTGATCTCGGCGCGCACGGTCATCACCTCGGTGTCCTTTTCGATCGGCACGACAGCCGCGGTCAGCGTGCCGGGACGCTTGTGATCGGGGTTGAAGATCCGGAGGAAATTGTCGGCGTCTATCTGATACTCGAACTCCCGCAGAACGCCGTCGAACGATCGGACGAGCTTGTACGGACGGTCGGCGCGCAAATCGCGCAGATTGAAAACTCCCGCGGCCGACGTCACCGCCGCCTGGACGAGGTCCACGGCCAACTCGTGCTGGCGCAGAAGGCTGTCGAGCGTGGCATTGCGCGGCACACGCGCCGTGATGGTCTCGACATCCATCGGCAGGACGAGATCCGGCCCGGCACGGCGCATCTGCGGCTCAGGAGTACGGCACCCCGCGGTCAGGATCGCCGCAAAGCCTACGAAGAGAATAATTTGCCGACTCATGTGGAGTCAGCAGTCTACGTCAGCTTTTTCCCCGTTGGCAATCCCGAAAATGCCCTACCGGGCCGCCATCACCCAGACCCCCCAGCCGCCCGCTTTACGGCTGTGGTAGGCCAACGCCACGGGTGCTCGCCCCGGCGAGGCGGCGTGTGTACGGATGAGGTCGGCCTACTTCCGGTGGGTAGGTCCGTTCCGGGCCGTCCTTGAGCAACGAATGATCAGCCGTTCTTCAGCGCGAGTGTCCGGCCGTCAGGCGACCAGCTCAGGACGGCGGCGAACCCCTCCCTGAAATCCGGCGCACACCACCTCCATTGGGGACTGGGAGCAGTGGATCGTCAGGGTTCACTGACCGTAAACTGATAAGGCCGGCTGGCGGCGGGGCGGTGCCCCACGGGGCTCAGCGTCGGCCGTCGCCGGCTCAGGGCACGAGATGCCGATGGCGCGTTACCAGAGCGCTGACGACGCTGCGGACTCCACGCGAACCGGATCGGCCGGACGACGGCCGATGTCCGCCAGGGCGGCGACACGGCTCTTCGTCGCGTGTGCCTCGGTGATGGCCGCGGGCTGCGGCGGAGGGCCCACCGCGCCGGATCCCCCGGCCCCCCCCAGTCCGCCGATGGTCCTGACGGTCACAGGCCGACTGGTCAACGCGCTGGATCGCGGGCAGGGGGTGGCTGGTGTCATCAAAGGCCAAGGCTTCGGCGAGGTGACCACGCAGGCGGACGGGACGTTTGCGGTGCAGGTGAACGTCCCCGGCCCCTACCGGGTGAGCATCGCCGCCGCCGGGTTCGTCGAGCGCGAAACCGGCCTTCAGATCCCGGGTCCCCATGCGGAAATCTCGCTGATCCCGGCGAGCTTCGACCTGGTGACGTACGACCAGCTGGCGCGCGCTCAGACCGGTCCCCCTGGCTCCGGGATGACCCGCTGGGTCAATCCTCCGCGCTTGCTGATCTACACGCGTCTGATCGATTGCACATCTGGTGGGCGGGTTGTCGTGCTCGCCGAGGTCATTCCTGACGAGGAGATCAACGCTGCGATTGCGGTGCTTCGGGAGGCGCTCGACGGCTTGTCCGGGGGTGCGTTTCGCGATTTCGTCGAAGTGATCAGGGATCCGGGCACGGTGGGCGAGACACGGCACCTCGACGACATACGATGGAGCGGCACTATCCATGTGGGTGCATGTCCTTCGATCTCCAACGGCTCGGATGGCGCAGGCCGCATCCTTCGTCCGGATCGGTCCTTTGTTCCGTCGATCGCCGCGGCGTTCTGGAAGAAGGGCCCTGCACCCTCTAGACTCAGGGCCACGCAGCAGCACGAACTTGGACATGCTCTGGGCCTGTCGCACACGTTCACCGCCACCCCTTCGATCATGTCGGAAACGAAGCCGGGGTTGAGCGTGGGGTGGTTCGACCGGCTCGCCGGGCAGATCATGTTTCAGCGGCCGCCAGGAAACCGCTCGCCGGACATCGACCCGGAGTCGTTTGTCGTGAACGGAGGAATGTAGGGCCTCGCCGCCATGAAGGAATCCAGCAGCAGGACAGACGCAACTCCACGGATGTTCAGGCAGATCGCTCGTCTCGGAGCGCTGGCGCTCGCCACCGTTATTGCGTGCGATGGCGGGCCCACGACCCCGGGCGAGACTGCCTTCACGTTCGACTTCGCCGAAGGGCCGCAGGCATGGACAGCGGGGTTTGCGAACTATCCCACAAATGCCGACCCGCGGGTGTTCGAGCTGATCGACGATTTCCGCCCGCTGCCGGAGCCGCTTGGACCCTCCCGGCGTGCACTGTTCCTTCAGGGGCCTGGTCCCGGCCTCTTCATGTTCTACAAGCGGCGTGTCGAGGGACTGGCGCCTGCGCGCTGGTATCGCGCGGCATTCGAGGTGGAGATCGCCACCAACGTCCCCTTTGGCATCTGCCGCCCGACGATGGACCCGGAGTACACCGTGTACGTCAAGGTCGGGGGCAGTCCAATGGAACCCGTGACCGGTCCGGACGCGCAGGGCATCGTCCGGGTCACGCTGGATATCGGCGCCGCGCCGGTCAGCGACGGACGCGATGCGATCGCGCTCGGAACGATCGAGAACTCGCAATCGTGCCCGCCGGGAGTCTTCGTCGAGCGACGGTGGGAGCTGAAGACGCTACGGAGCGGCAGCCGCACGGTGCGCGTCCGTTCGGACGCGCGCGGTGGACTATGGCTCACGGCGGGAACCCACTCGGATGTACTCGGGCCCACGATGCTGTATTTCACCCGCTTTGGAGCGACGTTCGCGCCGGACTGAGTGAATCAGCGTGTAACGGCAGGTCCCGGTCAGCGACTTACCTCGCGGCCATGATCCAGACCCCCAGCCGCGTGCTTTACGGCTGTGGTAGGCGACCCGGCGGCCATCGGGCGACCAGGTGAACTCCTCCGCCGTAGGGTCGGCCAGCACCTTCCGCATGGAGCCGTCCTCGACGTCGAGCAGCCAGGCGCTGTCGCGGTGGACCTGGAACATGATCCGGCGTCCGTCGGGGGAGACCGCCGGCGTCCGGACGAGATGGCCTTTTTTCGGGGATGGGTAGACCTTCACAGATGATATCGCCGCCGCTCGTGAACCGCAGAACCGTGGGCGAGGGAATGCCCGGGAGGTCGCCACGGTGCGCGCGCAGGAGCACTTCACGCGCAATCGTGACGGCCTCGACCGGCCGCAGCCGGAGACCAGCGGCCGTCAGGTCAGCGATGGAAATGGTGTGGGGGACCGGCGTGCGCATCTCAGGCCGGACGTGTTGCGACATCCCTGCCAGAGCCGACTCAAGCCAAAACGACCGAAATTCGGTCCGCAACACGACGCGGATGAGCCTGCGAGGCTGCACTGGGTCGGTCCTCGCCGTTACAACAGCCATTCAATACTCAGCCGCGACTCACTCCCGGCCCGACAGAGAGATCGCCAGCAGCTTCCTGAACTGCACCGGCACACCATTGAGCGTCGCGGGTTTGTACTTCCAGTGGCGCGCGGCCTCGACGAGCATCTTGTCGTAGACGGGGTGGAGGCTCGACCGCAGCACGATCGACACGAGACGTCCCTGGTCGTCGATGATCAGGTCGACCACGCCCTGGCTCTTGATCATGCGGGCGATCGAGGCCGGCACGGCAGGCACTTCCTGACGGATGGTGACCGGCGGCACGATGCCCGGCTCCTCGGCGGTGTAGATCGAGGGCGCAGCCGGCGCGGCGGGCTCGGCGGGCGCGGGCGGTTCCGGCTTGGGCTCTTCCTTCGGCGCGGGCGGCGGCGCCGCCGCGGCCGCGGCCAGCTCGACGAATCCGCTCGCAAGCGTGCGGAGGTCCGCCAGCCGTCCGTTCATCTGCGGATCGTCGAGCAGCAGCACGAGCTCCCGGAAGCCGGCCGCCGCCTCCGCAAACTGCTTCCCGTCGTAGGCCTGCTTGGCCTCGGCGTATCGGCTCGAGGCGAGATCCGGCAGCAACCGCTGGCGCACGTCGGCAAACGTCGAGCGCACGCGCGGCGACGCCTCGGCTTCGCTCGGCTGGTAGAAGGGGTCCACCCGCACGACAGAAGCAATCGCGGCCTCCGCTTCGTCATCGCGGCCGAGCGCGAGGAGGCAGAGGGACCGGTACTGCTCGATCATCTTGCGCTCGCCGAGCGCCGGATCGCCCGACGGATGAAGCCCATCCAGGATGACGAGCGCCTCGTCGTACCGCGCCGCGGCGTACAGCTCCCGCGCCGCGCTGATCGACATGAGATTGGCCGCGCCGGCGGCGGGACCGGAGGCAAACGACGGGCTCTGCCCCGCGATCACGACCGCGGGCGATCCGAACAGCAACGCGAGTAACAGAAATTTCCTCATGGCACCCTCGACGTCAGTTCCTACTTCATGTCGACACTGATGCGGACCGGCACGGTGGCCGTGACCGACACGGCGTGCCGCTTTTCGCCGAACTGCGGATGCTTGAAGACGAACTCGTGGGGCCCGATCGGGACGGCGAGGTTCCCGATCGGCGTCTCGCCGACGCGAACGCCATCGAGCCACACCTCGGCCCACGGCGCCGCGTTCAGGTTGACCGAGCCGCGGGGCAGGTCGAGCGTCAGCGGCGTCACTTTTCCGGCGACGACCTGCACCGTGCGCGTGAACTCGAAACCCAGCGACGCGTTCACGAACTCCAGCTCGTGGGTCCCCGCGGCGAGCATTACCCGATCCGCCTCGGTGGTGCCGAGCAGCTTGTCCTTCTCACGGATATCAGCCACGAAGGGCAGCTTCACGGAAATCCAGCCGGCGAGGGGCGCCGACGGCGGTGGCGGCACGACAGGCTCCGGCACGGCCGCCTCGGCCTGCGCGATCAGCTGTTCGGTGTCCACCGGCGCTTCGACGAATTCGAGGTACTGCGACACGTCGGCACCCGCCGTGAGCGTGACCGGGATCACGCGCGGGACGCCACGGCGCAGCTCGAGGATATGCGGCCCCGGCGCCAGCGTCAGCCGCGTCGGGGTCGTGCCGCGCTCGACGCCGTCCACGAAGACCGGCACGCCGGGTGGGTTCGATTGCACCGACAGCGTGGCCAGCGCGGGAACCGCCTCACCGGCGAGCACCTTGTAGCCCGCGATCCCCGCGGTCGCGAGCACGACGAGGGCCGCGGCCGCGGCGAGCCATTTCGCGTGCCCACGACCGGCCTTCCGCGGCGCGGGCGCGGTGGCCGGCGGCGGCGGCACATTGAAGGGATCGTCGGGATTGAACAACGCGCGTTCGACGTCCGCCCCTTCCGGAAGCCCGAGCAATTCCGCGAGGTCCTGGACGCCCGCGTCCTGGACGGGATCGGGCGCGTCCCTCACCGTCGCGGCGGGCGGCTCGTCAGACACCACGGGGACCGGCATCGTGTGAATGACCGGCGCGGGCAGCCGCGTGGCGGGCGCCTCGGGTGGCGCCAGGACGACCGAAATGTAGCGCGACAGAAAGGTCTCGAGCGCCACCGGCGCGGCGACGTAGGCGGCGCCTGCCGCCGAGATCTCGTCGAGCGCGGCCAGCACCTCCGGCGCCGACGCAAACGCGCGCCGCACGTCGACCTGCAGCGCGCGCGCGAGCCACGACCGCAGCGGCGCCGACAGCGCCTGCTCCTCGCCGAGGGCCGTCCGCTCACGGCCGGTGGCGAGAAGGTCTCCGAGCTGGCGCGGGAACTCGTCGTCCCGCAACGGACGGCCGAGCACCAGCGACAGCGCCACGACACCGATGCCGGTGACGTCGGCGCGCTGGTCGAAGCGCGGGATCCCGGCGCTCGGCGGCATCGCGACGCGGAACTCGTGCCACAGCCGCTCGCGGCCGTACTGCATCTGCTCGATCGCCGCGCCGCAGACATGTTCGGCAACCACCAGGCGCCCCTGCGGCGTGACGATCAGCCGTTCGAGGGCGACCAGCCCGTGCGCGGCGTCGCGCGCGTTCTCGTGCAGCAGCACCAGCGCGGGCACGAGCTGCCGGATCAGACACAACGCGGCGTTGATATCGAGCTGCAGGCCGCGTTCGTCGGCCACGCGGAGAATGTCCGACAGGCGCGTGCCCTCGACGTGATCCGACACGAGCGCAAGCGAGGAGCCGTGCGGCTGCGCACGGTCCACGCGGCGGATCCGCGCGTAATACCCGTGCCTGAAGTTCGCCAGCCTCGCGACACGTTCCCGCAGCGCGAACTCGAACGACGGCACCGCGGTGAGCGCCGGGTTGAGCCGCAGGATCTGCACCAGGTCTCCCGTCGCCGCATCGGCCGTAACGACCCGGTCGCCGAGACCGTCCGAAAACAAGGGCGCTTCGGTCGGAAGGGTCCGAGGGTCCGAGGGTCCGGACGGTCCGGACGGTCCGGACACACCGGACCCGAAAAAGGGAGAAGCAAAGGACATGGCGAGGGTGCGCTGTGCAACGGCGGGACCAGCCGGAAGGGGCGGAATTGCGGGAAAATCCCCATCCCCATCTATTCCGCCCTTTACAACCCTGTCGTTCGACAGGCGGATCTGTAACCGGGGCCACAGGGGAAACACAGAAGAGACACAGGCGGAAGGCAGCCGACGACGAGCGTGATCGGCGGTATGATTCGACGCAATCTGCAATTTTTTAGTGGAGGATCCATGAAATTCACGTTCCGGCATCGGCCGCTCGTCGCAGGCACGGCGCTCGCGGCGGCCCTGGCCTTCGCGCCGCTCGCGGCGCAGCAGCAGCAGGAGAAGGTCGACTACGAGGCCATCTACAAGATCAAGAACGAGGGCTTTGCGCGCTCGCAGGTGATGGAGATCACGAGCTGGCTGACCGACGTCTATGGCCCGCGCCTCACCAACGCCCCCGGCTTTCGCAAGGCGGGCGAGTGGGCCGTCAAGGAGATGACCTCCTGGGGACTCACGAACGTCAAGCTGGAGCCGTGGGTCGGCCCGACCGGCCCGTTCGGCCGCGGCTGGTCGAACGACAAGTTCTATATGCAGGCGACGACGCCGGGCGGGAGCTTCCCGATCATCGGGATGTCGCCGGCCTGGGCCCATGGCACCGACGGTCTCGTGTCCGGCGAGGCGGTGCTCGCGGTGATCGAGACGCCGGAGCAGCTGGCGGAATTCAAGGGCAAGCTCAAAGGCAAGTTCGTCCTGACGACGGCGATGCGCGAGGTCCCCGCGCTGTGGACGGCGCCAGCTCAGCGGTATACCGCCGACCAGCTCGCCGAGCTGACGGCGGAAGTCGATGCGGCGGCGCGCGGCGGGCGCGGCCGTGCCGGCGGACCGGGTCGCGCAGGGGGACCCGGACGCGGCGGTCAGGGCGCGCCGAGCTTCGCGCAGCAGCGCACGCAGTTCTTCAAAGATGAAGGAGTGCTCGGGCTGATCACGCCCGGACGCGGCGACGGCGGCAACGTCTTTGTTGGCAGCGGCGGTTCCCGCGCGCCGAATGCACCGGCCGCCACGCCCGCGATCACGATCGCCGTCGAGCACTACGGCCGCATCGCGCGCACGCTCGAGAAGAAGATGCCGGTCACGATCGAAGCCGACATCAAGAACACGTTCCACGAAGACACGTCATCGTTCAACGTCGTCGGCGAGATCGCCGGGACCGACAAGGCCGACGAGATCGTCATGCTCGGCGGCCATTTCGATTCGTGGCACGGCGGCACCGGCGCGACCGACAACGCCGCCGGGTCCGCGGTGATGATGGAAGCGATGCGCATCCTGAAGCAGAGCGGCGTGACGCTGCGGCGGACAGTGCGGATCGGCCTGTGGGCCGGCGAAGAGCAGGGCCTGCTCGGCTCGCGCGCGTACGTCACGCAGCACTTCGGCGACCGCGCGACGATGGCGCTGAAGCCCGCGCACGCGAAGTTCGCCGGCTACTTCAACGTGGACAACGGCACGGGTGCCATCCGTGGCATTTACCTCCAGGGCAACGAAGCCGTCGCACCCGTCTTCGACGCGTGGATGAAACCGTTCGACAACATCGGCATGACCACCCTGACGATCCGGGACACCGGGGGCACCGACCATCAGGCTTTCGACGCCGTCGGCCTGCCGGGCTTCCAGTTCATCCAGGATCCGGTCGAGTACAGCACGCGGACGCATCATTCGACGATGGACGTGTACGAGCGCATTCAGGAAGAAGACATGCGCAAGAACGCCGTGATCGTCGCGTCGTTCGTGTATCACGCGGCCAACCGCGACCAGCTGCTGCCGCGCAAGCCGCTGCCGCGCGCACCGGCGGGCCGCGGAACCCGGTAGAGCGCGTCCCGGGGGCAATGCTGAATGATGAATCGCCTTCACCATTCAGCATTGCGCGCGCTCGGTTTTTTCTTCCTACTCACCATCGCCTGGACGTGGCCGCTCGTCACGCGGCTGTCCTCGCGCATTCCGCACGACGTGGGGGATCCGCTCCTCAACACGTGGATCCTCTGGTGGAACACGCAGGCGGTGCCCTTCACCGAGGCGTGGTGGAGCCCGCCGTTTTTCTATCCGATGGCGGGCGCGTTCGCGCTGTCGGAACACCTCGCCGGCGTGGCGCTCTTCACCGCTCCGCTCCACGTTCTCGGCGTCAACGCGCTGGCGGCTTATAACGTCGCGCTGATCCTCTCCTGCTGGCTCTCGGGATTCTTCGCGTTCCTGCTGGGCCGCAGGCTGACTGGCTCCGCGTGGGCCGGCCTGCTGGCGGGTGTCGCGTTCGGCTTCGCGCCCTACCGCGCATCCCAGCTCTCCCACCTCCAGGTCCTGACCGCGCAGTGGATGCCACTCGCCCTGTACGCGATGCATCGGTACCTGGACGACCGGCGACGGCGCTGGCTGGTGCTCTTCGGCGCCGCCTGGGTGATCCAGGCGCTGTCGAACGGCTACTACCTGCTGTTCTTCCCCGTGCTGATTGCGCTGTGGCTGGCGTGGTTCGTGGACTGGCGCCGGGCCCCCCGTCGCGGCCTCGCGCTCGCGGGCACCTTCGCCGCCTCGTCGCTGCTCCTGGTGCCGACGCTGCTCCGCTATCGTGCCGTGCACGGTGCGCTCGGTCTCACGCGCACGCGCGAGGAGATGCAGGGCTACAGCGCGACGTTCGGGTCGTTCATTGAAACCGGGCACATGCTGGCGTTCTGGACGCCAGACCCCACGGCTCCGTCGGAGGCCTTCCTTTTCCCCGGTCTTACGGTCGCCGCGCTGTTGCTGGCCGGCGCGTCCGCGCTGTTGTGGTCACGGCGCCTGCGCGACGCAGTGACGTCGCGATCCCCCGCCATGTTCTACGCGGGGGCGGCGCTGTTGCTGTGGTGGCTCTGTTTCGGGCCGTCGGAATCCGACTCGGTCGGGGCGGTGGTGTCGCGCCCGTACACCGTGCTCACGTGGCTGCCTGGATTCAGCGGGCTGCGCGTGCCGGCACGGTTCGCGATGCTGGCGGCGCTGTGCGCGGCGATCGCGGCCGCGATCGCGGCGGCGCGCCTGGCGCCGGCCGTCCGCTGGCAGCGGCGTGCCGCCGGCGGCGTCCTTGCCGCCGGCCTCTTCGTGGACGGCTGGATCCGTCCGATGCCGCTCGAGGCACCGCCGGCGCGCGTCGTCCTTCCCGACGCGCCCAACGCGCCCGTACTGGAGCTCCCGGCCGACGACCTGTCGGTAGACGTCCCCGCCATGTACCGCGCCATGCTGCACGGCCGGCCGCTCGTGAACGGGTTCAGCGGTCACAGGCCGCCGCACTACGCGCTGCTGGCAACGTCGCTGATGCGGGGTGATCCCAGCCCCCTGACGTACCTCGCCGCGGGCCGTCCGCTGATCGTGATCGTGCACCGGCGGCTCGACCCGCGTGGAGCATGGCGCGCGCTGGTCGAACAGGCCGGGGGCGCGTTGCACGAAGAGTCCGGCACCGGACCGGTCTACGTGGTGACGCCGAACCCGCGGCCGCGCACGCCGGCGCTCGGCCAGGCCCTCGGTGCCACGGCGGCTCACACCGGCGACGGGGCCGTCCTGGACCTTGGTGCCCCGCAGCTCGTGCGCGGCGTCACGATCAACCTCCGCTGGCGCCACGCGGAGGTCGATGCGCGGATGCGCGTGGACATCTCAGTGGACGGCAACGCCTGGGTGACGGCGTGGGATGACTGGACCGGCGCCCCGGCGCTGGCCGCCGCGCTCGAGGATCAGCGGGTGGTGCCGATGAGGATCTACCTGCCCGACGTCCGCGCGCGATTCATACGACTGAGTCCAATCCCCGCCTGGGTCGCCCAGGAAAGTACCGTCCACGCCCCCAGGTAAGGTGCTTGCCAGCCACGTACTCACCGCAGAGCGCGCAGAGAACGCAAAGAAACTCATTAACTTACAGTAACTGAACTAGTAATTTCTCTGCGACGTCAGCGTCCTTTGCGGTGAGTCGTCGAGGGCAGCTGACTGAGGTGCTTAGGGCTTCTTCCCCGGCAGCCACGCCGGCTTGAACGCGGAGCTCGCGAGCCAGCGGATCGGCTCCACCATCGACCGGATCGCGTCGGTCATGTGCGCGAAGTCGATCGTCCCGATTTCATCGGACGGCTGGTGATAGTCCTTGTGCAAACCGAAGCTCGACACGGTGTGGGCGATCACCCCGCGCCGCGCGAACTGGATGTTGTCGGACCGCGTGAAGAAGCTCTGCTCGGGATGCGGGTCCTGGACCAGTTTCGCGCCGCGCTTCGCGAGCTCAGGGCCGAGCGTGGACCGCTCGTAACCGGTGAGCCACAAGCTGTGCGGCGGCACCTTCGCGTCGGGCCGGCCGATCATCTCGAACTGCAGGTTCGCCACGATCCGGTCGAGCGGCACGACCGGCTTGTCGGCGAAGAACCGAGAGCCGGTTCCCCCGCTCTCCTCACTGCCGAACCAGGCGAAGATGATCGTCCGCTTCGGCCGCGGGCCGCGCGCGAACGCCTCCGCCAGCTCCAGCACCGCGATACTTCCCGACGCGTCATCGTCGGCGCCGTTATAGATACTGTCGGCGCCGGGTTTCGGCTGGCCTCGGCCGGTGCCGACGTGATCGATGTGGGCGCTCAGCAGGATGACGTCCTGCGCCTGCGCGGCATCCGATCCGGTCAACCGGCCCACCGCGTTCCATGTGTTCGTCTTCTGGACGTTCTTCGTCTGCCCGTCGAGCGTGACCGCGGTGCCGGCGGCGGCCGCTTCAGCCGCCGCATAGGCGGCGTCTCCCAGCGCGATGCAGGTCGGTCTGGACGCCGCGGCGGTGACGCCGAGGGTGCGCGGGGCCAGGCGCGGCAGCCCACCCTGCGGGCCTCGCGCGGGGCCGCACCCGCCCGTCTTCGTGAGGATGACCGATGCGGCCGCGAGCTCGGCGGCCGACTCCATCGCCGCGGGCGTCAGCGCCGCCGCACCGCGCTCGACGGGCGTGCCTTTCTCATGCCGGCTCAGCGGTCCGGACGCTTTCGCGAGACTCATGGCACCGACGGTGATCCCCTCGCCGTGCGTAAAGCGTTTCGCGCCGATCGTGAGCACGGGCGGCGCGGCCAGCTCGGCGCGTTCGATCTCGATCGTCTGGACGTAGCCGCCCTCGTCGCCGAGCGGCTCGAGCCCGAGGCGCCGGAGGTGCGCGGCCACATAGGACGCCGCGATCCATTCGTCCCGCGTGCCGCTGCCGCGCCCGTTCATGGCGTCGCTCGCGAGGAACTCCATGTGGGCACGCACCGAGGCTTCGCTGACAGGGTCCGAAGGTCCGGAGGGTCCGGAGGGTCCGCTGCGCATCGCGCAGCTGGTGGAGAGAGCAATGAGGATGGCGGCGGTGAGGGTTTTCACGCCGCCATATTACCGGAGGGCAGCCCGTAAAGGGCTGCGCTAC
>JBBECO010000196.1:0-2668 GCA_040881785.1 Vicinamibacterales bacterium
CGTCGCAGTTCCGCCTGCGGCACCCACCGCATTTCCTGGCCGAGCATCGGCCGGGGCTCTCCGTCCATCTCGCAGTCGAAGAAGTGCAGCTCCACGATCCTCTCCGGATACTCGTGCGCGCACGACAGCAATTCGTGCCCCACCCGCACATCGACATCCAGCTCTTCGCGGATCTCGCGCATCAGGCACCGCTCGAGCGGTTCATCCGGATCGCACTTGCCACCGGGAAATTCCCAGAAACCTTCGAGATGCACCCCCTCGTGCCGGCGTGTCACGAAGAACAGACCTTCCCGGCGGATCACGGCGGCTGTGACAATGATCCGCGGACGGGTCACCGGCGGGGCGCCTCGAACGGATAGCTGATGCACCCGGCGCGCATCGGGCACTCGCCGCACTTCGGCTTGCGCGCGGAGCACTGCGTCGCCCCGAAATCCATCAGCGCCTGGTTGAAATCGAACACATGGCGCATGGGCAGGACCGTCCGCGACACCTCCCAGAGGTGGCGCTTCATCGCGTGCGCCCTGGGATCCCCCTTCCCCACGAAAATCCGGTAGAGGACGCGCGCGACGTTCGTGTCGAGGATCGCTTTGCGCTGGCCGAAGGCGAAGCTGAGCACCGCGCCGGCCGTGTACTCGCCGATCCCCTTGAACGACCGCAGCGTCGCCTCGTCGGAGGGCAGCTCTCCGCCATAGCGCTCGACCGACTCGCGTGCGATCGCGTGCAGCCGCCGCGGCCGGATGTTGTATCCCAGCGGACGCCATGTCTCCGTCACATCGTCCACCGGGGCGCCGGCGAGCGCGTCGAGGCTGGGATACTTGGTCAGCCACTCGGCGTACTTCGGCAGGACCCGGTCCACCTGCGTCTGCTGGAGCATCACTTCCGACACGAGGATGTGATACGGGTCGTCGGTCTTGCGCCACGGCAGGTCGCGGCCGTTGCGGCGATACCATTCGAGCAGCCGGCGGCGGAACCACTGGCGCCGATCGGGTGGGGGCAGCTTCAGCCGAGGTCTAGCCACAGTTCAACACGGTCCAACACGGCCACGGCTTGCCCGCCGAAGCTTCAGCGAAGGCGGGTTCAACACGGTTCAACACGGCTGCTGTCGCGTGGACAATCCGATGGTCTGGCAGGTAACGAAGGCATCGGTCGTCCGGGCGAATCCTATATTCTGTGGATGGAGTGTCCGTGAAAATCTACACCAAGACCGGCGACCGCGGGCAGACGGGGCTCTTCGACGGCACCCGCGTGCCGAAGTCCGACGCGCGCGTGGCGACCTACGGGGATGTCGACGAGCTCAACGCCTGGGTGGGATTTGCGCGCGCGGTCTGCGGTGACCCGCAGCTGAACGGGATGCTCGAGGCGATGCAGCGGGACCTCTTCGCCCTCGGCGCGGCGCTGGCCGATCCGACCCATCGCATCGCCGACCGCGTGACCAAGGCGGCGATCGAGCCCGAAGCCATCGCGCAGCTCGAACAGTGGATCGACACGCTCGAGAGCGAGTTGACACCCCTGCGCCGCTTCATCCTGCCGGGCGGATCGCAGCCCGCGGCCGCACTGCACGTGGCGCGGACGGTCTGCCGCCGCGCCGAGCGCGCCATGGTGGCGCTCGGCGGCCTCGACCCGGAGCTGCTCGTCTACATCAACCGGGTGTCGGATCTGCTGTTCGTCATGGCGCGTGCCGCGAACCACCGGACGAACACGCCGGAAACCGAGTGGTAGACCCGCACGTCAGCACGGCGTACGCGCACTGCGAGGCGCTCGCCCGCGGGCACTACGAGAACTTTCCCGTCGCATCCGTCCTCGTGCCCGCGCGGATGCGCGGACACATCGCCGCGATCTACGCCTTCGCCCGCACCGCCGATGATTTCGCCGACGAGCCCGGACGGCCCGCCGACGTCCGTCTCGCGCTCCTGGACGACTGGCACGCGCGGCTGCGCGCGAGCGTCGAGTCCGCGCCGGATGCGGAAGACCACATCTTCGTCGCGCTGCGGGATACGATGGATCGCTGCGCGCTGCCGGTGGAGCTGTTCGAGGACCTGCTCAGCGCGTTCCGGCAGGACGTCACCGTTCACCGCTACGACACGTGGCCGGACGTGCTCGATTACTGCCGGCGATCGGCGAACCCGGTCGGACGGCTGGTGCTGCGCGTCGCGGGCGTGAGGCGCGATGACGCCGACACGGCATCGGACGGCGTCTGCACGGCACTGCAGCTGGCGAACTTCTGGCAGGACTTCGGGACAGACTGGCGCAACGGACGGCTGTACCTGCCGGCCGAAGGGTACCGGCCCTGCGGGGCGCACGAGGAGGATCTCGTCCGCGGCGACATGACCACCGCCTGGCGCACCGCCATGCGTGACGCGGTCGATGCCACGCGGCAGTTGTTCCTGGACGGCCGCCCGGTAACGGACATCGTCCGCGGACGATTGCGATGGGAGCTCCGCGCCACGTGGCTCGGCGGCATGAGGATTCTGGACAAGGTGGAGGCCCTGGGCTACGACACGCTGAACAGCCGGCCCAAGCTGACGCCCGGGGATGCCGCAGCCATCGCGACAGGCATCATAGGATGGCGTTGGAACAGGCCGCGCGGGACACTGAGCACTGAGCACTGAGCACCGCGCACTGAGCACGAGCACTAGCACCGCGCACCGCGCACTGCGCACCGGCACCG
>JBBECO010000196.1:2768-5436 GCA_040881785.1 Vicinamibacterales bacterium
CGCGCACTGAGCACGAGCACTAGCACCGCGCACCGCGCACTGCGCACCGGCACCGAGCACTGAATGGCCCGCGATACCAATTTCTATTATTCCTTCCTCGTCCTCCCCGCCGACAAGCGCGCGGCGATCGTGGCCGTGTGGGACTTCTGTCGTGCCGTGGACGATGCGGTGGACGAGGCGGAGGCGGGATCCGAGGCGGCGCAGGTGGCGGTGTGGAGGCGTGAGGTCGCGGCGTGCTTCGAAGCCGGCCGTCCGGTGACGCCGCAGGGGCAGGCGCTGGCACCGCTGGTGAAGACGTTCAACCTGCCGCGCAGCGCGTTCGATGCCCTCGTCGAGGGTGTGGAGATGGATCTCGGGTCGCGCCGTTACGAGACCTTCGAGGAGCTCTACGAGTACTGCCTCCGTGTCGCGTCGGCGGTCGGGCTGATGTGCGTCGAGATCTTCGGCTACCGCGATCCGCGGGCGCGGCAATACGCCACCGACCTCGGAGTGGCGCTGCAGCTGACCAATATCCTGCGTGACGTCCCGGGCGACCTCGCCCGGGGCCGCGTCTATCTGCCGCAGGAGGACCTGCGCCGGTTCGGTGTCACTGAGGCCGACCTGCGCCGCGAGGCCGCGCAGGCCGGAAGTGGCGTGGAGTCGGCGGCCGTCCGGGCGCTGCTCGCCCATCAGGCCCGACGCGCGCGCGAGTACTACGCACTGGCCGCGGCGTCCCTGCCGCCGGGTGATGCGCGGCGCCTCGTAGCCGCCGAAATCATGGGGGCGATCTACTTCGCGATTCTGGAGAAGATCGAACGGCATGAGTACGACGTCTTTTCCGCCGTCATCCGGATTCCGCGTCCCCGCCGCGCCTGGATCGCCCTGCGCACCTGGGTTCGCAGACTGTGGTAATCGTCATCGGCGGCGGGTTCGCGGGGCTGAGCGCCGCGTCGCTGCTGGCCGAACGGGGACGGCAGGTACTCGTGCTCGACGCGCGGCCGCGTCTGGGCGGGCGCGCGACCGCCTTCGACGACCGCGAGACGGGCGAGCTCGTGGACAACGGGCAGCACGTGATGTTCGGCTGCTACCGCGAGACGCTCGCCTTCCTGAAGCGCATCGGCGCGGACGGGAACGTCGAGACGCAGCCCACCCTCGAGATCCCTTTCATCGCGCTCGACGGCCGTCGCACGCTCCTGCGATGTCCCTCGTGGCTGCCCGCGCCGCTGCACCTGCTCGCCGGCATCCTCGGCTGGCGCGGACTGCCCCTGCGGGACCGTCTATCAGCGCTACGCCTGGCGCCGGCGATCGCGCGAGACGCGCCCGCGACACAGACCGTGGCCCAGTGGCTGCGGGCGCACGGGCAATCCGAACGACTCATCACGGCGCTCTGGGAACCCCTCGCCGTCGCGGCGCTCAATCAACCCATCGACCAGGCGGCCGCCGCCCCCTTCGCGCGGGTGCTGGCCGAGATGTTCGGCCGCGACCGATCGGCCGCGTCGCTCGTGCTGCCCGCAAAACCGCTGCATGACATGTACGCCGAGCCTGCGCGCGCCTTCATCGAGCGCCACGGCGGTGACGTGCGCACGAACGCCCTCGCGCGCATCGTCGCGGACGAAACCGGGGTGACGGCGGTCGAGGTCCGCGGCGAACGCATTCCAGCCACAGCGGTGATCGCGGCCGTCCCCTGGCATGCGCTGCGAACAGTGTTCGAGGCGGCGCCGTCCGCGCTCGCGGCAACGATCGCGAACGCGTCCGCCATGGCGTCCATGCCGATCGTGACGGTGAACCTCTGGTACGACCGTGTCGTGATGGACGAGACCTTCGTCGGCCTCACCGGACGGACGGTACAGTGGGTCTTCGACAAGCGGCGCGTCTTCGGTGAAGCGTCCTCGCACCTCTCGCTCGTCATCTCGGCGGCCGAAGCGGTCGCGCCCCTGACGCGCGACGAACTGGTGGCGATCGCGGTGCGCGACGTCGCCGGCGCCCTGCCGGCCGCGCGCCGGGCGACGCTCGTCCGCGCCAGCGTCGTCCGGGAGAAACAGGCGACGTTCTCGCTGAGCCCGGGGCAGCCGGACCGCCCGTCCAACCGCACCGGGATCCGCGGTCTCGCGCTCGCGGGCGACTGGACGGATACCGGGCTGCCGGGGACGATCGAGAGCGCTGTGCGCAGCGGGCACTTGGCGGCGGCAGAGATCCTTGCCATGCTGAAGGCTGAATGAACTCGATCATCGTGCACTATCAGGAGATCGCGCTCAAGGGGAACAACCGTCCCTGGTTCGTGTCGCGCCTCGCCAGAAATATCCGGACCGCCACCAAGGGCACCGGCGTCAAGGAAGTTCGCGTGCTCATGGGGCGCATCGAAATCCTCCTGAACGACCACGCGGATTGGAAGGCCGTGCGTGACCGCCTGTCGGACGTCTTCGGCATCGCGAACTTTGCCCATGCGCGCTCGGCGCCGCTCGACGTGGACGCCATCGCCGCGCAGATCCTCGATGACCTCGGCGAACGCACCGTCTCGACCTTCCGCGTGTCGGCCAAACGCGCCGACAAGCGCTTCCCGCTCACGTCACCCGAGCTCGAACGAGAGGTGGGCGGGCGCATCAAGGAGGCCCGCGGATGGACGGTCAACCTCAGCAGGCCCGAGCTCACGATCCACGTCGAGGCGCTGACCGAGGAAGCGTTCTACTAC
>JBBECO010000196.1:5536-17029 GCA_040881785.1 Vicinamibacterales bacterium
CAGGCCCGAGCTCACGATCCACGTCGAGGCGCTGACCGAGGAAGCGTTCTACTACTTCGACAAGGAACCGGGCGCCGGAGGCCTGCCCGCCGGCACCAGCGGACGGGTCGCGTGTCTGCTGTCGGGCGGGATCGACTCCCCCGTCGCCGCCTGGCGCCTGATGCGTCGCGGCTGCCGCGTGACCTTCATCCACTTTCACAGCTACCCGATCCTGTCGCGCGCGTCGCAGGAGAAGGCGCGCGAGCTCGTGGCGCTGCTGACGAAGTTCCAGTACGACTCGCGGCTGTTCCTCGTCCCGTTCGGCGAGATCCAGCAGCGTGTGGTGCTGGCCGTCGCCCCCCCGCTGCGCGTCGTCATCTACCGGCGTCTGATGATGCGGATTGCCGAAGCCATCGCCCGCCGCAGCCGGGCGCAGGCACTCGTCACCGGTGAAGTCGTCGGCCAGGTCGCCTCACAGACGCTCGAGAACCTGTCGGCGATCAACGCCGTCGTCCGCATGCCGGTCCTGCGGCCGCTGGTGGGGCTCGACAAGGACGAGATCACCGCGGAAGCGCAGCGGCTGGGGACCTTTCCGATCTCGATCATCCCGGACCAGGACTGCTGCACGCTGTTCACGCCGAGGCACCCGGCGACAAAGGCGAGGATGCCGGACGTCGAGCGCGCCGAGGCGGGCCTCCCGATCGACGACATCGTGAACGGGGCCCTCGCCGCCGCCGTGATGGAGGAGTTCCACTTTCCCGTAACCGGCCAAACCTCGTAGGCCCGACCTCGTAGGCCCGACCTTCAGGTCGGGCGTCCAGGGCGTCCAGGCGGCTGGCGTTATAGAATTATTCGCTGTGCTAATGCGCCCAAACTGGGCAGAGGAGCTGTCGTGAAGATCACTCCAGGAAAGCTCGCCGGAATGCAAGCGGTCTCGAATCCGCGGGGCGTCATTGCCGCCGCCGCGATGGACCAGCGCGGGTCGTTGAAGAAGGCGCTCGCCAAGGAAAAAGGGGCGGACGTCGGCGACAAAGACATGGAGGAGTTCAAGATCCACGTCACCGAGGTACTGACGCGGCACGCGAGCGCGATCCTGCTCGACCCCGAATGGGGCCTGCCGGCCAGCAAGCGCCGCGCGAAAGGCGCCGGCCTCCTCCTGGCCTACGAGAAGACCGGCTACGACGCCGCCACGCCGGGCCGCCTGCCCGACCTGCTCGACGTCTGGTCCGTGCGCCGCCTCAAGGAAGCGGGCGCCGACTGCATCAAGATCCTGCTCTACTACACGCCGTTCGATCCGAAGGCCATCAACGATCACAAACAGGCCTGGGTGGAGCGGATCGGCGACGAGTGCCGCGCCAACGACATCCCCTTCTTCCTCGAGTTCGTCGGTTACGAGGAAGGGGCCGACGAGAAGGGCCTCGACTACGCGAAGCGCAAGCCCGAGATCGTCACGCAGACGATGGCCGAGTTCACCAAGGACCGGTACGGCGTGGACGTCATGAAGGTCGAAGTGCCGGTCAACATGAAGTTCGTGGAAGGCGCGAAGACCTCCGGCGGCCAGAAGGCCTACTCGAAGCAGGAAGCGATGGACCACTTCCGCCGCGCGGCCGACGTGGCGACCAGGCCGTTCATCTACCTGTCAGCCGGCGTGAGCAACGCCGAGTTCACCGAGGCGCTCGAGCTCGCCGGTGAATCGGGCACGCGCTTCTCGGGCGTGCTCTGCGGACGCGCGACCTGGAAGGAAGGGATCCCGGTCTTCGGCAAGCAGGGCGGCCAGGCCTTCCGCGCCTGGCTCGAGGACGAAGGCGTGAAGAACATCAACAACGTCAACGCCTGCCTGAAGGCCGCGCATCCGTGGTTCGAGTTCTACGGTGCGAAGAGCGCAGCGGAGTTGGCATAGCGCGCGGTGAAGGCAGCCCGTAAAGGGCTGCGCTACACGGCGCGCGGTGAGGCTGCCCTCACGCGTTCACCGCTGAGGACGCAAAGGTCGCGGAGACCAACCGGATTTCTTAGCGTTCTCAGCCGTCCTTGTGGTGCGTCCGGTGAAGGCGGCGGCTTACAAGTGGCGAAGCGCGACGTTCGGGTCCACTCGCGACGCACGGCGGGCGGGCAGGTAGCAGGCGCAGAATGCCGCGAGCAGCAGCGGGACCGGGACGACTAGCAGCATCCAGGGATCGATGACGTCCACGTTCACGTCAAGATAGGCCCGGACGATGGCACGGCCGCAGAGGCCGATGAAGATCCCGAGTACCAGCCCCTGCAGAACCGGGGTGTAGCCGTCCTTCAGGACCATCCGCTGGATGTTCGACGCGGTCGCGCCGAATGACATGCGCACGCCGATCTCCCGGGTCCGGCGCTCGACCATGTGCGTCTGGATCCCGAACAGGCCCAACATGGCCAACACAAGCGTCAGGGCACCCAGCGACAGCGATCCGATCCCCGCCCCTCTGAGGAGCATGTACTCAGGCGCCATCATTGCGCGGCCGCTCCCAGACGACTCGATCGCGAGGTCCGTGTCGGCCCGGCACCATGACGAAGACGACATCCTCGGGCTGGCGAACGACGACGTCTCGCCAGAGCGTCGAGTCGACCACCGAGTACACCGTGGTGGTGACCCCGACGCCCACGCCAAGCGACAGAATGGCGAAGATCGTGAAAAGCGGCGTCGCACCCAGCCGCCGTGCGGCGAGTCTGAGATCAGCGCCGAGGCCGTGCATCATAGGGCCGGGTTGTATCACGCGCACACCTTGCGTGCGTTGCGAGGGGCGTGTCTGCGACTGTCAAGACCTCGCGCACACGTGTCAAAGACCTCTCCGCGAAGAGCGCAAAGGTCGCAAAGTCATCTGACAAAACCCAAAAATCTTGGCGCCCTCAGCGTCCTTTGCGGTGAAGCCTTGTGACGGCGTGACAGCGGTCAGAAAGGCCGGCGCTCGCAGGGCTTCAACCCTGCCCTCCGTTGCGTGCCTTCGAGGCCCTGATCGCTTCGAGATTCCCCTCGTACGACAGCGCCGCCCCCTGCGGTGGATACCCCGGCTGCCTGTAGACCGGGTACGCCTCGGTGCGCAGGTGCGCCAGCATGCTGTGGCCGGTCCTGGACGCGCGCTCGTGGCGCAGCGCCGAGATGTCGATCGGCGCCACGACGATCCGTTCCCCCGGACCCGGCGAGGCTTCGGCGAGCAGCCGTCCGTCGAAATCCACGATCTGCGAGCCGCCGGGCCATGAATACGGCGGATAGTGCTTGAGGCTCGCCCCCTGGTTGGCCGCGACGACGAACGCGGTGTTCTCGAGCGCGCGACAGCGGTTCACCGTCGTCCACCAGCTCATGGGCTCGGTGGCGCCCCAGGGATCCATGTAGGCGGAAATCCGCACCAGCACCTCGGCGCCGTTGGCGGCCAGCTGACGCAGCACTTCCGGAAACACCCAGTCGTAGCAGATCGCGCATCCGATCCGGCCGATCGGCGTATCGACCACCGGGAACAGCGGTTCGTCGTACCCGGGAATGTCGTGCGGACTCGCGTGAACCTCGTACGGGATCCAGGGATTGACCTTGCGATATTTCGCCAGGATGCCGTCGGGACCGATGAAGCACGTCGTGTTGAAGAGGGCGCCGGGCCACCGGGGATCTTCTTCGATGAACGAACCGCTCTGGATGTAGATCCCGTGCTCGCGGGCCTTCTGCACGAGCCGCCCGGTGTGCTCGTTCGGGATCCGGACGGCGAGGTGCGTCCGCAGCTCGTCCAGTGTGGGGTAGACCGGCGCCGCGTGCCCGAATTCGGGGAACACGACCAGCCGCACGGGGAGGAACGGCGCGCTGCCGGCGACGGCCGCGTCGATCATGGCCAGCATGCGATCGGTGTTCTTCTGCATGCCGGCGCGGTCGAGCGGGTTCGGCTGGTCGGTCTGGCAGGCGGCGGCGGCGTAGCGAATGATGTCCATGGAATAGGAGATTCTAAACGGAAGCCGCGCCGGCGCCCTTGATCGTCAGCGCCGTGCCAGGCTCGGCGAAATCCCGGTGGACGTAGGCGAGCGCGACCCGCTTACCGAACTTCGGTGAATCCACGGCGCTGGTAATGCGGCCCACCTCGCGATCCCCCGCGTAAACGAGGTCGCCGGGGCCTGCGTCGGGAGCATCGACCGCCAGACGCACGAGCTTTTTCGCCACGCGCCCGCCGCCCCGGTGCAGGACCCGGATGATCACCTCCTGCCCGACGTAGCAGCCCTTCGTGAGGCTGATCGCACGATCCTCGATGCCCGCCTCCAGCGGGATCGTGGAGGTATCCATGTCCACGAGGAATCGCGGGATGCCGGCTTCGATCCGCGTGACCTCCGCGGTGCCGAGGCTGATGCGCACGGCACCCGTCGCCTCCAGCGCCTCGAGCAACGCGGGCTGCGTGCCGGCGTCGATGATCAGCTCCACGCCGTCCACGCCGATGTCCCCGCCGGGCAGGACATGGCGAAGCTCGATTCCTCGCTCGCGGACGCCGGCCAGCACGTCGCCTGCCTTGGGCCCGTAGAGGCCGACCTGCGACAGTGACGCCGAGACGTCCTCGACCGTGACGTCCTCGGTGATGACGAACTTGTCGAGGTGCTCGCGGACGGCTTCCGTCACGCCCGCCTCGAGATCGAGCAGGACCTCCCCTGTGCCGAGCGACGCCGACCCGGCCACCGGAGTCGAGGCGGTGCCAAGTTCGAACACCCTCATGTCGGAGATCATCCGCCCCTGCGGGGTGAGCAAGGTGGCGTAACACCAGGAATCCGGCTCCAGCGATGCGACGTCATTCGAGAGCAGCCCCTGGAGGTAGGTTTTTCGGTCTTCCCCGCGCAGCAGCAGGCGGCCGCGATCGGTGCGCGGGAGAAACCCGGCCCCCTCCTGCAGGGCGCGATACTGGTCCGGTGAAAATCCGGGCGCCGCTGGTATTCTGGATGACATGCTGTTCATCCGTAATTGTACCGCTGCGCTCGCGGGCGCCCTGGCGGTGCTGACCGCCGCGCCGGCCCTGGCGCAGCAGACGGCGCCGAAGCCGGAGAGCCAGGCGGAACTGCTGGTCTTCATCTCCGGCCGCGAGGTCGGCCGCGAGCAGGTGACGGTCTCGCGTTCCGGCGGCAACTGGGTCATCGCGGCCACCGGACACCTCACGGCCCCCATCGACCTGACCGTCACACGCTTCGAGGCCCGGTACTCCGGCGACTGGCAGCCGCTCGAGCTGCACATCGACTCCACCGTCGGCGGCAAGCCCCAGTCGCTGTCGACGTCGTTCGGCCTCACGACCGCCGTAAACGAAATCACGCAGGGCGGCATCACCAACTCCAAGACCGACCAGGTCTCGGCGCGCACGCTGATCCTGCCGAACAACTTCTTCGCGGCGTACGAAGCGGTCGCCGCGCGCCTCGCCACGGCCAAACCCGGTACTGAACTGCCCGCCTACATCGCCCCGCAGTCCGAAGTCATGATCACGGTCAAAACGGTCACCGCGGAACAGCTGAAATCCCCTGCGGGGACGCTGATGCTGCGGAGGTTCGACCTGACGATCCAGAACCCGGGCGGTCCGCTCGCCGCCACGGTCACGATCGACGCCAACAACCGCCTCGCGCGTATCGAGATTCCGGCCGCCGCCCTCTCCGTCGTGCGCTCGGACCTGGCCGGTGTGTCGTCGCGGCCGCAGACGTCGCGGAACCCCACCGACACCGACGCGCGGATCCCCGCCAACGGCTTCAGCCTTGCGGCGAGCGTCACCATGCCGACACAGGTGGCCGGACGCCTGCGGCACCCGGCCATCGTCCTCATCGCCGGATCCGGCCGCGTGGACCGGGAGGCGCGGGTGGCCGGCATCCCGATCTTCACGCAGCTCGCCGGCGCCCTTGCGGAGCGCGGCTTCCTGGTCGTCCGTTACGACAAGCGGGGCGTGGGTCAGAGCGGCGGCCGCGACGAAAGCGCCACCATCGAGGACTACGCGGACGATGCGCTGTCGGTGGTGAAATGGCTCGAGCGCCGGAAGGACGTGGACAAGAAGCGGATCACGCTCGCCGGCCACAGCGAGGGGGGTGCGGTCGCGATGATCGCCGCCTCGAAGGAAAAGGACATCGCCTCACTGGTGCTGATCGCCGCCCCCGGGACGCGCGGCGCCGACCTGATCCTCGAGCAGCAGCGGCACGGCCTGGATCTCCTGAATGCGAGCGAGGCCGAGCGGAAGACGAAGATCGACCTCCAGGAGCGGATCCAGACCGCCGTGGTGAGCGGCGTCGGCTGGGAGGGGCTGCCGCCGGAGTACCGCCGCGCCGCCGACACACCGTGGTTCCGCAGCTTTCTTCAGTACGACCCGGCACGCGTGATGAAGAAGGTCCGGCAGCCGGTGCTCATCATCCAGGGGGCGCTCGACAAGCAGGTCTTCCCGCATCACGCCGACACACTCGCGGAGCTCGCACGCGCGCGCGATCGCGACGATGCGACCGTGGAGCTCGCGCACCTGCCCGGCGTGAACCACCTGCTCGTCCCGGCGACCAGCGGCGAGGTCAGCGAGTACGCCGCGCTGCCCACGAAGCAGGTCGTGCCTGACGTCGCGGAGAAGATCGCCGCGTTCCTTCGGAAGTGACGCGCCCGACCTGAAGGTCGGGCCTACATGATGCACACCCGCCAACTCGTAGGCCCGACCTTCAGGTCGGGCGGACAGTAAGATACACTCACGTGATATGAAAGTCGGGATTCCTCGCGAGACATGGCCCGGTGAAACCCGGGTCGCCATCATTCCTGCCTCGGTACCTTCCCTCGTCAAAGCCGGCCTCGAGGTCGTCGTCGAAGAGGGCGCAGGTGTGGCCGCGGGATTCGTGGACGAAGCCTACCGCGCGCAGGGCGCGACCGTCGCCCCGCGCAAGACCGTGTTCGACAGCGAGATCGTGCTGCAGGTGCGCTCCGCACCCGGGGAGCCTGGCTCGCTTCGAGCGGGCCAGACCGTCATCGGCTTCGCGGATCCTCTCGGCGCTCCTTCCGGTATTGCTTCCCTGGCCGCCTCCGGCGCAACCCTTCTTTCCATGGAACTGATGCCGCGCATCACGCGCGCGCAGAGCATGGATGCGCTGTCGTCGATGGCGACGATCGCCGGCTACAAGGGGGTGCTGCTCGCGGCGGTGGCGCTGCCGCGGATGTTCCCCATGCTGATGACGGCGGCCGGGACGGTGTCGCCGGCCCGGGTGTTCGTCATGGGGGCCGGCGTGGCGGGCCTCCAGGCGATCGCGACCGCGCGCAGACTCGGGGCGAAGGTCGAGGCCTACGACGTGCGTCCGGCGGTCAAGGAGCAGGTCCTCAGCATGGGCGCCAGGTTCGTCGAGCTCCCGATCGAGTCGCAGGACGCCGAGGACAAGGGGGGATACGCCAAGGCCCAGGACGAAGCCTTCTACCGCCGGCAGCGCGAAATGATGCTGAAGGTCGTGGCCGCCAGTGACGTCGTGATCACGACGGCGCTCATTCCGGGCCGCGCGGCGCCGACGCTGGTGACCGCCGAGATGGTCGAAGCCATGGCCCCGGGCTCGGTGATCATGGACCTGGCGGCCGAGCGCGGCGGTAACTGCGAGCTGACCCGACCGGACGAAGTCGTGGTGCACAAAGGGGTGACGATCCTCGGACCGTCCAACCCCGCCTCGCTCGTGCCGTACCACGCCAGCCAGATGTATGCGAAGAACATCATCACCTTCCTGCTGCACCTGCTGGGCAAGGAAGGGGCGAAACAGGCGTCGGTGCCGATCGACACGGCCGACGAGATCACACGGGAGACGCTCCTGACCCAGGGCGGTGAGGTGGTCCACCCGCGGGTGAAAGAGTTGCTGATCGGGAAGGGGTAGCGCAGCGTGGAATTATTCGTCGGCGCATTGACAGTCTTCGTCCTCGCAGTCTTCATCGGCTTCGAGATCATCAACAAGGTTCCGCCGCTCCTGCATACGCCGCTGATGTCGGGGTCCAACGCGATCTCGGGCATCACGATCATCGGCGCCATGCTCTCGATCGCGACGCCCAGTCCGGTCTCGACGGTCTTCGGCTTCCTCGCCGTGGTCCTCGCCGCGATCAACGTGGTCGGCGGCTTTCTCGTGACCCACCGGATGCTCGGGATGTTCAAAAAGAAGGATCGGGCATGAGCGGCTGGCTGCTGATTCTTTCGTACCTCGTCGCGTCGGTCCTGTTCATCCTGGGGCTGAAGGGCCTCACCCATCCGCGGACGGCGGTGCGCGGCAACTTCATGGGCGCCATGGGGATGCTGCTCGCAATCGTGGTGACGTTCCTCGACCGCGAGATTCTCGGGGCCGGAACGCAGGGCTACGTCCTGATCTTCGCCGCGATGCTGGTCGGCTCGGGCATCGGCGCGGTGCTCGCGCTCAAGATCCAGATGACGGCCATGCCCCAGATGGTGGCGCTGCTGAACGGGTTCGGCGGCGGCGCATCGGTGCTCGTCGCCGGGGCGGCGCTCATCGATACCGACGTCGCGCCGTCGATGATGCTCCTGGTGGCCACCGGTGTCTCCGGCCTGATCGGCGGCGTGACCTTCTCGGGAAGCCTCGTCGCGTTCGACAAGCTGCAGGAGCTGTTCCTGCCGGGCAAGCCCATTCACTTTCCCGCTCAGCAGGTGGTCAACGCGATCGTGGCGGCCCTGGCGCTCGCGACCTTCTACTGGATCATCACCGGCGGCCACGATACACGGGTCCTCGCCTACGCGATCCTCGTGGGTCTGGCGCTCGCGGGAGGCCTGCTGCTGACGCTGCCCATCGGCGGCGCCGACATGCCCGTCGCCATCGCGCTGCTGAACTCCTACTCGGGCCTCGCGGCCGCGGCGACCGGCTTCGTGCTGAACAACGAGGTCCTGATCATCACCGGCTCGCTTGTCGGCGCGTCGGGGATCATCCTCTCGCAGATCATGTGCAAGGCGATGAACCGATCGCTGGCCAACGTGCTGATGGGCAACATCGGCGAATCGTCGGCGGGTCCTGCGGCCGACGATGTCTACGGCGGCAAGGTGAAGAGCGCCACGGCCGACGACATCGCCATCGTGCTCGACGGCGCCCAGCGCGTCGTCATCGTCCCCGGCTACGGGCTGGCCGTCTCGCAGGCGCAGCACGCCGTGCGTGATCTGATGAACCTGCTCGAGTCGAAGGGCACCGAGGTGGAGTTCGCGATCCATCCGGTCGCCGGCCGCATGCCCGGGCACATGAACGTCCTGCTCGCCGAGGCCGACATCCCCTACGACAAGCTCAAGGAGATGGACGAGATCAACCCGTCCTTCCAGCAGACCGACGTGGCGATCGTCATCGGCGCCAACGACGTCGTCAATCCGCTGGCGCGCACCGATCCGACGAGTCCGATCGCCGGGATGCCGATCCTCGACGCCGACAAGGCCCGGACGGTCGTTGTGATCAAGCGGAGCCTGAGCCCGGGTTTCGCCGGGATTCCGAATCCGCTCTTCGCGGCCGACAACACGCTGATGTATTTCTCGGACGGCAAGAAGGCGATCGTGGACCTGATCGCGGCGATCAAGGCGTCATAAGCATGTGGATCCTGAAGACGGCGGACGGGGCGGAGCCTGCCCTGACCTTCCGGATCACACCCGGGAGCGTGAAGACCGCCGGGCGCGCGCCGCGCGCCGACTTCATCGTGGACGCGACGCTCGTCTCGCGCGTCCACTGCCGCCTCACGGCCGGCGCGACCGAGATCGAGATCGTCGATCTCGACAGTACCAACGGGACGTTCCTGAACGGCGAGCGGATCGACCCGCGCGCCCTGGCGAAGGCCGGCGACCGCATCGGCATCGGACGGGTGGAGCTGCTCGTAGAAGTGGCCAGTTGAATTCGGGCTCCCCTCACGTACTCACCGCAGAGCACGCTAAGAACGCAGAGCAAATCAATTTTCTCAGGCAGCGGGACAGCTGGATCCTGAACCTCCAGGATCTCAGCGTCCTTTGCGTCCTCTGCGGTGAGCCGTGACGGCAGCGGACGCCCTGCCGATGCTTCACTGCAGAAAAGGATTCGTTCGCCGTTCCTGCCCGATGGTCGTGGGCTCGCCGTGGCCCGGATAGACCGGCGTGCCATCCGGATAGGCAAAGAGCACATCGCGGATGGAGCGCAACAACGTCTCCAGGTCTCCCCCCGGCAGGTCGGTCCGGCCAATCGATCCCGCAAACAGCGTATCCCCCACGATCAGGATGCGTCGTTCGGTCGGCCCCTGCGTGCGCGGGTCGCCATTGACCGCCAGGGCGACACCGCCGGGGCAGTGGCCAGGGGTGTGGTGCACCGCGATTTCGTATTCACCGCAGCGGAGCGTCTGGTCCTCCTCGTAGAAGTGGTCGATCGGCGGCTGCGGGTCCACCCGCAGGCCGAACATCATCCCCTGCTGCACGACCTCCTTGTAGAGAAAATCGTCGGCCTCGTGGAGCCACACGGGCACGTTCAGGACGGCTTTGGCGCGCGCCACACCGGTGACGTGGTCCAGGTGCGCGTGGGTGAGCAGGATGGCCACGGGCTTCAGGGCATGCAGCTCGACCGCAGCCAGCAGCAGGTCCACGTCGTCGCCCGGGTCGATGACGACACCCTCGCGGGTCGCCTCGCATCCGAGGACGAAGCCGTTCTTCATGAAAGGGGGAAGGGCGCGAATTTCGAGGATCATGAGCTTGTCTGGTCTCTATTTTCGCATTCCGGTGTGAGATGGAAAACACCAATTACCGTGAAGCGAAGCGGGTCCACACGAGCATGCTGGCGGCAGCCGAGAAGCGCTGCCTCATCTGGATGGCGCACCGGCTGCCGGCCTGGGTCAATTCGGACCACCTGACGACCCTCGCGAGCGTCGCGATGGCGGGTGCAGGCCTCTGCTACTGGATCGGGCCGGGGTCACCGGCTGCCATGGGGGTCGCGATCCTGATGCTCGCGCTCAACTGGTTCGGCGACAGCCTCGACGGCACCCTCGCGCGGGTCAGGCACCATGAACGGCCGCGCTACGGCTTCTACGTCGATCACGTCCTCGACGTCATCGGCATCTTCTTCCTTCTCGCCGGCTTCACGCTGGGCGGCTTCATGACCCCGGTCGTGGCCGCAGGGTTCCTCGTGGCGTACTACCTCCTGATGGTCGAGATCGCGCTGGCGACGCACGCCGTCGGCACCTTCCGCATCTCGTTCTGGAAGTTCGGTCCGACCGAGCTGCGCCTCCTGCTGGTCGTGGGGACGTTGGCGATCCTGCGGTCGACGCACGTCACGATGGGCGGGGAGCGCCTGCTCCTGTTCGACGTGGGCGGGGTGGTGGCTATCGTGGCGCTCGTTATCACGTTCCTGGCGTCCGCGATCCGCAACGGCCGGCTGCTTTACAAGCTCGAGCCCCTGCCACGAAAGGCCTCCGGCCTCGCACGACGAACACGACGGCTCGACGAACCGTTAGAAGGCATTTCACAAATTGCGACGCGAATGAGCGGCAGCGAATGAGCCACGCGAACGGCGCGAGCCGGCGAAGCGGCGAGCGAGAGAGCGTGTAGGGGAGTCCGAGGGGCGAAG
>JBBECO010000197.1:0-16987 GCA_040881785.1 Vicinamibacterales bacterium
ACGCTCTCTCGCGCGCCGCTGCGCCGGCGCGCTCCGTTCGCGTGGCTCACTCGCTGCCGCTCATTCGCGTCGCGACTTGTGAGACGCGTTCCAGCGTGGTTTCACCTCGGCCATAACCCGTTGCCGGGGTGCAATTTACCCTTGACTCATTCGTCCCATCGTTTTACAGTCTCGTCATCCCAGCAAGTCCTGCGTCCCGCAGTGCGGGGCGCCCGTGTGTCCAAGCGATAAAGGCGGCCCTTTCGGGTCCGCAAAGCCGGATTGTCGTTCCTCGACGTGGGGAATCCGGTTGCCGAACTTGGAGTTGAGATATGTCCACTCGCCGCGCCGCGCCCACCGTCATCGTCTTCGCCTTCGCCCTCCTGGTTTTTGGTCTTGGCAATTACCTCGGCGCCCGCCAGACGGCGGATCATGACGCGCAGTTTGCCGCGCTGCGGGCCGAGCTCAACGACCTCCGCCGTCGTCAGCCGGCCGTGCCCACCGGCACGAGCGGTGTGACCGTTGATCCGGCCGTGTCGACCCGCGCCGCGATCGTGGATGACGTGAAGCGACAACTGACCGACGAGATGGGGCTCCTGCCGCTGAACCTGCTGCGCGAGCGGCGCGAGAGCTTCGTCGAGCTCTATTCGTACGACGACCGCGGCGCGAGCAGCTACGGGACGGCCGGCTATCTCGGCAACGGCTACTTCATCACCGTGAAGCACGGGGTCGTGGCGCTCGGCCAGGAAGGTGTCGCCGATCCTCGGCGGATCACCTCGGTCAAGCTGGCCTATCAAGGCAAGCTGTTGAGTGCACGCGTGGTTGACGTGGGCAATGCCACGGTCGAAGTGGACCCGGGCGACTGGGCGATCGTGAAGGTGAAGGAAAAGATCGACCTGCCGGCGCTCAAGGCGAATCTCGACTTCGCGTTCGAGTTCGCGGATCCCATCTTCCGGCTGGGCAACGACTACTCGAAGGGCATCATCGTCTCGACCGGGTATGTCGGACAGAAGACGCCGAACAAGCTGATCACCTGCCTGACCGACGGCCACCCGGGTGTCTCGGGGGGCGGCGTGCTGAACGGCGACGGCGACCTCGTGGGGATTCCCGTCGGCCGGATGCAGGGCGATTATCGCTTCTCGTTCATCCTGCCGCTCCGCGCGGAGATGTTCAGGAAGGTGTCTTTCTGATCTCGGCGAGGCGCTGCTTGATGCGCGCCTCGAGCCCGCGTTCCGTCGGCTCGTAGAATCGCCGCCCGGCCTGCGCGGGCGGCAGACACTCCATCCCGCGCGCGACGCCGTCGGTTTCGTCGTGGGCGTACCGGTAGTCCTTCCCGTACTCGAGCTGTTTCATCAACGTCGTCGGAGCGTTCCGCAGGTGGAGCGGCACCGGCTCGGCCACTTCCTGCGCCGCCGCCTCGGCGGCGTCCAGATACGCCCTGTACACCGCGTTGCTCTTGGAGGCGACCGCCATGTAGATGGCGGCCTGCGCGAGCGCGGTGCTGCCCTCGGGCATGCCGAGGAAGTGCACGGCGTCTTTGGCCGCGACGGCGATCGTCAGCGCCTGCGGGTCGGCGTTGCCGATGTCTTCCGAGGCGAAGCGCACCAGCCGGCGCGCGACGTACATCGGATCCTCGCCGGCTTCCAGCATCCTAGCCAGCCAGTACACCGCGGCGTCGGGATCGCTGTTGCGGATGGATTTGTGCAGCGCCGACACCAGGTTGTAGTGCTCTTCGCCCGACTTGTCGTAGAGCAGCGCCCGGTTCTGCGCGAGATCGGCGACGAGCGCCGTGTCGATGCGGCGCGACTCGCCCGCCGTGGACGCGGCCGTTTCGAGGAGGTTCAGCGCCACGCGCGCGTCGCCGTTTGCGTACTTCGCAATCGCCGTCAGGGCCTCATCGTCCACCGAGAGCTGAAGCGTACCAAGTCCGCGTTCGTCGTCCTCGAGCGCCCGGCGCAGGATGGCGGTGATCTCGGCCAGGCCAAGCGCCTTCAGGACGTGGACTTTCGAACGCGACAGCAGCGCCGAGTTCACCTCGAAGGACGGGTTCTCGGTGGTGGCGCCGATGAGGACGATGTCGCCGGCCTCGACGCGGGGGAGGAAGGCGTCCTGCTGCGCCTTGTTGAAGCGGTGGATCTCGTCGATGAAGAGGATCGTGCGGCGGCCCGTGCGGCGCCGCGCGTCTTCCGCCTCCGCCATGACCGCGCGGATCTCCTTGATCCCGGACAGGACCGCGCTGAAGGCAATGAAGTGCGCCCGGGTGGCGGTGGCAATGAGCCGCGCGAGGGTGGTTTTCCCTGTGCCGGGCGGACCCCAGAGGATGATCGACTGCAGCCGGTCCTGTTCGATCGCCCGGCGCAGCGGACGTCCCGGCGCGATGAGTGACGGCTGTCCGACGAACTCGTCCAGTGTCCGGGGTCGCATCCGCTCAGCGAGGGGAGCGGACCCACGGTCCGAAGGGTCCGAACGGTCCGGACGGTCCGGAAGGTCCTCGTCAAATAGCGACATGGGTTCTTTGCCGGGAGGCCTCATAGACGATCAGCGCCGCTGCGACGCTGACGTTCAACGATTCTACGGGCGCGCGCATGGCGATCGTCAGGCGTTCATCCGCGCGCTCGAGCATCTCATCGGAGAGTCCGGGGCCCTCGCCGCCGAGGAGGATCATGGCGGGGCCCGCCAGCGATGCCCGGTCGAGCGGCGTGCCGCCGCGGGCGACGGTGGCGAAGATGTGCAGCCCCGCGTCGCGCGCCGCGGCCACCGGCGCATCGAGACTTGCGGCGGCGGCCACCGGCAGGCGAAACGCGCTGCCCATGCTGCCGCGCAGCGCTTTCCACCCGAAGGGGTCCGCGGTGCCAGGGCCCGTGATCACGGCGGTCGCGCCGCAGGCCTCCGCCGAGCGGATGATCGCGCCGACGTTGCCGGGATCCTGGATCCGATCGAGGAGGAGCACGAGCGCGGGCGATCCCGCCGCGATCGCGGACTCGATCGTCGCCGGACGCAGCCGCGCGATCGCGATGACGCCCGAATGCTGCCTGACCGGACTCATCAGGGTCAGCACGCTGTCGGGAGCGGTGATGACCCGGGCGCCTCCCGCCATGCAGTCGGCCGCCAGCGGCGCCAGCCGTCCCTGCGCGGTATCAGCCGCGAAGGCCACGACGTCGAGCGCGATGCCGGCCGCGCGTGCCTCGCCGACGAGATGCGCCCCGTCGAGCAGCACGTCGTCGCCGATGCGCCCCGCGCGAGCGATGTCGCGGAATCGCTTCACGACCGCGTTCTGCCGGCTGCTCACATGTTCCACAGGGTGATTCTAAGAGTTGCCAATTCCTAATTGCTAATTAACCGGCAACGAGCCACGTGTGAATGGACGGACGGCTCGGGCAGCTGGCATGGTCGCTGAAGTCGTCCCACCCAGCGGAGAGGCATGTTGCTGCTCGATTAGCGACTGGCAATTGGCAATTTTCCCTGTATCATCCTCCCGATGAAGGCCCGTATCCTCAAGAAGTTCGAAGACGAGATCCAGCAGCTCGACAAGGAGCTGAAGACGGAGCTGCCCCGCGAGATCCTGCGCGCCCGCGAGATGGGCGACCTGCGCGAGAACGCCGAGTACCAGGCCGCGAAGGAACGGCAGCGGCTGGTCGAGTCGCGCATCAGCATGCTCCAGAAGCGGGTGAGTGAGATCTCCCTGATGAATCTGGAGAAGATCCCGCACGACCGCGTCGGGTTCGGGTCCACCGTGCATCTGAAGGACCCGCAGGGGCAGACGATCGTGTACCAGCTGGTGATGCCCGAAGATGCGGATCCGGAGCAGGGGATGATCTCGACCGCCTCCCCGATCGGCCGTGCCCTCGTGAACAAGGAAGAAGGCGACGAGGTGACCGTGACCACGCCGAACGGGACGCGGCGCTTCGAGGTCGTGAAGCTCGTCACGCTTCACGACGAGGACGGCACCAGGTCGTGATCACGCCGGAGGCGCCGGATCGCGCGTATTCGACGCGGCTTCGCACGGCGCTTCTGTTCTCCGGCACCGGAACGGCGGGCGCCTACCATGCCGGCGTGCTGCGCGCCCTGCACGAAGCGGGCGTGAAGATCGACCTGGTCGGCGGCCGTGGCATCGGCGCGGCCTCGGCGCTCTTCGCGGCCATCGACGGCGGCGCCCGTCTCTGGGAGCCTGCGGGGCTCTGGAAAGACCGGTCGGCCGCCGCCTTCTACAACTGGCGATCCCCATTGCGCTATGCGGGATATGCGCTGCTGGCCGCCGGCCTCGTCCTCCTGCTGCCGCTCGCCCTGCTCGCGGTCGCGGTGCTCGTCGGGCTCGCGGGACTCGTGTTGGCCCTCCTGGGCCTCGACAGTTCCGGTGCGACGCTCACGGCCTGGTTCACCAGCTGGGTCGCCACGCTCTTTTCACCGCCCGCGCTCCCGACGGTCGTGCCCCGGCTCGTCCTGTTCGCGCTGCTGGCGGGCGCCGCGATCCTGGCGGCCGCGCTGATCGCGTCGTACCTGCGCGAACCGGTGCGGCGCCGGTCGAGACATGGGTTCCTCTGGCGGCTGCTCGGCGCCCCCCTCTCACCCGACCGCCTGGAAGCGCGCTGCGGTGCGGAGCTGTGGAACCTGATTCGTGGCGCCGCGCCGATGGCCGCCCCTGAGCCGACCGAGCTCGCCCGGAAGTACGTCGAGCTGCTGACCGAGAATCTGGGTCAGCCGGGATTTCGCGAACTGCTCGTCACCGCCCATGACATGGACGCCAGGCGCGACATCGTCTTTGCGCTGCTCGGCACGGCGAACCGGGCGCGGTTCTTCTCGCGGATGGTGGCCGAGCCCGGCACGCGCGCGGTCGAAGCGTTCGACCTGTCGGGTGTCGCGCGCGATCACGCGCTCGACGCCCTCGGTGCGGCGCTGGCGGTACCGCTCGCGACCGAACCGCACCTCGTGCGATTTTCGTCCGAAGGGCCGTGGCGCGGGGAAGCGCACCGGCTGTGCGATCGTCCCGACGGGTTGATCCGCTTGATCGAAGAGGCGGCCTCTGCTGGCGCCGAACAGGTCATCCTCGTGTCGGCCGCCGCCCCCCAGGGGCGCGCGCACGAGTTGAGCGCCGGGCGCGCCGACCTGCGCGGCCGCGCCGGCGAGCAGCTCGGGGCGTTCGAAACGGCGGCGTTGCGGGACGCCCTCGAACACTTCGGCGGGCGCTTTGCGTCGCTCTTCGTCATCCGCCCGTCCCACAATGCGCTGGCGCCCCTCGATTTCGGCGGCGTCTACGACGAACGCTCCGACCGGCGGCAGACGCTCGCCGAGCTCGTGGATCGCGGGTACGAGGACGCCTACCGCCAGTTCATCGAACCGGTCGTCGGCGCGGGCGCCGAGCCGGCCGAGCCGGTGCCGCCGATGAATACCGGCCGGACCGCCCCGTCCCAGTTGTAAGCTTCCCCCATGAAGATCGCGACCGAACTCGTCCAGCGCGCCGGAGGTGTCGTGAAAGACGCCGACCCGCTCACCACGCCGATTTATGAAACGACCACCTTCGTCTTCGGCAGCGCCGAGGACGTGCGTGAGTACAACGAGGGCCGTTCCGGGAAGTATCTCTATACGCGCTACGGGAACCCCACGGTGGCCGCCGTCGAGCAGAAGCTCGCGAAACTGGAGCAGGCCGAGGTCGCGATGCTCTTCGCCAGCGGGCAGGCCGCCACGACGGCGGCGCTCCTCGGGCTGCTGACGGCGGGAGACGAGATCGTCTGCAGCTCGGCGATCTACGGCGGCACGCTGCACCTGATCGCGGACCTGCTGTCGAAGTTCGGGATCCGCGCCCGGTTCGCCACGCTCGAGGAACTGGCCTCGCCCGATTCGGTGATCTCGGAGGCCACGCGGCTCGTCTGGTTCGAATCCCCGATCAACCCGACGCTGCGCTGCGTCGATATCGCGGCGGTGGCCAACGCCTGCCGTGCCCGCGGCGTGATCTCGATCGTCGACAACACATTTGCGAGCCCGATCAACCAGCAGCCGATCGCGCTCGGCGTGGACCTCGTCATGCACAGCGCCACGAAATACCTGAACGGCCACAGCGATGTCACGGCCGGCGTGCTGACGGGTCCGGCGGGCCTGCTCGAGCCGGTGCAGAAGGCCCGGCGGATGCTCGGCGCCATCCTCGATCCGTACCCCGCCTACGCGCTCGGCCGCGGGCTGAAGACGCTGGCCGTCCGGATGGAACGGCACAACGCCACCGCCCTGGCCATCGCGGCCTGGCTGGCGGCGGACCCGCGCGTCAAGACCGTCTACTATCCCGGCCTGCCGCAGCATCCCGACCACGAGATCGCGCGCCGCCAGATGCGCGGCTTCGGCGGTATGCTCTGCATCGACCTGGGCGGCGGCTACGAGAGGGCCGCGCGCTTCTTCGATCGCCTCACCGTCTTCAATCGCGCCGCCTCGCTCGGCGGCGTCGAGAGCCTCTGCAGCCTGCCGGTGCTGACGTCACAGTGGGGGCATTCCGAAGAGGAGCTGCAGCGCGCCGGGGTGACGCACTCGATGGCGCGATTGTCAGTGGGGATGGAGGATCCCGAGGATCTCATCGCAGACTTGGATCACGCTCTGCGATGAGATCCTCGAATGGGAAATGGGAAATGGGAAATGGGAAAACGCTCCTAGTCAGCGGCCTTTGCCATCTCCCATTTCCCATTTCCCATCTGCGCGTCAGCGGGCGACCGGCTCTCTCTTTTTGTCGGGCGCCGCCTCGCGCAGGAACTGCTCGGCCATGTCCGCGATCTTCTTCGTCATCGCCGCACCGTCGAGATCGCCGTACTTCTCACGGAATTTGTCGATCGGCACGACCGCCTTGGCCATCGCGCGGTGGCCGCCGGCGCTCCCGATGTCGGCGAACCACCGCTTCACGAACTCCCCCGCGTTGCGCGAGTAGCCGAGATTGCGGACGCTGACGATCAGGCAGGTGCCGACGATGCCGGCGACGATCGTCCATTTGACGTCTTCGAGCTGCAGGAAGAAGTCGGCCGTGTAGGGAATGAAGTCTTCCCGCGGGGCCTGCCCGATGAACGCCGTGAACACCTGGTCGCGCATCTCGCCGTCCTGGCTGGCGCGCGTGACGTAGTCGAGCCGGTCGAGCGTGATTTCCGCCCCTTCCATCTTGCGAATCAGTGCGGCGTCGGCCAGGGGATAGAGGAACGTAAAGGCCTCGAGATCGTCGCGGTTCGTGTGGCGCGCGAAAAACAGCGTGTCCGACTTGATCGCGTAGAGCATCGCCGTCGCCGTCCGCTCGGAGATGTTCACGTCCACCGAGCGCAGATGCTCGGTGAGGATCGTGGAGGTCGATCCATAATCGGCGCGGATGTCCTTGAAGACCGCGATGTATCCCGGCTGCTCGGGATGGTGATCGATGACCAGGTCGGCGCGCAGCAACAGGCCCCCGAAATAGTGCGGCTGCACGTCTACCGTGGCGATCCGGTCGAACTCCTGGAACGAGGCCGGCGTGATCGGCTCCACCTGGATGTCGAGCATGTTCGCCATCCGCAGGTTCTCGGGGCGGGTCACGCCCTGCATCGCGCCGATGATGGCCGTCGTCTTCGTGCGCCGCAGCAGGTTGCGCAGCGCCAGGCCGCTGGCGAGGGCATCGGGATCGGGATCGTTGTGCAGCAGAATGAGCACGCGATCTGCATCCGCGAAGTAGCGTTGGTACTGCTGGACACGGGCGCGCGTCATCGACCGGCTGAGCTCGGTCACCAGGGTGGGCCGGATGAGCTCCGCCAGATCCATGTCCGCGGCATCCGGAAAGTCGGCCTTCAGCGCCTCCGAGTTCCGCGGTTTCGCCGCCGCGCCGGTATGAATGATGTACGTCAGCGTGCCGCCGGCATCGCGGATGGCCCCGAGGATCTTCTTGATGCTGCGCTTGCCGTTGTCTTGGACGAGAAAACAGGTCATGGGGGAGATGTCGGCCTTGAGATAGGTGTCGACCCTGCGCGGGTCGCCGACAGTGATGTCGATCCCCGCGTCGTGCAGCCGTCGTGCGAGCGGCCGGCTTTCGACAAGGAAGTCCAGCTCGAAGCTGGGCTTCAATACGTCGTCGAGCGTGCGAATGACGAGTTCGTCCTGACAGATGCCAACAATGCGCACGTCAGACGAACCCCTCGTGGGCGTGGCCCACAGACCGCCCCGTGATCATGACCGAACGTCCATTATATGCCGGGGCCGTGGTGCTCATCTGGACTCTTCTGGGGCCGGCGGCCGCCGCGGCCCAGCCGCCGTGTGCCGCGTGCCTCGGTGTGACCATCCGGCCGGCTCAGACGCTCCTGCTGCCCCCCGAGATGCATGGGATCACGGTGCTGCTGCGCGCGGACGAGATGCCGGCCGACACCCTGCGGACGGCTGTCGACGCGGTGCGCCGGCACGGGGGCCGGCCGGCGCTGTTCGTCCCGGCACCGGTCGGATCGGCTGACCCGGCGGAACTGACGTACCGCCTGAAACTCCGGCTGACGGAATTGCGCGGCGCCCTGGGCGCCGATGTGATCCTCGCGCAGGAGGTGACACCGCAGCTGCTGCCGGTGCTCGAAGACCTGGCGGGGTATTCGGACGTGCTGGTGGGCGAGGTGCCCGCGGCCCCGCGGCGCCCGGCCTGGCGCGTGATCGAGGGGACGGACCTCGCCGCAGCCCTCGACGAGACGCGGCGCGGCGGGGCCGCGCGGTGGGTGATGCATGCCCCGGAGGATGCCCTCGAGGCGCGCGACTTCCTGGCGCGGCTGGCGGAGGCCGCCGCGCCCGCGCCGGAGGGCTACACCGAAAACGTGGAGGTTCGTGGCGCCCCCCGGCTCAGCGTCGACGAAGTGGTTGCGCGGCATCAGGCGGCCGCGCGCCGGCAGGCGAATACGGTGACGCACACGATTGCGACGGGCACGCTGACGCTCACCTTTGAAGCGCCGGGGTTTCCCGCGCCCGTGACGATCGCCTCCGACACGATCATCTATTCGGCCCCCGGTCTGACCGAGCTCGAGCAGCGGGCCATCCGCGTGAACGGGATCGAGTTCCGCGGCGGGGGCGTCCCGCGGCTGCCGATCATCGAGCCCGAGCGGATCGCCTCACCGCCTCTCGTCATCACGTTGTCAGACCGCTACCGGTACCGGCTGGACGGCGAGGAGACGCGCAACGGCACCCGCTGCTACGTCGTCGCGTTCGAGCCGATCGACGACGGCGCATCGTTGTTCCGCGGGCGCGCGTGGATCGCGATGGACAGCTTCGCCATGGTGCGGGTCGCGGGGGCGCAGACGCGCCTCCGCGGGGCGATCGTGTCCTCGGAGCAGGTGGACGATTTTCGCGAGGCGGCGCCGGAGGCCTGGCTGCTCGCCCGGTCGGACGTGCGGCAGATCTACGAGGGGCCGGGGCACCGGACCCCGATCCACCGCCGGCTCGTCATGGACACGCACGACATCAACCCACCGGACTTCGCCGCGCGGCTGCAGGCCGCCTATGCCTCGCCGTCCGTGATGCTGCGAGATACGCCCGAGGGGTACCGCTACTTGAAGCGTGCAGCCGCGGTCCAGGCCGTCCAGGGAGCGCCACTCGCCATCGTCCCGGAGCTCGCCGGGCGCGCCGAGAGCGTGCGGACGCTCGCCGCCGGCGTCATCATCGATCCGAACATCAGCGTGCCGCTGCCATTCGCGGGTCTCAGCTACGTTCACTTCAATCTGTTCGGCACCGGCGCGCAGCTCAACGCGTTCTTCGGCGGCAGCTACGCGCAGGCCGCGTTCTCCGCTCCGTCGCTGGCCGGATCGCGGTGGCAGCTGGCCGGCCGCGCCTTCGGCATCGCGACCTCGTACAACGACCGCGCCTTCCGTGGCGGGACGGAAATCTACGACGAGAATCTGCGCCAGCGTCCGGCGCACGTCTCGGTCTGGCTGCTCCGGCCCGTCTCGCCGCGACTGTCGATTCGTCTCGGCTACGAACTGGACTACACTCGGCTCGAGGCCGCGCCGGAGACGGCCGACGACTTCGCGGTGCCCGCCGATCAGCTCGTCCACGGCGCGCGGCTTGCGCTCGACGGACAACGAGCCGGGTGGACGGGATCGATCTGGTGGAACCCGGCGCGCCGCTCGGGATGGCGCGCCTGGGGACGGCCCGGCGACTACGATCCCTCGCACGCCACGCTGCACCGCTATGGCGCCACGGTCTCGCGCTCGATCGCGCTGAGTGCGGCCACTACGGCGCGGCTCGAGGCGGGGTTCATGTCGGGCGACCGGCTCGATCGCTTCAGCCGCTATGCGTTCGGCACTTTTGACAACCGGCTGCGCGGCTATCCGTCGGCGCTGATCCGGTACGACCGCGGCGGCGTCGTGCGAGCCGCCATCGCCTGGCCGGTGACACGGTTCGCGCGGCTCGACGGGTTCATCGACAGCGCGCTGGTGCGGGACCGCGGATTCGGGACGGCGTACCGCAACTACACGGGCGTGGGCGCGGCGCTCGAGGCGCCGGCGCCGTTCGGGTTGCTCACGTCGGTGGAGTGGGGATTCGGATTCCGGGGTGTGAACGCCGACGGCAGCCGGGGCACGCACGTCATGCGCGTGTCGGCGTTCAAAGTGTTCTGAGTGTGACGGGGGACCCTATGTGTCGCACGATTCCACTGGTGACGATCCTTCTCGCGTCGGCGGGCCTGCTGGCGCACGGTCAGCAGGTCTTCCGGTCCGCCGTCGACCTCGTCCACTTCGGCGTCGTCGTCACCGACAAGCAGGGGACGCCGATCCTGGGGCTGACGTCCGAGAACTTCGAGATCGTCGAGGAAGGGAAGCCGCAGACGATCCAGTTCTTCGCGGGCGGCGACCCGGCGAGCGCGCCGCCGCTCCATCTCGGCTTCATGATCGACAACAGCGGCAGCATGGTCAACGACATCGCCGACGTCCGTACGGCCGCCATCAAGTTCCTGAACACCGTCGAGAACGTCACCGATATCACGCTGACGGATTTCGCGACCGAGGTGCGCGTCGCGCGCTTCGGTCCCGATGACTATCCGAGGCTGATCGAGCGCATCCGCTCGCGGAAGCCTGACGGCTACACGGCTCTCTACGATGCGCTGGGTGTGTATCTCAACGGGGCGGCGTCGCTCACGGGGGACAAGATCCTGGTGCTCTACACCGACGGTGGCGATACCCGCAGCGCCATCACCCAGTCCGAGCTGCTCGATTTGCTGAAGGTGTCGGACGTGACGGTCTATTCGATCGGCTACCTCCAGCACCAGGGCAGTGCCAGGTACACGCAGCAGCAGATCCTGACCCGATTCGCCGCCACGACCGGGGGGCAGGCCTTCTTCCCAACCTCCCTGAAGGAGCTGGACGTCCTCTACGGGAAGATCCTCGGGGAGATTGCCGGCCGCTACAACCTCGGCTATGTATCTACGGACCCGACGATGGACGGGAGCTGGCGGGACGTCAGGATCCAGATCGTCGGCCGGCCCGACCTCAAGGACGTCAAGATCCGCACCCGGGCCGGCTATTTCGCCCCCTACAAACCATCCTGATCCGTGTGGTACGATCCAGGATTGCCATCCGGGTGAGATGGCGCGTCTGTACCTCCCCGACATGTCGTCCAAGTACGACCAGTTCAAGCTGGTCACCGATTTCGAACTGCGCGGCGACCAGGCGCGCGCGATCGAGGAGCTCGTCGAAGGCCTCGATCGCGGTGACAAGGCCCAGGTCCTGCTCGGGGTGACCGGCTCCGGCAAGACGTTCACCATGGCGCAGTGCATCGCGCGCGTGAACCGCCCGACGCTGGTCATGGCGCACAACAAGACCCTGGCGGCCCAGCTCTACCAGGAGTTCAAGCGGTTCTTTCCCGACAACGCGGTCGAGTACTTCGTCAGCTACTACGACTATTACCAGCCCGAAGCCTACGTGCCGACGACCGACTCGTACATCGAGAAGGAAGCGACGATCAACGACGAGATCGACCGCATGCGGCTGTCGGCGACGCGCTCGCTCTTCGAGCGGCGGGATGTCATCATCGTGTCGAGCGTCTCCTGCATCTACGGCCTGGGCTCGCCCGAGGCCTACTACGGCATGATGCTGCCGCTCGAGCGCGGGCAGAAAATCGACCGCGACCAGATTCTGCGCAAGCTCGTCGAAATCCAGTACGAGCGCAACGACCACGAGTTCAAGCGGGGCGTCTTCCGTGTCCGGGGGGATATCGTCGAGGTCGTGCCGTCGTACGAAGACACGGCGATCCGGATCGAGCTCTTCGGCGACGAAGTGGACGAACTCGTGTCGTTCGATCCGCTGACCGGGAAGACCGTCAGGCGGCACGACAAGGTTGCGATCTACCCCAAGACGCACTTCGTGACGTCACGCGACCGCACCAGGCGCGCGGTCGAGACGATCAAGGACGAGCTGAACTGGTATCGCACGCAGCTCGAATCCGAAGGCAAGGTGCTCGAGGCGCACCGGCTCCATCAGCGGACGATGTTCGATCTCGAGATGATCAAGGAGATCGGCTACTGCCACGGCATCGAGAACTACGCGCGGCACCTCACCGGGCGGGCGCCCGGCCTGCCGCCGCCGACGCTGCTCGACTATCTGCCGTCAGACGCCCTGACGATCGTGGACGAAAGCCATCAGAGCGTGCCGCAGATCCGCGGCATGTATCACGGCGACCGGTCGCGGAAGGAAGTGCTGGTGGCCTATGGCTTCCGCCTGCCGTCGGCGCTCGACAACCGCCCGCTGAATTTCGAGGAGTGGGAAGCGCGGGTCGGCCAGGTGCTGTTCGTGTCGGCGACGCCCGGGCCCTACGAACTGCGCCACTCGGGCGGCGCCGTCGTCGAGCAGATCATCCGCCCGACGGGGCTCCTCGATCCAGTGATCGACATCCGTCCCGTGCGGGGGCAGGTGGACGACCTGCTCGCCGAGATCCGCGACCGCGCGCGCAAGGGCGAGCGGGTGCTGGTGACGACGCTCACCAAGCGGATGGCCGAGGACCTGACCCAGTATTACCAGGAGCTGGGCGTCAAGGTCCGGTATCTCCATTCCGACATCGATACACTGGAGCGGATCCAGATTCTGCGGGATCTCCGCCGGGGGGAATTCGACGTCCTCGTGGGAATAAACCTGCTGCGCGAGGGTTTGGATCTTCCGGAGGTCTCGCTCGTGGCGATTCTCGACGCCGACAAGGAAGGGTTTCTGCGCTCGGGCGGGTCGCTGATTCAGACCGTGGGCCGGGCCGCGCGGAACGTCAACGGCCGCGCGATCATGTACGCGGATCGGGTCACCGATTCGATGACGTTCGCGCTGACGGAAACCGAACGCCGCCGGACGATCCAGGAGGCGTACAACGTCGAGCATGGGATCACGCCGACGTCCATCATCAAGAGCATCGACGCGATCATGAGCAGCGTGTACGAGCGTGACTACGTGACCGTCGCGGCCGACGACCGGGACAGCTTCCGCACGCACGGCGAGCTCGAGGCGCACATCGCGACGCTGCAGGCGCAGATGAAGGCCGCGGCGGCCAACCTCGAGTTCGAGAAGGCGGCACGGCTGCGCGACACGGTGAAACAGTTGCGCGCGAAGGATCTCGGGCTGATCGGGAGCCGCAGCTGATGGTCGAGTGGCTCAAGGCGGCGCTGCTCGAACTGCAGGAGTACCTGCGCATGGTCGGCCTGGCCGCGCGGGCCACGGTCACGCGGCCGTTCTATTACCGCGACATCGTCGAGCAGCTCGACATCATCGGCGTGGGGTCGATGACCGTGGTGCTGCTGACGGGCATGTTCACGGGCATGGTGCTGGCCTTGCAGTCGGGCATCACGCTCGACCAGTTCGGCGCGCGGTCGATGGTCGGCCGGCTGGTCAGCGCGTCGATGGTCAAGGAACTCGGCCCCGTCCTCACGGCGCTGATGGTGGCCGGCCGGGTCGGCTCCGGGATTGCCGCGGAGCTGGGGTCGATGGTCGTCACCGATCAGATCGCCGCCCTGCGGGCCCTCGGCACGGATCCGATCCGGAAGCTGGTGCTGCCGCGGATCCTCGCCGGCCTGATCATGGTGCCGTTGCTCACGTGCATCTCGGTAGCCGTCGGCCTGCTCGGCGCGTGGATCATCACGATCACGCAGCTCAAGGTCGGCTCCGGGGTCTACTGGAACTCGGTGGTCATGGGCCTCTACATCCAGGACGTCTGGATGGGGATCATCAAGCCGTTTTTCCTCGGCTTCGTCATCGTCAGTATCGGCTGTCACGTGGGCCTCCGCACGTCGGGCGGCACCCAGGGCGTCGGCCGTTCCACGACCAACGCCGTCGTGGCGAGCTCGGTCGCGGTGCTCGTGGTGAATTTCCTGGTGACCAAGGCGTTGATCTTCCTGATGTACTGATGGCTGTTGAACGTGAACCCCGCTCGGCGCTGCTCGAAGAGGCCCTCGGCCCCGGCGGACCGATCGTCGTCTTCGACAAGGTGACGCTGGCGTTCGACGAGAAGGTGATCCTCAACGAGATCAGCTTCACGCTCAGGACCGGTCACACCAAGATCTTCCTGGGCGCGAGCGGCGCCGGCAAGTCCACGATCCTGCGGCTGATTCTCGGCCTGCTGAAGCCGGACGAAGGGTACATTTTCGTCAACGGCGACCGTGTGGACAACATGAGCGAGGACGAACTGATGGTGGTCCGCGGGGATCTCGGCATGGTGTTCCAGGAAGGGGCGCTGTTCGACTCCCTGACGGTGCGTGAGAACGTCGGCTACAAGCTGGCCGAACAGCGCGTGCCGTACGAGCAGGCGAACGCGCGGGTCGAAGAGGTGCTCGGCTTCGTCCGCCTGGCCGAGTTCATCGATCGCAAGCCGTCGGAGCTGTCGGGCGGCCAGCGCCGCCGCGTCGCCATTGCACGCGCGATGGCGGCCAAACCGCGGATCCTGCTCTACGACGAGCCGACCACGGGGCTCGACCCGATCACGGCGATCACGATCGACGAGGAGATCATCAAGCTGAGGGATCTCGAGGCCGTAAGCTCGATCGTGGTCACGCACCAGCTGCGCGATGCGTTCTACATCGCCGAACACATGGCCCACCATGAGGGCCGCGACGGCGTTCGATTCGAGCGCGCTCCGGCGTCCAAGGCCGACGAGGCCGAGTTCATCATGCTGCGCGATGGCCGGATCGCCTTCGAGGGCAACGCGACCGAGCTGCGCGACGTCCAGAAGCACGATCCGTACATCGAGGCGTTTCTTTCCTAGAGGTTGGTATTCATGGCTCGCACACGATCCCTCGCCTGGTCTCAACTCAAAATCGGCATTCTCGGTCTCGCCGCGCTGGCACTGGCGATGATGCTGATCCTGGCCGTCGGCGGCCAGGGCGGGCTCCCCTGGAACCGCTATGCGCTCAAGACCCGGTTCCCCGACATCATCGGGCTCAAGACGGGCGCCATTGTCCGCGTCGCGGGCGTGGACGTCGGGAAGGTGACCGAGATCGAGTTCCTGGGGACCGAAGTCGAGGTCACGTTCGAGGTCAACGACTCGATGCAGGAGCGGATCACCGAGCAGTCGCGCGCCTCGCTCGGCTCGCTCAGCCTCCTCGGCGAGCCGCTCATCGCGATCACGCCGTCCACCCAGGGGCGGCAGCTCGAGGACGGCGACTACATCGAAAGCGCGCGCGGCCCGGCGAGCATCGGTGACATGGCCGCTCCGGTCAGCGCAGGCGTCGAAGAAGCGACGAAGCTGATCCAGGACATCCGTGCCGGGAAGGGGACGGTCGGCAAGCTGATGACCGACGAATCGGTCTACCGGGAGTTCAACGCGCTGATTGCCTCCGCCGAAGGCGTCGTAGCCGGCATCAACCGGGGCCAGGGCACGCTCGGCAAGCTGACGCGCGACGACGCCGCGTACCGCCAGTTGAATTCGGCCCTGACGAATCTGAACGAGATGACCCGAAAGATCCGGGCCGGTGAGGGCAGTCTCGGCAAACTGCTGCATGACGACGCGCTGGCAAAGTCGCTGTCGCAGACCGCGAACAATTTCGACGAGATTTCCGCCAAGATCAACTCAGGGGACGGGACCGCCGCGAAGTTGATCAACGACAAGGCGTTGTACGAGCGGTTCACGGCGCTGACCGAGCGGATGGACAAGCTGATCGCCGCGGTCGAAGGCGGGAAGGGCACGGCCGGCATGCTGCTCAACGACAAGCAGATGTATGACAATATTAACGGGGCGGCAAACGAGCTGAAGCTGCTCATTGCGGACATTCGAAAAGACCCGCGCAAATTCCTGAGCGTGCGCGTCAGCATCTTCTGAGGGGAGGCATCATGGCCAGAGACGACAGCGGCGTAGCGGGCACGATCATTTCGGCATTCGTCCTCGGCGCCCTGACGGGGGCGGCCGTAGCGCTGCTCATGGCGCCGGCACCAGGGGACGAGATCCGCCGCAAGGTCAAGGAGAAGGCACGCGAGGGGGCCGACCGGGCGGCCGACGCGGCCCGGCAGGGGCGCGAGTTCGTGGACCAGCAGCGCGGCACGGTGGTCGAGGCGATCGAGCGGGGACGCGAGGCCTACAAACAGGCGCGCAGCGGCGGGGTCACGCCTCCGGCTCCGGGCGGGGACGCACTGTGAGCGAATGGTCGGGCGTCTTTCTGGGGATCATCGCCATCGCCACCCTGGTGATGGCCGTGATCCAGGTGGGCGCCATCGTCGCGGTGCTGCGGATCGCCCGGCAGGCGCAGAACCTGCTGACGTCGGTGCACCGCGACGTGAAACCCTTGATTGCCAGGGCCGGTGAGATCGCCGACGAAGCCTCGAAGACCGCGGCGCTGGCCACCGCACAGGCGCAGAAGGTGGACACGCTCGTGACCGATCTGACCCAGCGCGTCAACGAGACCGCTGCCCTCGTCCAGCAGGCCATCGTCCTGCCGGCCCGCGAGGGCATGGCGCTCGTGGCCGCCCTCAAGGCCGGTCTCTCGGCCTTGAGGGGGAGCGGTGGGTTCCGGGGGCGTCCCGGCCGCCACGGCGAAGAAGACGACGCGCTGTTCATCGGCTGAGTCCGGTCTCATCCGAGGGGCTTTGCCCCTCGG
>JBBECO010000198.1:0-2580 GCA_040881785.1 Vicinamibacterales bacterium
CGGACAGCTCCTTGTTCTCGAGCACCTTCGCGAGTGACGCGCTCTCGGTGTTGAGGACCTTGCCGCGCAGCGGGAGGATCGCCTGACGGGAGCGGTCGCGCCCCTGCTTCGCGGATCCCCCGGCCGAGTCCCCTTCGACGATGAAGATCTCGCTTTCCTCGCGGTTGGACGTCGAGCAGTCGCTCAGCTTGCCGGGCAGCGTCAGGCGCGACGACATCGCCGTCTTGCGCGTCACTTCCTGCTGGGCGGCGCGGCTCGCTTCACGCGCGCGCGCGGCCAGGATGATCCGCGCGACGATCGACTCCGCAACCGTAATGTTCGTGTTCAGCCAGTGCTCGAGCGCGGGCCGGACGGCCGAATCGATGAGCGCCATGGCTTCGGGGTTGTTCAGACGGTCCTTGGTCTGCCCCTGGAACTGCGGCTCGGCGAGGAACACGCTCAGGACGGCCACCAGGCCTTCGCGGATGTCCTCGGCGGTGATCGTCACGCCCTTCGGTGAGAGGTTGTGCGTCTCGATGAAGTTGCGGACCGCCTTGCCGAGCCCCGACCGGAAGCCGTTCTCGTGCGTGCCGCCGGATCCCGTCGGAATCCCGTTCACGTAACTGCGGACATGTTCGTCGGTGGATTGCGTCCACTGCAGCGCGACGTCGAGGCGCACGCCGCCGTCCTCCCCGTCGCGCGCCAGCACGAACGGCGATTCGTGCACCGGCGTCGCCGTCCGCTCCTTCAGAATCGTCTTGAGATAGTCGGCGAGCCCCTCGGTGTGCTGAAAGACGTGCTTCTCGTCGCGCGGCGCGTCCTCGAACGTGATCCTGACGCCGCGGTGCAGGTAGCTCGAGACCTCGAGGCGCTGCCGGATCGTCTCCGGATCGAACTCGATCTTCGGAAAGATCGTCGAGTCCGGCCGGAAGAAGACGCTCGTCCCGCTGCCGCGCGCCGCGCCGACCTTCTTCAGGGCGCCGACGGCATGCCCCTGCTTGAAGGTCATCTGCCACTCGCCGCCGTCACGCCGCACCGTCGCCACCAGCTCCTTTGAGAGCGCATTGACGACGCTGGCGCCGACGCCGTGCAGACCGCCGGACGTCTTGTAGCTGCCGGTCTCGAACTTGCCGCCCGCATGCAGCGTCGTGAAGATCACCTCGAGCGCGCTCTTCTTCGTCTTCGCATGCCTGTCGACCGGAATCCCGCGCCCGTCGTCGGCGATCGTGATGGAGCTGCCATCGTCGTGCAGCGTGACGACGATGTTCGAGGCGTAGCCATTCATGGCCTCGTCGATCGAGTTGTCGAGGATTTCCCAGACCAGGTGGTGGAGACCGGAGGCGCTGACGCCGCCGATGTACATGCCGGGGCGCTTGCGGACGGGCTCGAGCCCTTCGAGGACGGTGATGTCTTTGGCGGTGTAGGTCGCCATTCTTACGAGGAGGCGGGAGTCACTTGCGAACAGTGATCGGCACGGCGAGCTTCTCGGTGAACGGGCGGAGGCAGAGCTCGGCGCCGCAGGCCTGGAAGGTGACCTCGAGCGGAATCGTGTGCGCGCCGGCCTTCGCGTTGACCTTCACCGGGATGGTGAACGCCGCTTCGTTCTCGTAATAGTGCGTGTCGACCGCGAAGTTCTCGTCCTGCTTCTGGACCTTGGCTTTTGGCGCCTGGATCTCCTGGTGCGCGATCTGAAACGGCGCCCCCTTCTCCAGCGCAAAGGTCACCGGGACCGGTCCGCCCTCCGGCTGCTCGATGGCGTACAGCTTCCATCCGCGCTGCACCTTGGCTGTCAGGGTGATCAATGCCACGCCGCCGGGAGCGACGTGCGCAGTCGGCGGGGCCGCCGCCCATTTCACGATGTCGGTTGGACGCTGCGCCGGCACGAACGCCAGCGCCACAAGGGCTGCGAGAAACACAGGCATTGTCAGATGTTAGCAGATAGGCACTCACGCCTCAGCGACAGCCTTTTTCAGTATGGCGATTTGTCCCGAGTGGTAGACGTCGTGCTGCACGAGGCCGTGCAGCAGCTCGTAGTAGGTCTGGCTCAAGCCGGGGTTCTGGTGGCGTTTGTCGTTGATTGGCGTGAAGAGCTTCGGCTCGGGAAAATCCTTCACCGCCGAGACCAGCAGGCGGTGGGCGAGCTCGAGCCGCTCGCGCGCCTGGACCCAGCGGCCTGGTGTGGGATCGCCGACCTCAGGCCAGTCCCCCTCGCGCGGCTCGCCCGCCACCACGCCAGACAGCCGGTGCCGCACCTCGTTCTTCCACGCCGCGATGTGGAGCACCAGTTCCCAGATGCTGTGGCCACCCTCAATCGGTTTCGCGGCCGCCTGTGTGTGGCTGACGCCCTCGAGGATGGCGGCGAGCGGCGACCCGTGCCACGGATCCCCGCCGTGTTCTCGCTCTAGCTGATCGACGATCCGAGCAATCTCATTCACGGCCACAGTCCAACACGGCTTGCCCGCCGAAGCCTCGGCGAAGGCGGGTTCAACACGGCCAGACCTCTTCTTATTCGAGCAATAAGGCGCCCGGATCCTCTATCAGCTCCTTGACGCGGACCAGGAAGCGGACCGCTTCGGAGCCATCCACGATCCGGTGGTCGTA
>JBBECO010000199.1:0-35643 GCA_040881785.1 Vicinamibacterales bacterium
CGTTCGGACTGCTGCACGAGGGTAGCCGCGCCGTGCAGGTGATCATCGACGCCGATCTGCGCACGGCCGATCGGCTGATCTTTCACCCGAACATCAACACCGCGAGTGTGACGATCTCATTCGGGGACCTGGAGAAGTTCCTGGCGTCGAGGGGGAACCGGGTCAGGCACTTGGCAGTGTAGGTCTTCCGCCTGAAGGCGGAAGCCACAAGCTACTGAAAAACCGCATCCTGCACTCCGCACCCCGCATCCCGCACCCCGTTACTCCGTGCTCTTCTTCGGGCGCATGTTCGGCTGCAGGATCCGCTTGCGGATGCGGATGTTGTGCGGCGTCACCTCGACCAGCTCGTCCTCGTTGATCCACTCGATGGCCTGCTCGAGGCCGAGCCTGCGGGGCGGAATCAGGCGGACGGCTTCGTCGGCGCCGGACGAGCGCATGTTCGTCTGCTTCTTTTCCTTCGTGACGTTCACGTCCATGTCGGACGCGCGGGCATTTTCGCCGATGATCATGCCCTCGTACACCGTGGTCGTCGGGTCGATGAAGATCTCGCCGCGCTCCTGGAGGTTCCAGATCGCGAACGCCGTCGCCACACCCGTGCGGTCGGCGACCAGCGCGCCGGTCGCCCGCGCCGCGATGGCGCCGTGCCACGGCTCCCAGCCCGCGAACAGCGTGTTCATGATCCCCGTGCCCCTGGTGTCGGTCAGGAACTGCGAGCGGAAGCCGATCAGCCCGCGGGCGGGAATGCGGAACTCGAGGCGGACTCGGCCGCTCCCGTGATTGACCATCTTCGTCATCGTCCCGCGGCGGATGCCGATGGCCGCGATGACGACGCCCTGGAACTCCTCGGCGACGTCGATGATGAGCTCTTCCACCGGCTCCATCACTTTGCCGTTGACCTCCTTCGTGACGATGTCGGGGCGCGAGACCTGGAGCTCGAAGCCTTCCCGGCGCATCATCTCGATGAGGATCGACAGCTGCAGCTCTCCGCGGCCGAGCACTTTCATCTGTTCGGGTGAGTCGGTCGGCTCGACGCGGATCGAGACGTTGCCGAGCAGCTCGCGATCCAGGCGGTCCTTGATCTGCCGGGAGGTCACGTACGTCCCGTCGCGGCCAGACATCGGGGAGGTGTTGACGCCGAAGATCATCGACACCGTCGGCTCGTCCACCGCGATCGGCGGCATCGCCATCTGGTGCTCGAGGTCCGCGATCGTCTCGCCGATCGTAATGTCTTCGATGCCGGCCAGGCAGACGATGTCGCCGGCGGCGGCCTCGGTGATGTCCACGCGCTTGAGCCCGTCGAACGCCATGAGCTTCGTCACGCGGGTTTCGTGCACCTTGCCTTCCAGCTTGCACACGACGACCGGATCGCCGATCTTCACGCGTCCGTTGAAGATCCGGCCGATCGCGATCCGCCCGAGGTAGTCGCTCGAATCAAGGTTCGCCACGAGCATCTGGAGCGGCGCATCCGGATCCCCCTTCGGCGGCGGCACGGCCTCGAGGATGGCGTCGAAGAGCGGCCGAAGGTCCACGCCGGCCGTCTCCATCGACGCGCTCGATGTGCCGGAGCGCGCGCTCGTGTAGAGGATGGGAAAGTCGAGCTGCTCCTCGGCCGCGTCGAGGTCGATGAAGAGGTCGAACACCTCGTTGACGACCTCCTGGATCCGCGCATCGGGCCGGTCGATCTTGTTGATGACGACGATCGGCGTGAGCCGGCGTTCGAGCGCCTTGCGCAGCACGAACCGCGTCTGCGGCAGCGGGCCTTCCGAGGCGTCGACGAGCAGCAGGACGCCGTCCACCATCGACAGCACGCGCTCGACCTCGCCGCCGAAATCGGCGTGGCCCGGCGTGTCCACGATGTTGATGAGGTGGTCCTTGTAGTGGACGGCGGTGTTCTTGGCGAGGATCGTGATGCCGCGCTCGCGCTCGAGATCGGTATTGTCCATCGCGCGCTCGACGACGCGCTCGTTCGCCCGGAAGGTCCCGCTCTGCGCCAGCAGGGCATCGACCAGGGTGGTCTTGCCATGATCGACGTGCGCGATGATGGCGACGTTGCGTAACAGCTGATTGGCCACTGTAGAGACGGTCTTGGTGTGCGCGGGCATCCCTACAGTGTACCGTGCAATGCTGAAGTCTGAATGGTGAATGCTGAATTCAGACTTCAGCATTGCCCCGGCTCACCTTCACCGCTTGATCCAGAAGGTGAGCCCACCGTAGAGCCGCCAGTGGTCGGGGGCGACGTCGTTGACCTGGAAGCGACGGATGTCGCCGCGCGCGAGCACGCGGTCTCCGACCGGCACTTTGACGCCGCCGCCGATGTTCCAGGCGACCTCGGTGCTGGAGCCGATCGGGTCGGCCGCCGGATCGACGACGTCGAAGCTCGGGCTGGACCGCTCCCAGCCCAGACCGGCCGTCGCGTAGGGGGTCACGCGTGGCACGTCGAAGTGGAACACGACGTTCGCGTTGATGTTCGTCAGCGACCAGTCCAGGTTGTCGTCATCCCCCGCCACGTCGAACACCCGGGCGACTTCGACCTCGAATCCCAGGTTCTTCGTCCAGTCATAGGCGACGGCGCCGCCGATCCCCAGGCTGCTGCCGAGGTCGTTCGACGTGCCGAACGACACGCTCAGAAAGGGTGTAACGGTTACCGTGTTGGGCTCGGCTACCGATTGCGCCAGGGCGACTGATGGGACGAGTGTCAACGCCCCGACGAGCGCACTGCCAGTGATGAATGTCCGAAAAAGACGCATTCTGCCTCCGAAAAAGAAGAACCGTGTTGAACCCCGCCTACGCCAAGGCTTCGGCGAGTCAGGCTGTGGCCTGTGATGTTTGACGTAGCCGGAAGCAAAGTGGCTGCCCCGCCTTCGCGCCGGGCTCAAAACCGCTTCGGCGAGGCAGGCTTGCAGACCCGATCAACCAATCCCCGGTGGCCTGCGTCATATTGGTGACACAGTTATGCGAGGGGAACGGAGCAGACGCGAGTGAGACTCGCCGGCGGCGTGCATGACGCCTGACACCGACCTGGTCAACCGGGCGGCCGGGGGTGACCACACCGCCTTCCACCTCCTCGTCGAGCGGCATCGCGCGATGGTGTACCGCGTGGCCTACCAGTTCGCGGGCAACCATCACGACGCCGAAGACATTGCGCAGGAGGTCTTCATCAAGGTGTATCGGTCGCTCGACCGCTTCCGCCAGGATGCGCAGCTCACTTCGTGGATGTATCGCATCGTCATGAACGCCTGCATCGACCACAAGCGCCGCCACGCACCGGCCGGCGCCGCCCCGTTCGGAGAAGAAGCCGAACTGAAAATGCTGAATACGCCAGAAACACGACCGGGACCTGAAGAACGGGCCTACGCGGGCGAGCTGGGGGACGTCCTCGAGCAGGAGATCCAGCGGCTCCCGCCAGGGCAGCGGCTCGTCTTCGTCATGCGCCACCATCAGGGGCTCAAGCTCGGAGAGATCGCCGATGCGCTGGGGCTGGCCGAGGGCACGGTGAAGCGACAGCTTCACGCCGCCGTCCACCGCCTGCGGCAGGCGCTGACCGTCGCCAACGTCACTACCGGGGGGGCGGCATGAGCGCCTGCAGCGTGCAGGAGACCGGCACGATCGAGCTGTACTTCTACGGCGAGCTCGAGCCCGCGGTGCACGAGGACGTCCGGGAGCATCTGGCGCGGTGCCGCGAATGCGCGCAGGCGCTCGACGAGCTGCGGGTGATCCGGTCCGTGCTGGCGACGCGACCGGACGTCGCCGAGCCGGCCTCTGGCGACTGGGGTGCGTTCATGCAGCGCCTGGATGCGGCCGTGCATCGAGACGCGCCCGCCGCGCAGGTCGCCACGTTCGAGCGCCCGGCTCGGGCCGCGCACCGACCGCTCGTGGGGCTCCTGGCCATGGCGGCGCTGCTCGCGATCGTCGCCATGAGCGTGTTCATGGTGTCGCGTGCAGGCCGGACCGCGCTGACCGGTGACGAGCCGCTCGCGCCGGCCTCCGTCGCGACCGGGGGGGGTGTGGGTGGCGGCGATCAGACGATCCAGGCGGCGCTCACGTCGGTCGGGGCTCAGCACTTCGAGCGCTCGAAGCTGGTCGTGCTGGGCCTGGCGGCGAAAGAACCGGCGGCCGGAGGCGCGTCGGACTGGGCGTACGAGCGCGAGCTCGCGACCTCGCTGTTGAACGACACCCGACTGTACCGGCAGGCCGCGGAACGGCGAGGGCTGACGTCGCTTGCCGGGGTGATGCGCGACCTCGAGATCGTGCTGCTGCAGGCCTCGATGGCCGAAGCCGCCGACACCGCGGCACTGCCGCAGATCCAGCGCCTGATCCAGAAGCGCGGACTCGTCGAGAAAATGGACGTCGCAGGTACGACAGGAATACTTCCATGAAACAGTTGTTGATCGGGATGGCGCTTGCGGCGATCATGGCCGCCCCTTCGGCCGTGCGGGCCGGCGAACCGGGCGACTCGCAGCGGCTCGAGCGGGCGAAGGACCTGATTGCCGACGAGCAATGGGAACGCGCGATCGAACAGTTGAAGGCAGCCGCCGCCGATCCGAAGGAGCGCAGCAAGGACGAAGCGCTGTTCTGGCTCGCGCACAGCCAGCACCAGGCGCGCGACCTGGCCGCCGCCCTCCAGACCATCGCGGAGCTGGAGCGCCGTCATGCCTCGAGCCGCTGGGTGAAGCCGGCGAACTCGCTGCGGGTCGAGATCGCCCAGAAGCTGCAGCGGACGGACGTGTTATGGATGACGGCTGCTCCCCCGGCGCCTCCAGGCCCCCCATCCGCGATGCCTCCGGCGCGCGCGCCTCAGCCGGCCGCGCCTCGATCGGCGCCGCCGGTGGCCGTGCCGGCCCCCGGCAAGCCGCCTCTGCCGCCGGCGAAACCTGCGGCCGGGGGGCTGCCGGCGCCTCCGCCGCGATTGTCCACGCTCTTGATCCCGGAAGGCTGGTCGCCGGACACGAACCTCCGGATCCAGGCGCTCGGCAGTCTGATCCAGACCGACGCGACACGCGTCATCCCGATGCTCCGCGAGATCGCACTCGAGAGCGGCAATCCCAGAGAGGCCAGCCGCGCCGTGTTCGTGCTGGCCCAGTCGGGAAACCCGGAGGCGCATTCGACGGTCGTCGACGTCGCGCGCCGCGGCGCCGAGGTGGTCCGGATCGCCGCCGTCCGGGAGCTGGGCCGCTTTGGCGGGCCGGCCGTCTCGGACGAACTGGTGAAGCTGTACGGCGTCAGTTCCGAGCGGGTGAAGTATCAGGTCGTCAACGCGCTGGGCGATCGCGCGGCGACGAGCGCGCTGCTGCGCATCGCCCAGACCGAATCGAATCGCCGGCTGCAGGAACGCGCCATCGTCCGGATCGGGCAGGCGGGCGGGAGTGAACAGCTGCGGCGCTTCTACACGAAGGCGCGTCCCGAGCTGAAGCACCCGATCATCAACGGGCTCTTCAACGCCCGCGCCGTCGAGGAGTTGATCTACATCGCCGGTCGGGAGCGCGACGCGCGGATCCGCAGCGAGGTCCTGACGAGGCTGAGGCTGCTCAACACGGTCAAGGCCCGCGAGTACCTCGAAAAGCAGTCGAAGAAATAAGCAACATCCGAAAACTCTTACGAATCCGGAAACGGGGATCGTGGGCGGCGGCGGCCGGACAGGAGATTGGCCGCCGTTTGCCCGCGTCGCTCAGCTGGCCCCGGGTTCGCACAAGGATTTTCGCGATGCACCGTCGGCGGGCGCTCGTTCTCTTCGTCAATTCGGTCGTCGCCCTGATCGGTAGCCTCCTGGCAGCCGTACTCGGCGCGTTCGCGCTGCGTCCCCTGCGGACCGATGACGGCCGGTGGATCTCCGCGGGCCGGGTCGGCGCCCTGACGCCCCATGTGCCGGTGCCCCGCGTGCTCTCCCTCTCGCGGCAGGACGGCTGGTACCGCGCGCGCGCGCGCGAAACCGTCTTCCTCGTCTGGGACGGCCGGACGACCGTGCACGCGCTGTCGGCCACCTGCACGCATCTCGGGTGCCGGGTCCGCTGGGACGTCCCGTCCACCCGATTCCGGTGTCCCTGTCATGGCGGCGTGTTCGATGCCCGGGGCGCGGTTGTCGAAGGCCCCCCGCCGCGTCCGCTCGACCGCGTCGAGGTGCGGGTCGATGCCGGCACCGTGCTGGTGCGTCTGTGATCCGGTTGTTCGACTGGCTCCATTCGCGCACCGGCTTCCGCTCTGCGCGTCACGCGTTGCTCGACGAGCCGCTGCCGCCCGGCACCGGCTGGTTCTTCACGCTCGGCAGCGTGCTGCTCGCGCTGCTCGCCGTGCAGCTGCTCACCGGCGCGTTCCTCACGCTGTTCTACGCGCCCACGCCAGACCACGCCTACGACAGCATTCGCTTCATCATCAGCACGGCGCCGGGCCGGATCGTCCGCGGACTGCACCACTACGGCGCCAGCTTCCTGGTGGTCGTCGTCGTGCTGCACATGGTCCGCGTCGTCCTGTTCGGGTCGTACAAGCCGCCGCGCGAAGCGACCTGGCTGTCAGGGCTCCTGCTGTTTGCGCTCATCCTGGCGTTTTCGCTCACCGGGTACCTGCTGCCATGGGATCAGCGGGCGTACTGGGCGACGGTGGTGACCATCAACATTTCGCGCCTGACGCCGGGGGCCGGCGACCTGCTCGCCGGTGTGCTGCAGGGAGGGGCCTCGATCGGGGCGCTCACGCTCACACGGTGGTACGCGCTGCACGTGATTTTTCTTCCGGCCGCGCTCACCGGGCTCGTGCTCCTGCATCTGGTCCTGATGCGGAAGCATGGGATCTCGGGTCCCGTCCGACCGCGCCACGGGGACGCCGTTCCGTTCTTCCCGCGGCAGGCCGCGCGCGACACGGCCGTCATCGCCGTGGTGCTGATGGCGCTGAGCGCGTTCGCGTGGAACGGTGCGCCCCCGCTCGACGCGCCGGCCGATCCCGCGGACGCGACCTATGTTCCGCGTCCCGAGTGGTATTTTCTGGGTCTCTTTCAGCTGCTGAGGTACTTCCCGGGCAAGTGGGAGCTCGTCGGCACGCTGCTCGTGCCCGGCCTCGTGGCGGGGTTTCTTGCGCTGCTGCCCTGGATCGACCGCGGGCCCGTGCGCGACCCTCGGCGCCGTCCGCTGGTCGTGGGCGTCTTCCTGCTGGGACTGGCGGCCGCCGCGGGCCTGACGGCGCTCGGCTGGCGAGACCGCCCCACGGCCGCCGCCGATGCACAGGCGTGGTCATTGCGGGAGATCGGCGGACGGGCGTTCGCACAGCGCGCCGGCTGCCGTACGTGTCACGCGCTTGAGGGGCTCAGCGATCCGCTCGAGGGGATGCCGCTGACGCGCGGTCCGGAATGGCTGACGGGACACATCGAGGATCCTGAGATGATTGCGCCGGGGCTGCGCGAGCCCCCGGCGGGGGTGGGGGAGCGCGAAGCCGCCGCGATGGTGGCCTATGTGCGCAAGCTGTCGCGCGCGCCGTATCCGGGCGTCGATGCCCGTACCGAAACGGCCGCTGTGGTGTTCGCCCGCTTCTGCGTCGGCTGTCATGTCGTGGACGGCGACGGCGGGACGGACGGCCCGGATCTCTCGGCGATCGGCGCCACGCGCGATGTCGCGTTTCTGAAGCGGCTCATCGCGGACCCGGAGTCGGTGGATCCCGACGCCGAGATGCCCTCATTCGTCCGTCGGCTCAGACCGGCCGAGCTCGAGGCGATCGCCGAGTATCTTGCGGCGCGAAGGTAGAAGGGGACATATCATTCTGAGACGTGGAAGGTAATCCGTTTCTCGACGGCCTTCGCATCGAGCCGGCGCCTGGCGCCGCCGCGCTCGTCATCTTCGGGGCGTCCGGCGATCTCACGCGGCGCAAGCTCCTCCCGGCGATCTATCAGCTCATGACGGCCCACCGGCTGCCGCCGCGGCTCTCGATCATCGGCGTCGCCAAGACACCGATGGACGACGAATCCTTTCGGCGGGAGCTGGCCGACAGCCTTCGCGAGTTCGCGGATGTGGACAGCGGGGACGCGGTGGCGCAGTCACTGGCCGGCAATCTGCACTATCTCCAGGGCGATCTGGAAGACGGGGTCCTCTACGAACGCCTGGCGGCCCGGCTCACCGAGGTGGCGCCGGGTGCGGGCGTGCTGTTCTACCTGGCGATTCCGCCGTCGATCGGCCCGGCGGTCATCGGACGCCTCGGCGCGGCCGGCCTGACGACCGAAGCCGACGCCGCGCAGTGGCGGCGGGTCATCGTCGAAAAGCCGTTCGGCTCCGATCTGGCGAGCGCCAGGCACCTGAATCATGTCCTGCACGAGCATTGCAGCGAGCCGCAGATTTTCCGGATCGATCACTACCTCGGGAAGGAGACCGTGCAGAACCTGCTGGTCTTCCGTTTCGGCAACGGCATGTTCGAACCGATCTGGAACCGGCGGTACATCGATCACGTGCAGATTACCGCCGCCGAAACGGTCGGCGTCGAACAGCGCGCGGGCTACTACGACTCGGCGGGGGCGTTGCGCGACATGGTCCAGAACCACCTCATGCAGCTGCTCACGCTGATTGCGATGGAGCCGCCCGTCGCCTTCACGGCCGACAGCGTCCGCGACCGCAAGATGGACGCGCTGCTCTCCGTGCAGCCCGTGATCGATCCGGCGTCCGGGAGCGGGCTCGAGAACGTGGTGCGCGCGCAATATGCGGCCGGCTGGGTGGACGGCCGGGAAGTCGCCGGGTACCGTGATGAGCCGGGTGTGCAGGGCACGTCCACGACCGAGACGTTCGTCGCGTTGCGCCTGGCACTGGACAGCTGGCGCTGGGCCGGCGTGCCGTTCTATCTCAGGACGGGCAAGCACCTGCCCAAGCGTGTCACCGAGATCGCGATCCAGTTCAAGCGTCCGCCGCTGCACATCTTCAAGCAGGTGAGTGCGACGCCCGTCGCCCCGAACCTTCTGATCATCAACGTCCAGCCCGACGAGGGGATTTCGCTGCGCTTCGAAGCGAAGCTGCCCGGCACGCGGATGCAGATCGCCCCGGTGATGATGAACTTCCGTTACGGCGCCGCCTTCGGCGGCGAGGTGCCCGAGGCGTACGAAACGCTGCTCCTCGACGCGCTCATCGGGGATTCGACGCTGTTTGCCCGCCACGATTTCGTCGAGACCTCATGGGCCCTGATTTCGCCTATTCATGACGCGTGGCGGAGGGAAGGGGCCGACACGATCCCGGCGTACGAAGCCGGGGAATGGGGACCGCCGGAAGCGCGCGCGCTCATGGCCCGCGACGGCTATCGCTGGAGGACGCTGTGAACGCGCGGCCCGCCCGCGCCGAGACGGCCACCGTCATCGCGGTCGCCTCCGGCGACGCGCGGCACGAGGTGTACGCCGCGCTCGAGACGCTGATCCGCACGGCCGGCGTCCGGCCGGCCGTCCTCACGCTTGGCACCGAGTCGGAACCCCAGCGTACCGACCGGGGCGGGACGACCGTGATCGACGGCCTCGTCACGCGATACCTGAACAACGCGGTCGCGTCGCTGAGGCTCTCGAGTCTTCCCGCCGTGGCGTGGTGGCGCGAGCCGTCTCCTGAGGGGCTGACGGAACTAGCGGACCTGGTGGATCGGCTGGTCCTCGATGTCGAAGACCCGACGGCCGTGTGGGGCCTGGTGCCCGACCTCGCCGGCCGCACCGCGGTGAGCGACCTGCGCTGGACGCGGCTGACGCGGTGGCGCGACCTGTTCGCGCAGTTCTTCGACCTGCCCGAGGTCCGCCAGGCGTCGGACGCGTTCACCCATCTGGAGGTCAGCGGCGGTGATCGTCATGCGCTGCGCCTGCTGGCGGGCTGGATCACGTCGCGGCTCCCCGGAGGCGGACGGCTCGACGTCTCGATCGAGGCCGACCGCCGCGCCGCGCCCATCCGCACGGTTCGTCTCGCGCACCAGGCGAGCGCGCTGGCGCTGCGGCTGCTGCCCGACGACACCTGCATCGAAACGACGGTGAGCCTGGCGGGCACCCCGGCGTCCTCGCGGGTGGTGTCGGCCGGCGACCAGCGGCTCGCGGCGCTGCTCGGCGAGGAACTGAGAGTGCGGTCGCGCGACATCGCGTTCGAAGACGCCGTCGCCGCCGCGGGAAGGATCGGATGAACCACTCGGCGTTCGGCGTGATCGGTTTGGGGACGATGGGACGCAATCTGGCGCTGAACATCGAGTCGAGAGGCGTCACCGTCGCGGTCTGGAACCGCGAGATCGAGTGGACGGAGGCCTTCGTCCAGGAGCACGCGGGACGAGGGTTCACCGGTGAGAAGACGCTCGAGGCGTTCGTCGCGGCCGTCGCGCGGCCGCGCCGGCTGCTCATGATGATTCCCGCCGGCCAGCCCATCGACGACATGATCGCGCGCCTGCGGCCGCTGCTCGATCGCGGCGACGTCCTGATCGACGGTGGCAACTCGTGGTTCGAAGATACCGCGCGCCGCGAGACGGCGCTCGGGGCTGACGGGCTGCATTTTGTCGGCTGCGGCGTGTCGGGCGGCGAGGACGGGGCCCGCCACGGCCCATCCCTCATGCCCGGCGGGTCGTCGGTGGCGTGGGCGCAGCTGCGACCGGTCCTCGAGGCGATTGCCGCGGTGACCGAGGCCGGTCCCTGTGTGACGCATGTCGGGCCGGGGGGTGCCGGTCACTTCGTCAAGATGGTCCACAACGGCATCGAGTACGCCGACATGCAGTTGATCGCGGAGAGCTGGGACCTGATGCGGCGGGGCGCTGGCCTGACGGCCGGCGAGACGGCGGACATCTTCCAAACCTGGAACGAGGGCCCGCTCGAATCCTTCCTCGTCGAGCTCACGGCCCGGGTCTGCCGTGTGCCGGACCCGGTCACCGGGGCGCCCCTCGTGGACGTCGTGCTCGACAAGGCCGGTCAGAAAGGCACGGGCCGATGGACCGTCAGCGCGGCGCTCGAGCTCGGGATCGCGGTGCCGACCATCGCCGCCGCGCTGGACGCCCGCGTCCTGTCGAGCCTGAAGGAGGAACGTGTCGCGGCCGCACGGGTGCTGGCCGGGCCGCCACCCGATGTGCCGGACGGTCGCGAGGCACTGCTGCGCGATCTGTCGGATGCTCTGTACGGGTCGCGGATTTGCGCCTATGCGCAGGGGTTCTCGCTGATCGGCGCCGCGTCGGCCGCGCACGACTGGAACATCGACCTCGCCGAGATCGCGCGCATCTGGAAAGGGGGCTGCATCATCCGGGCGCGCCTGCTGGATCCCTTGCGGCAGGCCTTCGCAACGATCCCGGCGCTGCCCAGCGCCCTGCTCGCGCCGGCGCTCGCCGACGCGCTCATGGCGTCGCAGGCGGCCTGGCGGCGCACGCTGGGCCGCGCGACGGCCGCGGGCGTTCCCGCACCCGCGCATGCCAGCGCGCTTGCGTACTTCGACAGCTACCGGTCACCGCGCCTGCCTCAGAACCTGACACAGGCGCAACGCGATGTATTCGGCGCGCACACCTACGAACGCATCGATCAAGCCGGAAAGCACCATTCGGACTGGTGATCAGGCCCCGGCCTTGCAGTTCACGACCGCCACAGGATGGCACCAGAAGTCATCTCAAACAGGCCCTCGCGACCCCGCGAGCGAGCGACGCGAGCGAGCCACGCGGCCGGAGCGAGCCGGCGAAGCGGCGAGCGAGGGCGCGTGTAGGGGAGTCCGAGGGGCGAAGCCCCTCGGTAAGACTTGGAGGATTGCATGCCGAAATGTAGCGAAGTCATGACGCGGGAGCCGGCCTGTTGCGAGCCGGGCGAATCGATCAGCCGGGTGGCGGCCACCATGAAGCGCGAAGACGTGGGTTCCGTGCCCGTCGTCGAGTCGCATGAAGACAAGAAGCTCGTCGGCATCATCACGGACCGCGACATTGTCGTGAAGATCCTCGCCGACGGCGGCGACGTGGCGCGCGCGACGGTCAGGGACGCGATGACGGCCAGCCCGGTCTGCTGTGCTGAAGACGACTCGATCGACAAGGCCGTCAAGATCATGAGCGAGCAGCAGGTCCGGCGGGTGCCCATCGTGGATGAGCAGGGACGCTTGCGCGGGATTATTGCCCAGGCGGATGTGGCCACCCGGGTCAACCGCGACGAAACCACCGGCGAGCTCGTCGAAGCGATTTCGGAACCGGGGCTCGCTCGTAAATGAGGCAGGCAGGCCGGGGGCCGAACACAACTCATCCATATAAACCTTCCACAATGGCGGGTTGCCTGCCTATAGGGCGTGAGTTATAGTCGCTTGCCACATGGCTCTCGACCTTCCACCATCCCATCATCGCGCCAGCGGCCTCGTGGACGTCCTCGACCGGGTCCTCGACAAGGGGCTGGTCATTGCGGGCGATATCAAGGTGTCGCTGGCGGAGGTCGAGCTCCTTACCATCAGAATCCGGCTAATCATCTGTTCTCTCGACAAGGCCCAGGAGATCGGGCTCGACTGGTGGCGGTACGACCGCGAGCTGTCGCCCGGCGCCCGTCGAGAGGCCCTCGCCGACCACGATGAGCTTCGCGCGCAGATGCGTCAGCTGGAAGAACGCGTGGCTGCGCTGACACCGAAGAAGACAAAACGCCGCAGGTAAGGTCCCGGAGACCCGCACAGGCAGGAGCAAAGAATGGCAGTTGAACGAGCAGCAGGCGGCACCAGTCTCATCGACGTGCTGGACCGCGTTCTGGACAAGGGCATCGTCATCGATGCCTGGGTTCGCGTATCGCTCGTCGGGATCGACCTGATTACCGTCGAAGCCCGCATCGTCGTCGCATCCATCGACACGTACCTGAAGTATTCGGAAGCGGTCGGTCAGGTGTCGTCGGCGTCCCGCCCCCAGCTTGAACCCACGGCCGCGCATCAGAGCCTTCTCGCCGAGAACGTGGCGCTGCGTGCGGAGCTGGCGGCGGTCAAGGGGAACCGCGCTCCCGCCCGCCGGAGAAGAGTCCTCGAAGGGTAACGGGTGCATCCGTCGCTCTCTCCCACCGCGGAGATGCCGGTGGTCGATCTGGAAGGGAGACTCGCCCTTGCCGAGTTCCTGCTCTCCAGCACCGACCTTCAGGCATCCTCGCGCTGTGCGGTGGACTGGCTCGTCGCCCACAGCGACGTGGAACAGGCGGTCGTGGCCGTTGCCGACCTGCTCTCCGGTCAGGTGCTGCTCGTTGCCGAGCACGGAGTCACGTCGACGGCAATTGCCGACTTCTCGCTGAGCCGCGACGACGAGGGGCATCCGCTCATCGAAGCCCTCTCGCAGAGCGGGCCGACCTACTTCGAGCGAAAGACGGTTACCTTCCACTCGCCGCTCGAAGGTCCCTTTCACGCCATCCCCCTGCGGATTGACGACGATCAGGGTTCCCAGGGGCTGCTGCTCGCCAGTGCCAGGACGCCGCAGCTCGATCCGGAAGCGGCATGGCTGTCGAGGATCCTGGCGCGCCAGGTCGCGCGTCTATTGTCGCGCGCGACACTCGCGGAGACGCGGTTCGGCCAGGAGCGGATGCTGTTGTACAGCATCATCAACGCCGTCACCGACCCGATTCTGCTGACCGACACCGAAGGCAAGCTGATCATCGCCAACACGCACGCGGAAAAGCTCTTTGCGGCACCCGAGGACGCGAGTGAAGGCTGGCGCCGGGCCGTCAGCCTGAACAACATGCTCTTTTCGGCGGCGCTCTCCACGAGCGCGATGGTGCACACGGAGCTGACGCGCCGGGAGCTGCTGCTCGTCGATCCTCTCGAGGGATCCGATCTGTTGTTCGAGCTCTTGAGCTCGCGCGCGAAAGACGAGCGGCAGGGCACCTACGTGGTCTCGATTCTTCGCAACGTCACGGACCTGGCGAGGGCCAAGGAGGAGATCGAGGAAAGCTACCGGACGCTACGCGTCGCGCAGGCCGAGGTCCGGGACGAACGGCACCGTCTCGAGCTGATCATCGACTCGGTGGCCGATCCGATCATCGTGACGGACCCCGAGGGGGATATTGTGCTCATGAACGATCCGGCCGAGCGCATGTTCACCGTTCCGCCGAGCCCGGGCGATCTCGCTCAGCGGCGTGTACGCACCAACGGCGCCCATCTGACGTCGTTCGTCTCGAACGTGCTGACGCGCAGCGGTGAATCGCGATACCGGGGCGAGCTCCAGCTGATCGACCCGCTCACCGGGCGGGCGGCGCCGGTGGAAGGGCTCGCCGGCCAGATTCTCTCGGAACAGGGCGAGCTGATCTGGGTCGTGACGATCCTCCACGACCTGACCGAGGCCATCGAGAAGGCGAAGCTGTACGAGCAGTTGAAAGAGGCGTCGGCGGAGCTCGAACGGAAGGTTCAGGAGGCGACCGCGGAGCTTGCCGAACAGAATGAGCTGCTGCGGCGCCAGCACATTGCCCTGGAGCAGGCGTCGGCGCTCAAGTCGCAGTTCCTCGCGAACATGTCGCACGAGTTCAGGACGCCGCTGAATGCGATCCTGGGCTACACCCACATGCTGCTGCACGGCGTGTCGGGCGCCGTGACCGATGCCCAGCGCAAGAGCCTGTCGCGGATCGACTCGAACTCGCGCCACCTGCTCGCGCTGATCAACGACATTCTCGACATCACCCGCATCGAGGCGGGGCGGATGCCGCTCACGCTGACCCGCTTTGCGATGCCGGAGCTCGTGAACGAGGTGATGGCCGAGCTCGAGCCGATCATCAAGCGCTCGAACCTCGAGGTGTACGCGACGATTTCCGGCAGGCTGCCGCTGCTTCGCACCGATCGTTCCAAGGTCAAGCAGATCGTGCTGAACCTGTTGAGCAACGCTCTGAAGTTCACCCCGGCGGGCGCGGTCACCATCAAGGTCAGCCAGCGACCGTCCGCACAGACGATCCTCCTGGCGGTGACCGACACGGGTGTCGGGATCGCGCCCGAGGACCAGGGGAAGGTCTTCGAAGACTTCCGTCAGCTCGACAGCTCACCGGCCCGCGGCTACGGCGGGACGGGCCTGGGCCTGTCGATCTGCCGGCGGCTGGCGCAGATGCTCGGCGGTACAATAGAGCTCGACAGTGAAATCGGCCGGGGGTCGACCTTCACGTTGAGCCTTCCCATGAAATCCCGACGGCGATGACTGAATCGAAGGACGCCCCGCTGGTGCTCGTCGTGGAGGACTATCAGGACGCCCGTGAAATGTACTCGGCCTACCTGCAATTCTCCGGATACCGCGTCGCGGAAGCCACCAACGGTCTCGAGGCAATCGAGCAGGCGAATGTCCTGATGCCTGACATCATCCTCATGGACCTGGCCCTCCCGAAGATGGACGGGTGGGAGGCTACCCGTCGCCTCAAACTCGACCACGCGACCCGGCACATCCCGATCGTGGCGCTCACCGGACATGCGCTCGCCGGTCATGCCGAAGGCGCGCGCCAGGCCGGCTGCGATTCGTTCGTGACGAAGCCCTGCCTCCCCGACGCACTTGTCGCGGAGATCAAGCGTATGCTCGCCTTGCAGGATCACGGCGGTGGATCAGCCAAACGCGGCCGGACCCCCGGCCGTGGCCGGGCGTTGTAGATAAGCAGAACTCATGGCGAAAACCCAGAACAAGGCCAAGAAGGCGCCGACGAAACCCCGGCCGAAGGCCAGGCGCGCGGCTCCACCTGAGAAGGGCAAGGTGAACTACGCCCCGCCGGCAGCCCGGGGGAAGCTCGAGCGGGTGAAGATGCCCCCCCAGGCCGCGCCGAAGTCCGCGCGGCCGGAGGCGGGTGACGATGTCAACGAAGGGAAATACGTCTACTGCATCATCAAGTCGGAGCGGTCGCTGGCCTTCGGGGCCCTCGGCATCGGCTCCGAGCCGGCGCAGGTGCAGACCGTCATTTACCAGGACCTCGCGGCGGTCGTCTCGAGCACCTCGCTCGTCGTGCAGGATCCGACGAGAGACAACGTGCTCGCGCACCAGCGGGTCAACGAGACCGTCATGCAGCAGCACACCGTCATCCCGATGTCCTTCGGCACGGTCTTCAAGACCGACGACGACATCATCGAGCTGCTGCGGTCGGCCTACGACGCGTTCAGCGACGTGCTGAACAAGATGCAGGACAAGTTCGAGTTCGGGCTGAAGGTCCTGTGGGACCGCGATCAGATCATCCGCGAGATCGAGGAGGAGGACGAGGATATCCGCCGCCTCAAGGGGGAGATCTCCTCGCAGAAGGGCTCGACGTACTTCGCGAGAATGCAGTACGGGCGGCTGATCGACGCCGCGCTCCAGGCGCGGTCGGAACGCTACGTCGCCGACATCTTCGAGGCGCTCCGCGACGTGTCGGTGGCCTCACGGTCGAACAAGCCGATCGGTGACCGCATGATCATGAACGCCGCCTTCCTCGTCGCCCGCGACGCGGAACAGGCGTTCGACGCGCGCGTGAAGGTCATCGGCTCCCGCTACGAGAAGCTCACGTTCAAGTACACCGGCCCCTGGCCGCCGTATAATTTCGTCAATATTCGCCTGAAGCTGGAGAGAGCTCAATGACAACTACCAACTTCCAACCTCACAACTCCCAAGCGAACTCTCTTCGTGGCAGGCCGCAGGTTGGACGTTGGTAGTTGGGTAGTTGGGAGTTGACACGTATCAATGGTCATCATAGACACTCTGCTGATCGGCGGCATCCGGTTCGTGCTGGACAAGGTCGCGGCGGCGGTCGACACGGAGCTGAACGACGACACCGCCCTCCGGGAGCAGCTGCTCGCCGCGCAGATGCGCGTCGAGCTCGGCGAGATGAGTGAAGAAGCTTTCACGGAGTTCGAAACCGATATCCTCGCGCGGCTCCGCGAGATCCGGGACCGCCGGCAGGGGAGCGGCGCCGCGAGCCTCTCGCCGCAGGACTACACGATCACCGGGATCGACGCCACATTCGAAGGCGGTCACGATCACTCCACACCCCGGTGAGACCCGATTCCACTTCATAGGCGGCAAGGGAGGCGTCGGCAAGACGACCTGCGCCGCCGCGCTGGGTGTTGCCGCCGCCGCTGACGGCACACGCGTGCTGGTCGCCTCCACGGATCCCGCCCCGTCGCTCGGCGATGCGTACGATGTCGCGCTGGCGGCGGCGCCGCGTCGCATCCCCCTTGCCGGCGGACGGCTGTCAGCCGTCGAGATCAATGCCGTGGCCTCGCTCACACGCTGGCTCGACGAGCGCCGGGCCACGCTGGAGTCCATTGCCGTCGACGGCACGTGGCTCGACGACGACGATGTCGCAAGGCTCCTCCGGCTGTCGCTGCCTGGGATCGACGAGCTGGCGGCGCTCCTCGAGATCGCGCGGCTCGCGGCCAGCCGCCGCTTCGACCTGATCATCGTCGACACCGCGCCCACGGGCCACACGCTGAGAATGCTGGCGATGCCGCAGACATTGTTCGGTGTGGCGGTGGCGTTCGATCGGATGCGCGAAAAGCACCGGGTGATGGAAGAGGCGCTCCGCGGCGCGTGGCGCCCGGGCGTGGAAGATGCGCTCGTCAACGAGATGGCTGACACCGCCCGGTCGCTGGCGGGTCTGCTTCGTGATCCCCGGCGCTCGCGCGTCTCGTGGGTGACGCTGCCGGAGCCCATGGCGGTTGCCGAAACCGCCGACGCCGTGCGAGCGCTGTCAGAGGGGGAGATCGAGGTCGCGGCCCTCATCGTCAACCGCCTGACGCCGCCCCCCCAATCCCGATGCGGGCACTGCGACGGGCGCCGCAGCTTCGAAGCCGCCGCACTGGCTGCGCTGCCGCCCGCACACGACATCCGGCATGTGCACACGCTCGACACCGAGCCGCGCGGCGTCAGGGCCCTCCGCACGATCGCCGCAGATCTGGCGCGTCCGGTGTCGACGGCCGTCCTCGCGACGCGCTCGCGCCGCTGGCGCAGCAGGCTCGACGGGACACGGATCAACCCGGCCGACCTGCTCGATCCGTCGCTGAGGCTCGTTCTGGCCGGCGGCAAGGGGGGCGTCGGCAAGACGACCGCAGCGGCCGCTCTGGCGCTCGCCGCCGCGAGGCGCTGGCCGGACCGCCGCGTGCTGCTCATCTCCGCGGACCCGGCGCACTCGCTGGCCGACGTATTCGGCGTGGAGATGTCCAATGAGGCGCGTGCCCTCCCCGGGGCCCCGGCCAATCTGCACGTGCGGGAACTCGACGCCGCCCTGGTGTTCACACGGATCCGCGACCGCTATGCCGCCGCCATCGACAAGGTGTTCGATCGTCTCAGTAGCGGCAGCGCCTTCGACGCGGCGCACGATCGTTCCGTCATGCAGGGCCTGATCGATCTCGCGCCGCCGGGGCTCGACGAGCTCGCCGCAGTCCTGGAGATCACCGACGCGCTCACCGGCGCCGAGCCGGAGTGGGATCTCGTCGTGATGGATACGGCGCCGACCGGTCATGCGCTTCGGCTGCTCGAAATGCCGGGACTCATCCAGGACTGGACGCGGGCGTTGATGAGCCTCCTGCTCAAGTACCAGGGAGTGGCGCGGGTCGGCGATCTCGGCGTGCTGCTGCTGAAGCTGTCGAAGGGGCTCGGGACCCTGCGCGAGCTGCTGGTCGATCCACAGCGCACGGCATTCGTCGTCGTCACGCGGCCGGCCATCCTGCCCAGGCTCGAGACCGACCGGCTGCTGCGGCGGCTGACGCGGCTGCGGATTCACGTGGTGGCCGTCGTGATCAACGCGGTAGGGCGTGGCGACTGCGCCCGCTGCCTGAGGGCCGCCCGCGCGCAGCAGCGAGAGATTCTCGCCACGCGCCGCTCCGCCGCGTCGACATCGATCGCGCGCGTCGTGCGCACCGAGACGAGAATTCCCGCGCCACGCGGAGCGTCGGCTCTTCAGGACTGGGCGCGCACCGGCTGGCGCTCCGGAAATGGCAAGGGTTGACGCTGCGATATCATCGGAGCACGTGACCGCGACCTACCTGTACTGCATCGTGAAATCGGCCGCGAAGCCCTCCCTGGCGAAGGTCCCGGCGGGTCTCCCCGGCGCGGAGCGCCCGCGCGCCATTCCGGTCGCGCGTTCGCTGTGGCTGATCGTTGCGGCTGTACCGCTCGACACGTACGGCCCCGAACCCCTGGAGCGGCAGCTGGCCGATCTCGACTGGGTCGGACGTATCGCCCTCGCGCACGAAGCGGTCGTGGAGTGTTTCGCCGGACGCGCGGGCGCGACGGTGATCCCGATGAAGCTCTTCACGATGTTCTCGAGCGCCGATCGCGCCGTGACGGATATCGGGAAACGGAAAGACGGGATCGCCGCGGCCATGCGGCGCATCGCCGGGGCGGAGGAGTGGGGCGTCCGCATCATGCGCGGGACGGCCGCCGCCCCGAAACCCGCGGCCGCCAGGGCGGCAACGGGAGCCGCGTTCCTCGCGGCCAAGAAACGGGCGAGAGACGATGCCCGGCTCGCGAAGCTGGCGGCGGCTGACGTGGCCGCCGGTGCCTTCGAACACCTGGCATCGATCGCGCGGGACGCACGCCAGCGTGGCGATGCCCCGGCTGCCGGCGCATCGCCCCCGCTGCTCGACGCCGCCTTCCTCGTGCCGGCGTCAAGCCGCGCGCGTTTCAAGAGCGCCGCGAAGCGCGAGGCCGGCCGATGCGCCGAGGCCGGCGCACAGATGACGCTGTCGGGTCCGTGGCCTGCCTACAACTTCGTGCAGGGTGACGAATCGCGATGAAGCGCCAGCGGTTACCTCCATCCACCGTTCCAAAGAGCCGGCCGCCCCGGCGGCCATTCATGCCTCCTCCACCGCGCGCGAAAGCGGAGCAGCGTCCGGACCGCCGCGGACTGCAGCGGCCGCCTGTGCAGCAGCCACGGCCACGCGCGGTCGGTCTGATCATGGACGATGGCGAGAAGTCGCTGGTGGACGTCCTCGACAGCCTGCTGAATCAGGGTGTGGTCCTCAACGCCGACGTGATCCTCGCGCTGGCGAACGTGGATCTTGTCTACCTGCGGCTGTCCGCGCTGCTGTGCGCGGCCGACCGCGTCCTGCCGCCACGAACCGCCGGCCCCGAGCGAGCTCATCTGACGAAGCGAGCCGAAGGGGCCTGACGTGCCGCTCTACGTGCTGGCACTGACCGACACGCCACTCGGACGCTGGACGGCCGGAGACCGCCGGCTGCTGACGGCGGACTACGATGGCGTCCATGTGGTGTGCGAACAACGCCGCGAGGCGCCGGCACTGACCGATGCGGAACTGCGCGATCAGCACCGTCTGGTCATCGCGATTGCGAATCGCGCGCGCGCGGTTCTGCCGGCACGATTCGGGTCGCTGATCGTCAGGCGGGAACTGACCGCGCTCATCCGCAAACATGACGCTGAGATTCGGACGGCACTGGAACAGGTTCGCGACCGGGTGCAGATGACGGTTCGTGTCCTCGGCGCAACCCCGCGGCATCCGCCGCCCCGGGCGCGCGTGACGTCCGGCCGCGAGTACCTCGAGCGCGCCCGCCAGCAGCTGGCGCCGCCGCTCCCGCGCCAGGCCGTGCGCCTGCTGGCTGCCGTTCGACCGTACGTCGTGAGCGAGCGCCGCGAGCCCGGTGCCGGGCGGCTCCTGGCCACCCTCTACCATCTCGTGGACACGTCGCACGTCGGACGCTACACGAAGGCGGCGGGCACGCGGGTGCCCGGCGTCATCGTGTCCGGCCCCTGGCCCCCGTTTGCGTTCTCTCCGCAGCTCTGGTGATGCCGAAGAAAAAGGCCGCGTCGAAGCGCTCTCCACGGAAGGCCGCACCACGCGGGGCCTCGGTCGTGGACGTGCGGGAGGTCGAGTCCCTGCGCGAGGAACTCGAACGGTTGCGCGCCGCGGGGTCGCCGCCGCGGTGGAATGCGAATCCCGATGACGTGCGGCGCTCGGTGGGTAAACTCGTGTTGACCCTAGTGGAGGCGATCCGGCAGCTCCTGGAGCGTCAGGCGATACGCCGCATGGAAAACGAGACCCTCACGGAGGCCGAAACCGAGGCCATCGGTCTCGCGCTCATGCGGCTCGAGGAGACCGTCCGGGATCTCGCCGCGCAGTTCGGCCTTGCGCCGGAAGACCTCAATCTGGACCTCGGGCCCATCGGCAAGCTCGTGTGACTCTCCGGCGCGCCCGGCTCATCGTCAATCCCTCATCCGGGCGGGAGCTCGCCGCGGAGCACGCGGGTCACATCACGGCGGTCCTGCGCCAGCACTACGACATCGAGGTCGTCACCACCGAGGGCGATGGCGACGCCGAGCGTGCCGGGCAGTCCGCCGCCGAGACGGGGTGCGGCACGATCTTCGTCGCGGGGGGAGACGGCACGGTCAACGAGGTCGTGAACGGTGTGGCGGCCGCCGGGGCGCTTGCCCGGGTGCGGTTCGGCATCATTCCTCTCGGAACGGGCAACGATTTCGCCGCCGGCCTGGGCCTCCCTGCGGATGTGCAGGAGGCGCTGCAGGTGCTCCTCGAGGACCGGGAACTGCGCGTGGATCTCGGCAGCGTGAACGGCCGCGTCTTCCTCAACACGTCCGGCGGGGGGTACATCGCGGAGGTCTCGCTAGCCGTCACGCCGCAGCTGAAGACGATTGCGGGCCGCCTCGCGTACCTGATCGGCGGGGCCCAGGCGCTCTGGGAGTACGAACCCGTGCGCGCCACGGTGTCGGCGGAACCGGGCGGCGAGCGTCTGGGCCTTCGTCTGTATGCCTTCGCGGTCTGCAACTCGCGGCTGATCGGAGGCGGACGGCTGATCGCCCCGTATGCGGTGATCGATGACGGACTGCTGGATGTCTGCCTGATCGAGGCGATGAGCGCCGTGGAGTTCGTGGCGCTCGCCCGCAAGGTCGCCGATGGCGATCATGTGGACGATCCGCGCGTCCGCTACCTGCAGGCCGAGTCGGTCGTGATCGACCTCGAACCGGAGGCCTGGATCAACACGGACGGCGAGGTGCTGCGCGCGCGCCGATGTGAGTATGCCGTCCGGCCGCGCGCCGCGACGTTTCTCGCCGGAGACGCTCCTTTCGCCGCCGCCGCCGGGAACAGGAAGGCAGGCGGTGTAGCGCAGCCCTTTAGCAGGCCGCTGAAAAACGTCCGGCCTGCATGGAAAATGGAAAATGGAAAATGGCAAAGTCCGCAGAATAGTGGCGTTTTTCCATCTTCCATCTACCATTTTCCATAGCAGGATGCGTTCTTCAGCATCCTGTTACGGCTGCCTCTCCGTTGAGAACGTGTAACACCCCGGCGAGACCAGCAACTGGCGCTTCTTCGTGAAATACAACCGAGAGGCGGCGAGGATACCGGCCGCACGGAACTGGATCGTTCGCTGCTTGTCGCCCGCGTTGTCGTAGACGTAGGTGTGCGGCGTGATGAGCGAGATCCACAGGTTCCCGTCCGGATCCACGGCGGCGGTCCGAACCGACGGCGGTACGATCGGGAATTCGCCCGTGGTGGCTCTGCGGCGCGGCCACTCGGAGGGCAGCGCCTGAATGTGCCGATCGAGCTCCGGCCCCTCGATGTGCCGCTCGAAGAGGAACGTCCCGTCCGCATCGTACTTGCGGAAGACCGGCACGCCGCTCAGGAAGATGAAGTAGAACCCGCCGTTGTCGGGCAGGGCGACCGTCATGCCGGCATTGAGGGCCAGGTGCACCTCCCGGGACTGCTCATGACCCGTCGGTCGCAGTTCGCCGAACGTCCGCAGGACGCGTCCGTCGAGCGCGTATTCGGTCACGAGCGCGCCTGACGCCGGCTGGCTGATCAGGATGGATGTGCCGGTGTACTCGAGGGATCCGAGACCGCTCAGGACGAGATCCCCCAGGGCGACCTGGGGCACGCTGCGCCCCGGCAACGTGAAGCCGCCGAGCGTCCCGCCCAGGTAGTAGAAGATCTGGATCCGCTCGATGCCGGTCGGGGCGTCCGCAATGACGAACGATCCGTCGGGGGCGGAATCGAACGCCACGGGGAGCAGGATACGTCCGGGCTCTACGCCGATCTGGACGATCTGCCTGGGAACACCATTCGGCGGAACCCGGTACACCGAGTGCGCCCTGCGGTCGAAGACGAGGAATTCACCGTCCGGCGTGAGGTGACACGCCGCGAGGTCGTTGAAGGTCCCGGCGATGTGCGCCGGCATGGCGCTGACGGCGCGCAGTGTCTCCACGGGCCGGAACTGTGCTGAAGCGATCCCGAGCGCTGCGACGCCGACGGCCGCGAGGCGTGTCAGCATCGGCCCGCGTCAGTATCGCGCGGTCTGCAGGATCGCCTTCAGCACATCCGCCGACTGCGGCAGGATCACCTCTTCGAGGTCCGGGCAGTAGGCGACCGGCGTATCGAGCGCGGCCACGCGCTTGACCGGCGCATCGAGGTACTCGAACAGCTCCTCGCCGATCCGCGCCGCGATCTCGGCCCCGAACCCGCAGGTCAGCTGGTCCTCGTGCGCGACGACGACGCGGCTGGTCTTCGAGACGGCCTCGGCGATGCCGTCCCAGTCGTACGGGACGATCGTCCGAAGATCGATCACCATCGCGCTGACGCCTTCTTTTTCCGCCTGCTGGGCGGCGAGCAACGACCGCTGCACCAGCGCGCCGTAGGTGATCACGACGACGTCCGTGCCCTCGCGGCGGACGGCGGACTTGCCGAACGGCACCATGTACTCCGCGCCGGGATACTCACCCTTGTTGTACGTCTGCCGGTACAGGTGCTTGTGTTCGAGATACAGCACAGGATCGTCGCAGCGGATCGCGGTGCGCAGCAGGCCGGCGGCGTCCCGGGCGTTCGACGGGAAGACGACACGGATACCCGGGCAGTGCGCGAAGATGCTCTCGCCCGACTGGCTGTGGTACGGCGCGCCGCCGCGCAGGTAGCCGCCGATCGCCGTCCGCACGACCATCGGGCAGGAGAACTCGTTGTTCGAGCGGTACCGCAGCATCGACATCTCGTCGCGCAGCTGCATCATCGCCGGCCAGATGTAATCGAAGAACTGGATCTCGACGACCGGCTTGAGCCCACGGGTCGCCATGCCGATGGCACGGCCGATGATGTTCGCCTCGGCGAGCGGCGAGTTGAACACCCGCGTGCCGCCGAACGCGCGCTGGAGACCGTGCGTGACTTTGAACACGCCCCCCTTGCCGGGTACCGAGTTGAGCGCCGCTTCGCGGCTCGCGTCGGCGACGTCTTCGCCGAACATGACGATGCGCGGATTCCGCGCCATTTCGTCCTTCATCGTCCGGTTGATGCCCGCGACCATGGTGTCGGGCTTGCCTTCGGGCGCGGCCTCGGTCGCGAACGCGTCTGAGGCCGGATCGACGTCGGGCGAGTAGACGTAGAGCGTCGCCGTATCGGGGGCGGGTTTTTCCGCCTTGATGGCGGCGTCGGCGGCGGCATTGACCTCGTCCTCGACCTCCTTGAGCAGGGCCTCGAGGTCCGCCGCCGTGGCGAGTCCCTCCGCCTTCAGGAACTCCGCCATCCGGACGATCGGATCGCGCGTCGCTTCGTCGGCCCGTTCGTCTTTGGTCTTGTACAGCTTCTCGTCGTCCGACAGCGAGTGCGAGTAGGGGCGCACCACTTTGGCGTGGATCAGTGCGGGGCCCTTTCGCGCGCGGGCGTAGGCGATCGCCTCACCGGCCGCACGGTAGCTCGCGACGAAGTCAGTGCCGTCGATGCTCTGCACGAAGAGACCGGGAAATGACGCCACGAGCTTCGACAGGTCGCCGCCCGCGGTCTGCACTTCGACGGGCACTGAGATCGCGTAGCCGTTGTCTTCGACCATGTAGACGACGGGCGCCTTGCTGATGCAGGCCTGGTTCAGCGACTCCCAGAACTCCCCCTCGCTCGACGTGCCTTCGCCGATCGAGATGTAGGTGACTTCGTCCTTCTGGAACTTCGATTCCCGGTCGGGAATGTCGGTGATCCTGTCGAACAGGTCCGCAGCCTCGGCGCAGCCGACACCCTGAAGGCACTGCGTGCCGGTCGGGCTCGACTGCGACACGATGTTCAGCGTCCTGTGGCCCCAGTGCGACGGCATCTGCCGGCCGCCGGAGTTCGGGTCGTCCTTGGCGCCGACGGCGCTGAGGAGCATCTCGAGCGGCGTCATCCCGATGGCAAGGCACAGGGCGCGGTCGCGGTAATAGGGGTAGAACCAGTCGTGGCCGGCCTTGAGCTGCATGCCGGCCGCGGTGAGGACCGCTTCGTGCCCCGCGCCGCTGATCTGGAAGAAGATCAGGCTCTGGTTCTTGAGCTGGATCTCCTTGTCGTCGATCTTCCGCGACAGCACCATCGTGCGATAGGCCCGCAGGAGCTCGTCACGCGTGAGCCCCTGGACCGGGCCGGCCGCCCGTTCGGCGACCGCGCCTTTACCGCTCCTTGCCGTATCCGCCTTCATGCGTGTCATTATATTCCGGCACTTTCGCCCATCGCCCAGAAAGCAGGATCCGTGAGCCAGCCGCCCAAACTCCATCGATGGGACGAGATCGAGCTCGATAAGGTCACCGAAATGATCTCGCGCAAGGTGGTGACCGGCGAGCGCGAAATGCTCGCCCAGATCTACCTGAAAAAGGGGGCCCTGGTGCCCATGCACAGTCACGAAAGCGAGCAGATCACCTACGTGCTGCAGGGCGCCCTGAAGTTCCTGATCGCCGGCGAAGACATTACGGTTCGCGAAGGGGAGGTCCTGCTGATTCCGTCGTGGGTCGAGCATCAGGCCGAGGCGCTCGACGACACGTTCGAGCTCGATGTGTTCAGCCCGATCCGCCAGGACTGGCTGGACGGCACCGATACCTACTTCCACCGCAAGTAAAGTCAATGGACCTTTTGCTGACGGGCAAGTGCGCCATCGTGTGCGCGGCGAGCAAGGGGCTGGGCCGCGCCACCGCGCTGTCATTGGCCCGTGAGGGCGCACGGGTGGCGATCTGCGCCCGGTCCGCGCAGCCGCTGGAGCAGGCGGCCGCCGAGATCCGCGAGGCCACCGGCGCGGTTGTCGTGCCGATCGTGGCCGACGTCTCCAGGGCCGATGACGTCGACCGTCTGGTGGACGACGCGGCGCGGCAGCTTGGCGCGATCGACATCCTCATTACCAATACCGGCGGGCCGAAATCCGGGCCTTTCACGTCGCTGTCGGACGATGACTGGCGGGAGGCCATCGACTCGCTGCTGATGAGCGTGGTGCGGCTGTCGCGCGCGGTCATCCCACACATGCGGGCCCGTGGTGGTGGGCGCATCATCAACGTCACGTCGATTTCAGCGAAGCAGCCAGTGGCGGGGCTCGTGCTGTCGAACGCATTGCGCGCCGGCATTACCGGACTCGCGCGGACGATCGCCAACGAACTGGCGACCGACAATATCCTGGTCAATTGCGTGGCGCCGGGTTACACGGCCACCGACCGGGTGGTCGAACTGGCCGACGCGGCGGCGGCGCGCGAAGGGATCAGCGCCGAAGCCGTCCAGCAGCGGACCGTGGCGCAGATCCCGATGCAGCGGCTCGCCACGACAGAAGAGTTCGCTGATGTGGTGACGTTCCTGGCGTCAGGCCGTGCCTCGTATGTGACGGGAACAACCCTGCAGATCGACGGGGGGTACGTGCGAAGCCTGTTCTAGTGGACGTGTCTGTCCCAGTCGGATTTTCCGCCTGAATACACATCGAACTTCCGCCGCAGGCGGTTCATTTTCCACTTCAGGTAGCGGTATTTGATTTCCGCCGAGAGGCCGCCGCCACCGCGCCCGCGGAGATAGGCGTAGCCGAACAGGAGACCGCCGAGGTGGGCGGCGTTACTGACTTGGCTGCCGGGGGCGACCATGAAGGCCATGGCGCCGAGAATCATGACGAAGTACTTCGCCGGGATCGGGAAGAGCAGGAACATCAGGATCGGGCGGTCCGGGTAGTACATCGCGAAGGCCAGCAGCAGCCCATACAGCGCGCCGGAGGCTCCGATCGTGATCGCGCCGTACGTCGCCTGGAAGCCGTCCACGGGCAGCAGCGACGCGACGACCGCGGTGATCCCGGCGCCGACGCCCGTGATCGTGTAATAACGGGCAAAGAACCTGGTGCCCCACAGCCGCTCCAGCTCGACACCGAACATCCAGATGCCCAGCATGTTGAACAGGATGTGCAGCGCGCCGGCGTGCAGGAACATGTACGTCGCGAGCTGCCAGAAGAAGCCCCGTTCGAGGACCGCCTCCGGGCTCAGGCCGAGATACTCCACGATCCGGCCGAACAACAGCGACAGGACGAACATCGCGATGTTCGCCCAGATGATCACCTTCACGGCCGGGGTTATCGGACCGGGGCCGAAGTGCATGGCGGTGGGGCGTGCGTAGCGGGACATCCTGGGCAGTCGAAAGAAACTATCGTACCACGCTCAAAGGGTCCGAAGGTCCGAGGGTCCGGACTGTCCGGGCCGTCCGGATCCTTTCGGGAGGGGAAGGGCACAGAGGGCCGCGAGGAGTGGAACGACGGCCAGGCCGACGAGCGTGTTCTCGATGCCTACCCGGTCGGCGACATAGCCCGTCAGCGGCACGGTCATGCCTCCGGTCCCCCACGCAAAGCCCATCATGAGTGACGACACCGTCGCCGCGCTCACCGGAGCGATCGCCTGGCCGAAGACGACGTTCACGGGCAGCGTGGACTGGAGAAAGAATCCGCCGACCGCCAGCGCGACCATGAAGGGAATCCCTTCGAGCAGCGGCGCCGCGAAGAGAAACGGCGACGAGGCGACCAGCGACCACACGATCACCCTCCGCGCACCGTAACGGTCCGCAGCCGGCCCGCCGAGAAAGCCGCCGATGCCGCTGGCAAACAAGTACCCCGCCACCACGACCCCCGCGGCGCCGACGCTCATGCCGCGGCGCGTCAGCATGACGGGAAGAAATGTCGCAAAGGCGATGGCCGTCGTGGTCCGCAGCACGACGATCAAATAGAGCAGCCCGAGAGGTTTCGCATACGGCCACAGCGCCCGCAGACCGGTGCTGTCGGCCGAGGAGAAGTCGAACTTCGGCACGCGCGCGATGAACAACGCAATGACCACCAGGCCGGGAATGGCCAGCAGCGGCGTCCATTCGATGCCGAATCGCTGGGCGAAGGGGGCGAACATCAGCGGACCCAGGGCGAACCCGAGGGTGCCGCCGCTGATGTACACCGACATCGACAGTCCCGGGCGGCTGCCGCCGAGCGTGTGGGCGAGCGTGGCGGCCGGCGGATGGAACGCCGCTCCGCCCAGACCGCCGAGCACGAGGATCGCCGCGAGCATCAGGGGGGTCGTCGCGACACCGATGAAGCTGAGCACGGCCACCGAGAGAACGGGCCCGGCGATGACCAGCAGGCGCGGGTTCCAGCGGTCCGCCAGATGACCGAAGCCGACTTGCGCCACCGACGCCGACAGCTGATAGAGCATCGTCATCGTGCCGGCCGCCGCGAGGCTGAGGTCCAGGCGCGTGATGAGCAGCGGGAGCAGCGGCGCCAGGATGTTGCCGTAGCCGTCCACCATCATGTGCACGCACGCCATGAGGGTGATGGTGGGATGCAGGCGGAACGACGAGGGTGTCACGGACTACCGGCGCCCGACCCGCGCGAGGACCTGCGCGGTCGCGTCGTTGAATTCCTGGATCCGCAGAAGGCGCGCCGATGCCGCGAGCACGAGCAGGGCGGCGGCGATCGATACGCCGACCCGCATGATCTTGGCGAGCTCGCCGCCGTCCGGCGTCATCGCCGTGACCCAATCCAGGGCGACGTAGGCCGCCAGGCCCATCACGAGCGACGCGACGCTGATTTTGGCGAACGAGACGGCGATACGCCGTCCTTCGAGACCACCCAGGCGGCGGCGCAGCAGCCAGAGCAGCACCACGGCGTTGAGCACCGCCGCGATCGCGGTCCCGAGCGCGAGGCCACGGAAGCCGAGCACGCGTACCAGGGCGAGGCTCATCCCGATATTGGCGACCACCGACAGCACGCTGACGGTCACCGGCGTCCGTGCGTCGCGGAGCGCGTAGAAGGTGGGGGAGGCGATCTTCACGGCCGAGTATCCAAGGAGCCCGGGCGCGTAGTACATCAGGGCCTGGGCGGTGCTGGCGGTGTCGTAGGCGTTGAACATCCGCCGCTCGTAGATCAGCGCCACGATCGCTTCGGCGAGGACGACGAGACCGACCGTCGCCGGCACGTTCAGCATCAGCATCATCCGAAGCCCGCGCGACACCGAGGCGCGCACCGACGGGAGGTCGTTGGCGTTGGCCTGCCGGGAAATATCGGGCAGCGACGCGGTAGCGACCGAGACGCCGAAGAGTCCGATCGGCAGGTACATCAGCCGGAAGGCGTACTGCATCCAGGTGACGGCCCCTTGTTCCTGCCAGGTCGCCAGGTAGGTGTTGACGAACAGGTTCACCTGGACGGCCGCCAGCCCGATGGTCGCGGGGCCCATCAGCCGGAGGATCTCGAGGACCGCAGGATCCCGGAAGCTGACGAGCGGCTGATACCGGAAGCCTTCCCGCCTCAGGCTCGGCCACTGCAGCAGGATCTGTCCGAGCCCGCCGAGCAGCGTGCCGATGGCGAGGCCGACGATGGGTGGCAGGCCGAAGTACGGCATCAGCGGCACGATCACCAGTGCGCTGAAGATCGACGCCACGTTGAACATCGCCGGCGAGAGCGACGGAACGAAAAAATGCCTCAGGGCATTGAGCATCCCCATCATCGCGGCCGCCACCGCCAGCAGCGTCAGGAAGGGCAGCATGATGCGCGTGAGATCGGTGGTCAGCTCGAGCTTGCCCGGGATGTCCGCATACGCGGGCGCGTACGCACCCGTGATCTCCGGCGCGAAGAAGATGCCCAGCAGCGCGAGCACCGAGGTGACGAGGATCAGCGCGTTCATCACCATGTTCCCGAGCCGCCAGGCGTCGGCCTTGCCCTGCGTCGTCAGCGTGCGGGTGAAGGTCGGGACGAAGGCCGCGGTCATCGCGCCTTCGGCGAAGAGGTCGCGGAGCAGGTTGGGGACGCGGAAGGCGACGTTGAAGGCGTCCATCGCCGGGCCGGCGCTCGCGCCGAACACCGCCGCCAGCACGGCCTCGCGAGCGACGCCGAGCAACCGGCTCGCCATCGTGGCCAGGCCGATCACACCGGCCGACTTCGCGAGCTTCGAACTCATCGCTGAGACTTTACAACCTTTACTTGGAGCAACCCCACCTCCGGACCGTCCGGAGGCGGACGAAGCGGACACCTCGAGTGTCGAAAATGGAATACGCGGACAAAAAAAGGCTCCTGCCTTGCGGCAGGAGCCCACTGGAGGATGGATGAGAGGCTGTGTGCGAGCCTTTCACTTCCTTAGACGCCACTGCTTCCACAAAAGTTTACTGCTTCAGGCGCCGGCCAGCTTGCGGCGGACAAGGTCGCTGAGCGCCTTGCCGTCCACCGGGGCACCCGCGAGCGTTGCCGTCACCGCTTTCATGACTTTGCCCATGTCCTTCGGGCCGGCGGCCCCCGTCTCCCGGATGGCCGCATCCACGGCCGCCTCGATCGCCGCCGGATCCATGGGCGGCGGGAGGTACTTCTCGAGGACCGCGATCTCCGCAGCCTCCTTGCGGGCGAGCTCGTCGCGTCCCCCTTTCTCGAACTGTTCGATCGAGTCGCGGCGCTGCTTGATCAGCGACGAGATCACCAGCAGTGATTCGGCGTCATCGAGCGCGCGGCCGCGCTCGATCTCGCGGTTCATCAGCGCGGCCTTCGCCATCCGCAGGGCGCCCAGCGTAAGCGGATCCTTCGCGCGCATCGCCGCCGTGAGGTCTTCGCTGATCCTGTCGATGAACGCCATGACTGACTCCTCTCTAGTCCGCTAGGTGATTCCTGTGTTGCCTTCTGTGTTTTCTTCTGTGGCTTCTGTGGCCACCTGTGCGTAGATCTCGCGGTACTGCGCGGCGACGGCCGCCGGACTGAACTCACGTTCGACGGCGGTGCGCGTCGCTCCGAGCGTGCGCCGCTTGTGCTGGAGGAAGTAGCCGATGGCCGACGCCAGTGCCATCGACTGCTCGCGCGGCACGATCGTGACGTCAGGTCCAAAGACGTCGTTCAGCTCGAGGCCGCCCGGATTATCGCTGGAGAGCACCGGGGTGCCCGCCGCCAGGGCCTCCACGGCCACCGTGGGCAGCGCCTCGAGCAGCGAGGGCAGCACGAACAGATCCGCGGCGGCGCAGTACCGCGCGATCGCCGTGTTGTCGATCATGCCGGCGAACGTGACGTGGCGTTCGACGCCGGCCGACCGCGCGACCCCCTTCAACTCGTCCAGCAGCGGTCCCGTCCCGCAGATGACCAGGCGGGTATCGGGGTGCAGCCGGATCACCTCGTTCATGGCTTCGATGAGGTACCGCTGGCCGGCGAGCGGGTGCAGGCGCTTGACGTTGAGGAGCAGGTGCGCGTTCTGGATGTCGAGCGACTCCCGCGCATCCCCCTGCGCCGTCTCGTCGTGCCATGTGAACGCCTCGCCGACCGGCGGGTACACCGTGCGGGAATGTCGTCGGGCCAGGCCCAGCTCCTGCGCGCGTCCCTTCAGCCGCTCACTGTAGAAGGTCACATAGGAGGCTGCGTGATAGGCGCGTGTGAACAGGTCCGGACCGAACTTCTTCGGCGCGTAGTGCCAGATCTCGGTCCCGTACAGGGTCAGCACCACCGGCTTGCCGGCCCGCCGGGCCAGCAGGACGGCGAGCTCCGCCAGCAGCCCGTTGCTGTGCACGTGGACGATGTCGGCGCGCCTGATGTGAGGCGTCAGGGCATTCCACGCCCGATACGCCCGCAGGATCGACGCGATCCTCAGCGCGCGGGCCAGCGGACCGCCCGCGCTGCGAGGCACCCACGTCACGGGCCCCGCCAGCGGCGAGTGCCCACCCGCCCGCGGCGGGTGCGCCACGTAGGCCACCTCATCGCCGTCACCGGCCGCCCAGTTCCCCAGCTGCCACGGCAGAAGGGCGTTGGCGGCCTGGTCAGGCGGAAGGTGGGGGGTGACGTGCAGGATGCGCATCAGGCGGCCGGCGCGTACGCGGCGCGGAACTCCGCGAAGGTGACCGGCACGGCATGCAGCTCTCGCGTGGCGAAGGCCAGGAACCGCTCGAGCCGGTCGCAGAACGCGTCCAGTTCCCCCTGGGTCCTGTTATACGGGCTTCCTCCGACGATCCCCTCGCTCGAATGGAACAGCAGGTTCAGGACCGGCTCGTTCCACCGGGCGAGGTCCCTCGCGAGGGCGATCATGTCGTCCAATGACGAATACGACGGACGCAGCCATCGCATCCGGAGCAGGCGCAGCGCGCGCAGGATGCGCCTGGTCGTGTAAGGCTTCGGGGCGCGGGCGTACGCGTACTGGAGGGCCTTCGGCAGCCTCCGGTTCAGCGCGGCTGAAATCGGTAGTTCGAGCACGCCGCTCGATCCAGCCTCGGTGGCACGGTCATAGGCGAGGAAGTACGGCGTCAACGGCGCCTCGACGAACTCCGGCCCCCCCTTGTGTGATTCATAGAAGAGCGGGGCGACGCTCGAATCCACCAGGTAGCCGCATCGTTCCAGTGCCGCCACATGATCGGCCGAAAAGCCGAAACGGCCGGAGCGGTAAGACACAGGCGCCCGTCCCATCGCCGCCGAAATGGCCGCCGTCAGCGCGTCGAGCTGCGCGTCGAACTGTTCCCGCGGGAGCGTCGACGCGTACGGATGGCGCGCGACGTCGGCCGCCGTGCACGGCGGCGTTTCCCACGCGTGATGGTGGGCCCCGATCTCGCAGGTCCCGCGTGCGAGCAGCCCCCTGAGCACCTCCGCAGATCGCGGATCGGTCGCCACCGGGTGGGTGATCACATACGTCGGCCGGGCGCCGTGGCGTTCGAACAGCTCATGCAGCCGCGACAGCGCGTAGATGTTCTCGAAGCGCTGGTTCCGCCGCGCCTCGGCATCCCACTGGTTGTCGCCTTCGGTGTCGATGCCTACGAGCAGATGCACTAGCGGTCCTGGTCCGAGTCGCCGAGCGTGATGTGCCAGTTGTCGGTGTTCTCGTAGAACGGCTGGTCCACCTCGACGTCATTGACCTTGACGACGAACTCCATCGTCGATTTGACGAGGAAGTAGCCCGACCGGCGCAGGATCTTGCGGAACCCGGCGTGCATCGCAAAGGTCCGGATCTTGTCGGAGTCGGCCTGCCGCGCCTCGCGGTCCACCCAGCGGAACAGCGTTTCGATCCCCTGTTCGTCGGCCGGGTCGGCGAGAAAATCCACGAGCAGTGTCACCCGGCCGCGCGGCTCGGCGTAATGGCGATAGACCGCGTAGCCGACGTTCCGGTCGTCACGGCGGAGCGCCGCGATCGAGTAGCGGACGTGCGGCGCGTGCACGAACTTCCAGTTCAGGTACGCCGCATCGCGCCGGACGGCGAGATCGAACTTCGGCGCCAGCTCGTTCCACAGGTCCGTGAAGCTGTCATCGAAGCGCTGGATCATCCGCACTTCCGCCGCCAGGAGACGGCTCCGCGCGACGATCCTGACGATCGGCAGCGTCAGCGCCGACACCAGCCGGTTGAGCCCCACCGGCCAGTTCGGACGGCGCAGCGCCCGCCGCGTCAGCGGCTTGACGAGACATGGCACAGGGCCGACATCCGGCCAGCGCAGCTTCTGGAAGAGCCGGTACGAGGCCTCCGAGAGTCCCAGGCCGAGCGATGCGCCGACGTTGCGGTCCCAGGTCCGGAACAGCACCTCCCCCAGCCCCTGCCGCTGGCGTTCGGGCGCCACCATGACGTCCATGCCCCACGATCCCATGACCTCGCGGCCGCGCACCGACAGCTTCACCGGCATCGTCGCGTACTGCCCGACGATGGCCGGGCCCTCGCGCGCGATCCAGATTTCAGGTTCCTGGCCGGGGTTGTTCGGATTGTGGCGGTATTGCCAGTCCCAGCGCAGCCGGCTGGCCTCGGCCGCGTCGTGTCCGAACACGCGGCGATAGAGCGCGTTCACGGCGCGCCTGTCATCGGTGCGGTACCGGTCCACGTCCGCCACGTTACGCCGCCGCCTTTGCCAGCACGTACTCCATGTTGCTGATCAATGCGTCCTGCGTCAACGGGTTGTCCTTCAGCCAGCGGCTCAGCACCGCCGGCATGCGACGCACCGTCGCGGTGGCGTGCAGTTCCTCGCGGACGATGCGGAGGCCGGCGTCGAGGATCTGCCCGCGCAGTCTCCGCACCCGGACGAGCTCGAGGAGGTCGTCGTGCTTCCTCTCGCCGCGCCGCGCGGCTTTGATGAACGAGTTCTCATTGGCCGGTTCCTTCAACGTCCAGGGCGCGCGCCGCGCGAGGAACTGGAAGGTTGCGAAGGCCACCCGGCGTCCCGCGATGAGGTGCAGCGGGACCGGCACTTTCAGCCGCGGAAGATGCGCGCCGGCAAACGACAGGTACGGCGCCGTCGAGAGGTACATCCGGCCGCCCGGGGCGAGCACACGGGCCGCTTCGCGAAGATACAGGGGGGCATCGGCGACGTGTTCGATCACGGCGTGCGAGAGCACCAGGTCGAACGATCCGTCAGCGAACGGCAGGTACATGCCGTCGGCGAGCGCGAAGTGCAGGTTCGTGAGCGAGCGCTCCTGGCCCAGGCGCACGCCCGCGTCCTGGAAGCGCTCGGCCGGATCGATGCCGACGACCAGCACGGCCTCTTCCGCGAGCGACAACGGCATCCCGCCGCCGCCGCAGCCGGCGTCCAGGATCCGCCCGTTCAACGCGACACCCGCGCGATCGAGGAACGCGATGACCTTCGCGCTTCGGAAATACTCGAATAGCGCGTAGTCGTACTCGGACCTGAACCGGAGGTCGGCGTGCGCCTTGATGGCGCGTTCGTCAATCTTTCTCACGACCGAACTTGTCGATGAGGGCAGCGCGATCGTGGCCGGTGGCGGTCTCCGCCACGTCGAACGTCATGATGATGGTGCGGTTGGGATAGGCGTCGAGCACGTCCTGAATGACCGGATTGGCCCGCTGGGACTCGTAGCCGACGCTCGGTGCGATATACGTCAGAATATATCGCACATCATCGCGGACCTTCCGGTCCTCGTAATTCCCGAATCCCCGGCCGACGAACACCGGCTTGATCCGGTTCTCGAGCGACAGCCCGTTGGCGAGCTTCCCGTGGACCAGTGTGCCGGGCGGCAGCGCGCGTCCCACGGCGCGGGACGCCTCGTAGTTCTCGTACGTGCGGCGTGCGGTCCACTGGACGTATTGCACCAGCTGCCCGGCCGTGAGCGCGGCTGTGAGCGCCATCGCGGTCCGTGCTGTCAACTTTGCGCCCGACAGGAAGCCGGTGACGCGCGGCCAGGCCAGATACAGCCCGGCTGTCGCCAGGACGGCCAGGGCGGCGGCCAGTCGCACGTTGGGCGAGATCTCGTACAGGAAGGCCACCCGCACGATGGACCCGAACACGATGTACAGGCCGTAGAGCACGAGCGGGGCGGCGACGAGCGCGCGCGGACGGGAGATGCGGGCCAGCGCCGGCGGCAGCAGCGTCCGGTCGCGCCCGAGCACGACGGCGGTCAGCGCGATCAGCGGAGGGATGAACAGCACGAATCGCCGTTCGTTGCCCACGTCGTGCAGGACCAGTTCGAGCGTCCCGAGCCCGATCCACAGGACGAGGAGCCGCTCGCCGGCCGCGGCCGTCCGCCAGCGCCCGAGCAGTCCCAGCGCGGCGACGATCCCGACCGTCACCGAGAACCACATCCGCGTGAACAGATCGTGCAGGACGGGGAACCACGACACGCGATCCACCAGCGCCTGGAACCCGTAGC
>JBBECO010000199.1:35743-63520 GCA_040881785.1 Vicinamibacterales bacterium
TCGTGCAGGACGGGGAACCACGACACGCGATCCACCAGCGCCTGGAACCCGTAGCTCGGCTTGCGCGTGACCGACATCTGCCAGTTGTAGAAGCGATATTCCGTCCAGTTCGGCAGCACGAACACCGCCAGCGCGAGGATCGATGACGCGACGAGTCCGCCGAGGGTCATGACCGCCGCACGCCGGTGCCCCGGTGCCGTCTCCCGGCCGGCGTAATGAAGGGTCAGCACCAGGAGCGCGTCGGCCCCCAGGGCGGCCGCGTAGAAGGCCGCGGACGCCTTCGTGAAGAACGCGAGCAGGGCAAGGCCTCCGGCCGGCCATCCCCAGCGCGCGTCGTCCTGCGCGCGGACGTAGCAATACCAGGACGCCACGAGGAAGGCGACCATCGGCCCTTCCATGAGCGCTGCCCGGTTCCACATCACGTAGGCAAAGTTCGCGGCCAGAAGGGTTCCGGCGATGAGACCGGCCTCCCGGCCCGCGATCCGCCGGACGCCGAGCGCCAGCAGCGCGACCGACAGCACGCCGAGAAGTCCCGGGACCAGACGCGCCTGCCGCACGCCGACCCCGAACGCCTCGAATGACAGGTATTCGAGCCCGGTGAAGACCGGCGCGATGTACATCGGATTCCAGTTGTCGAGCGACCAGTCGCCGAAGAGGGCCTTGTTCCTGGCGTTGTGCACCCAGGCGCCTTCGTCGTGCCAGACGATGCCGGCGGTCGGGTTGGTCGGGGGATCGGCGGTGGGGAACAGGCCGCGCAGAAGCGCAGCCAGCAGCAGGATCACTAGCAGGGGCCCGGTGAAATGCCGGGACGCGACGGTCATCAAGATCAACCGTAGGGGCGGTTCGCGAACCGCCCCCACGCGGCATCAATAGACGCGGACGGGAATCACGAACACGTTGTTGAACGCTTTGACGACCGAGCTGTACGCGAACGCGACGATCGTGTAGCCACCGGGTGGCAGCGTGCCCTGGACCCTGAACCCGGAGTTGTTGAATTGCGAGGAGCCGAACGCGGCCCCCACGTCCGGCCGGGACGAGCCGTAGGAGGCGACGCCGACCAGCATTGCCGCACCGTCGTTGCCCGGGTAAGCCCACACGTGCACGGTACTGACGCCGGTGCCCGTGCCAGACCCCAGGTCGAGCGCCCAGCCCGCGACCGTCACATTCTGCGACAGGTTGTCGTTCTGCGCGGGCGTATCGACCCACATCCGTGGCACCGAGACGGGGGCCACGACCTGCACACGGACGACCGAGGCCGCGGTGAAGGCCTTGGCAATCTTGCTGTAGGGGAAGACGGCGATGTCGTACGTGCCGGGCGCGAGCTCAGCGGTCCGGCCGAATCCCGAGGGTGTGAAGCGAGCGCTGCCGAACGCGGCACCGACGTCTCCACGCGAGATCCCATAGGTGGCGACGCCGAGGAACGTCGCGGCGGCTCCGTTGGTCGGATAGGCCCAGATATGCACCGTGCTCACGCCGGTGTCCGTCGTGGAGGCGGCATCGAGGGCCCATCCGCCGATCGAGAACCCGTTTCCTGGTACGGTCCCGCCGTTTCTGGGCGTGTCAATGGCCATGAACGGCTGCGGCGTCGCCGGCGGCGGCGTCGGCGTTGGCGTTGGGGTCGGCGTTGGCGAGGGGGTGCCGGGTGAACCCACGGTGCCCGTCTGCACCACCTGATTGGCGATCGCGGAGAAGTTCCGCGTGTTGAACGCCAGGTTCCACGAGCTGTGCGTGGCGCTCGACGCCACCCGCGGGTAGCGCGCGGGCCGCGTGCTCGTGCTGACCTTCGTCTCGCCCCCGATGGGCACGCCGCTCCCGTCCAGCTCGAGGCCGAAGACGTCGTCGTTGACCCGGTCCACGGAGCCAATCAGGAACGTCTTGCTGACGTTGTTGTACGCCATGCCGAGCGCGTCGTAGGAACCGATGGAGGCCGAGGCGAGCCGCTGCGCGATCAGGTTGCCGGCCGCATCGAATTCCGCGGTGCGGGTGAACACACCCGACGAGATCAGTTCGAACCAGGTCATGACGTAGCGATTGGTGTTCGGGTTGTAGTCGATGTCGGTGATCGTCGTCATGGCGCCGCCCATGACGTTGAACGAGGTGCGGGCGAACGTGCCGGGGTTGTCGGCCGGCACCTTGACGAAGGCGGAGTACGCGGTCGTGGCCGTTTCACCGCTGAACGAGACCCCGAAGTCGTTGGTGGCCGAGTTCCAGGCCACGCCGGGGTCGCGCGCGAAGCCGCTCGAGAGCGGGACGACGCTGCCGACGCCCGCGCCAGTGAGATCGACCAGCCGGCCCTGGACGACGATGTTGGGCGCATAGTTCTTCCAGGCCACGAAGAATCGCTGGCTGGTCGCCGAGTAGGCCACCGCCGCGCCGCTCTCCAGCCACGACGAGGTGCCCTCCGAAATCACCTGCTCGGTGCCGAGCAGCCCGTCCGTGCAGCTGACCATGCGCGTGTGAAGTCTGGCGGTCCCGAACTCTTCCTGAGGCCAGACGACCAGGAACGCACCCTTGCCGCCATTGGCGTGGGGGCTGTACCGCGCTCGCGGGTACGCGCCGAAGAAGACGTTCCCCTCTGAGTGCGGCTTGATGGTGAAGACTGAGCCGATCGTCTGTCCCTGCCCGTTGACGCAGATGCCGACGACCGTGTTCTGGGCGCCGACCACGAGGTAGCCCCCCGTGCTCGGATCCGCGGCCACGTCCACGCCGCGCACGAAGAAGGCGGCGATCTCGGCGGTCGCGCCGATGGCGGAGATCTGTGCGGCCGCGGTGCCCGGCAGCGTCAAAAGGGCGGCGGCGATCGCCGCAGCGCACGCGAGGGGCCGAAGGGCCCTGAAGTTCACAGGGTTCTGAGTCATAAAGCTTCGAATGTGAAGGTACGCAGGGCGTTCGGCCTCAATATCGACAGGCCGGGGAATTACTGTAGGAGTGTGAAAAATTGTATACGCTGTACCCGGAAATTGCCAGCGTTTACCTGGTCGCCGCCAGGATATTTCCGGCCGCCCTCACCCTCGTCAGGCCGTCATCCGAGCGCAGCAGGCGCCGGAGGGTGGCAAGGTCCAGGGACACGGTCTGGGCGAGCGTGCGCGACGCGAGGGCGCGGACGGCCGGATTGTCGTCCTGGGCCAGAGATTCCGAGACTGAACGCGCGAGTTCCGGGTCTTGGGGTCCCAGCAATCGCGCGGCGCCCAGCCGGACCGTAGGCTCGCCGGTCCGGGCGAGCGCCCGGACGGTTTCGAGCCACGTGGCGTCGGGGGCGGCAGCGAGCGCCTCGGCCCCGATGAGCTGGCTCGACGGCGTCTCGCTGACCAGCAGCTCGCGGAGGAGCGGCAATCCGGCGGGATCGTCGAGTGCCAGCAATGCCGCGGCCGCGCGGACGCGCACGAACGAAAACTCGTCCTTCAGGAGCTCCCGGAGCCTGGCCTGCGAGCCTCGAGCCTGGAGCCTGGCGAGCGCGTCGGCGGCTGCCCCGCGTACTTCCGGCCTCGTGTCCGCCAGTTGCGCCGCGACCGCCGCTTCCGCGCGCGGGCTGCCGCTGGCGCCGAGCGCCTCGATCGCGGCGACCTTGCTCGTGGCGCCGGCCTTCAGTTCGTCGATGACCTGTGAGACGGCCGTGTCACTGCCGAGCGCAGCCATCACCCGCGGGTTCACCGCCGCCGCCCCGGCTGCCCCGGCGAACACCGCATCGGCATCGACTCCGGGTTCCTCGTGGAGCAGACGGAGCGCTTCGCTCCGGGCCGGCGACTCCTGTCGCGCCTCGACCTTCAGTACTCCAAGGGCAACGAGACGCAGCAGCGAAGGGTCTTCCATCTTTCGCTGCCCGAGCCACCGGTCGTAGTGGTCGAGGCCGGCGCCCGGACCGCTCGCCGCGATACCCGCCTCGATGGCGAGCACGGCAACCGCCACACTGCGAGGGAATTTCTGCTGGACCGTCGCCGCGTGGCTCTCGGCCAGACCGTGCTGGCCCTGCGCCATCAGCGCCCAGCCCTGCATCAGCCCCGCCGCTTCCGCGTTGAGGTGGGCGGCTGGAGGTTGTGGCGCCGGCGGCGCCTGCTGTGCCCCGAGGGTGGCAGAGGCCGCGACGCACACGATGACCGGAAACATCACTCTCACGTTCATAGTCCTGATCCGGGAGCGCTCATCGGAGGTCGCAGGACCCCTCGGTGAGCACCTCTGAATTATAGTGGCGTGCGAGCCACCATAGTGCCTGACGCATCGAAGCCCGCCGCCCTGAGCATCGTCATTCCTACGTACAACGAGCGCGATCGGCTTGCCGATCTGGTGCAGGCGATTTTCGAGGGGTATGCGGCTGAAGGGTTAGACGCCGAACTGGTGATCGTGGACGACAATTCCCCGGACGGCACCGGTGCCCTCGCCGATGAGCTCGCCCGGCGGTATCGGATCACGGTGATCCACCGGGCCGGCAAACTGGGGCTCGGCACGGCCGTGGTGGAAGGGTTCCACGCGGCGAGTGCGCCGATCGTCGGTGTCATCGACGCCGACCTGAGTCATCCGCCGCGCGCGCTGCCGCGGATGCTCGCCGCGATGCAGCAGGCGCAGGCGGACATGGTGATCGGCAGCCGGTACATCCCCGGCGGCGGCACCGAGAACTGGGGGCTCGGACGCCTGTTCATGTCCCGCGCGGCCTGCCTGGCGGCGAGAGGGCTGACGCCGGTCGCAGACGCGACGTCCGGATTTTTTCTCATTCGGAAGGACCTGGCCGACGGCGTGCGCATTTCAGCCGGCGGGTTCAAGATCTGTCTCGAGCTGCTCGTGCGCGGGCGCCCGGGCACGGTCGTCGAGATTCCGTATGTCTTCAAAGGACGCACGGCCGGCGAGAGCAAGATGAACCTGCGTGAGGCGCTCGGGTACCTCGCGCAGCTCCGGGATCTCTGGCGCTTCAAGCGCTCGCATCCGACGGCCGGGCAGCGATACCTGCGGCTCACCGCCGATCAGCTTCAGCGAGAGCCGCTGGCGCGCTCCTGAGTTCGTGCGCGGTCGCGGTATCGACGACCTTTCCCCCGAACAGCGTGCGGCGGATCACCTGCGCGAAGATCGACCGCTTCGACACCGCGAGCCGCGCGACGTCGCCGACGTGCCGCGCCAGATATCCCGGCCGCAGGAAGAACCGCCGCTTGGCGCGATTGATGGCGTCCATGACCACCTGCTGGTTCAGACCGTTGCCGTTCATCAGGTAGTACGAGTACTCCATCTTCGACCAGTCGGCATCCGCCCCCTCGGGCAGCAGACCGTCCTTCACGACCTTGTCGAACATGGCCGTGCCGGGGTACGGCACCGCCGGATAGAAGTTGGCGAAGTCGGGATCGAGCCGCACCGCGTAATCCATCGTCTGGTGCATCGTCTCGAGCGTCTCGCCCGGATAGCCGAAGATGAAGAAGGCGAAGGACCGGATCCCGGCCGCGCGCATGTTGCGGAAGGCCGCCTCGATCTTCTGGCTTTCGAGCCGCTTCACCATGTCCTTCCGGACGTCCTCGGACTCGGTCTCGATGCCGAGCGCGAGCATCCAGCAGCCGGCGCGGCGCAGCCGGTGCACGAAGGCCGGGTCGGTCAGGTTGTCGGCGCGCGCGTTGCCGAACCACTGGATCGGCAGTTTGCGCGCGATGAGCTCCTCGCAGAACACGGAAAACGACTTCACGTTGAGCGTGACGGTGTCGCCCCAGAGGTAGAAATACTCGATGCCCTGCTCGCGGTACGTGCGCTCGATCTCATCGACGAGGATCTTCGCGCTCCGCTCGCGGAACTTGTGCCCCTGGTGGATCGGGGCCACGCAGAAATCGCACGAGTACGGGCACCCGCGGCTCGTCTCGACGATGACGTAGGGTTTGTCGACGAGCGGCAGCGCGTAGTTGCGGAGTGGGACGAGGTCCCATGCCGGGTAGGGCATGGTCATGAATCCGCTGTAGCTGCCGTGCGCCCGGTGCGGAATCACCAGCCCGCCCGCGTCCCGGAACGTCAGGTTCGGGACGGTGCCGAAGCCGGCTGCCGGATCCAGCGTCGCCAGCTGCAAGAGGCCGTCCTCGGGCTCGCCGACGAACATGCCGTCCACGGCGGGGACGCGCGCCATCGACAGGTCCGGTGCGGTGGAGGCGTGCGGACCGAAGCAGAACATCGGCGCGCCGTAGAGCGCCTTGAGGCGCGCGATGGCGGCGACGTCGGCGTCGAGCGTCGGCGTCGTCGAGGGGAACACGATGAGCGTCGGGACGAAGCCGTCCGCGTCGAGACGGCGGATGACGTCCTCGATGGACAGCCGTTCGGCGGTCGCGTCGATGAGCCGGATGTCGAGGTGCGCCTCGCGGAGCATCGCGGCCATCAGCGCGAGAGTGTAGGGCGGCTTGGTGGTGCCGAGCACGTCGTCGCGCTCCTGGCACCGGCCCTGGCGGGTGAACGCCACGCCGTTGATCAGCGGGGGATTGATGAGAAGCGTGCGTTGGCCGAGCATCATGTCAGTTATCGAACCACCGTCAGGGGAATCGCGCGGCGTGGCGGCGCGCTCACACCGGCGCCGAACGGCTCTGCGACGGGGATGGGCGACAGCTCCACCTTGCAGCACCGGCGGCACACCGGGAAGAGGCCGTTCTCGACCAGCCGTTTCCGCATGTCCACGAGCGTGTCGCCGTTCCAGATCTCTTCGAGCGACTGCGTGCGCAGGTCACCCACTTCGACGCGGATGAACGGGCAGAAGTAGACCTTGCCGGAAAAGGACACGCGCGCCTGGAGAAACGGATACAGGCACCGGCCATCGAGCTTCGCGCCCGGCGTGTAGTAGTTGTCGATGAGCTGGGGATGGACTTTGGGCCGGTAGTCGAACAGGACGTTGCGCTCGCGGCATTTTTCCTGGAGCGCCGCGACTTTCGTGCGAACGCGCTCGATGTCGAGACCGGGGTCCTGCGTGACGAAGGTCGCGATCACGGACGGGTCGTCGACGCCCAGCAGCCGAACGGTTTCAGCGACTTCCTCCGGCGTGCTGAACATCAGATGGTTCAACCCGATGGCATCGACGCCGAGCTCCTGCGCGACGTCCACCATCTCGTCGAGCGCGTCGAGGCTCTCGTGCGCGACCGTCGTATTGATGCTGACGCGCAGCGGCGCGTTCTTTCGGCGCGCGGCCGCCTGCAGGCGCCGCAGCCCCTCGGTCGTCCGGTCGAAGGTGCCCTTGAGCCCGCGGGCGACGTCGTGCCGCTCCCTGGGCCCGTCGATCGACACGCTGATGTGCTTCAGGAAACCGGCCGCGGCGAGGTCCGCCAGCGCCTCGGCGCGTTCTTCCGTGATGATCGTGCCGTTGGTCGTGAGGTACCCGCAGGTGTAGCCCTTCTCGCGGAAGAGATCCATGACCGACAGGATGTCTTTGCGCATGAAGATCTCGCCGCCCGTCAGGCTGACCTGGAAGTCGTCCTGCTGGGGGAAGGCCTTGCGCAGGGCGTCGAGGTCCATCTCGGTCCGCCATTCCCCTTCGAGGTTCAGGAAGTCGCCGACATAGCAGAACTCGCAGTGCAGGTTGCACCGCATCGTCGCTTCGTAGACGGCCCCCTGGGGCAGGCGGTCCGCGCGTCCGGACTTCTCGGTCAGAAAACGTTCGATGCGGCGTTCGTATTTGCGCCGGCGGTATCGCGCCCACGCATGGCGCGCCATCGGCAGCGCGCGTGCGCGCGTCGCGATCGATTCGCGCAATCTACGAGTCAGGGCCATCGAGCTGCCAGATCTCCAGTGGTGGACCGGGCCGCTCCAGGGCGTCGTCGATCCGCGTGTCGGTGTTGTGCAGGAAAGGTTCGATCCTCGCGCGCTCTTCCGGGGTAGTTCCTGAGCGATACGGCGAGAATTCGGCCAACAGGCGTCCACGCCGAGACAGCTCGGCCACGAACGGCATCATGTCGGGATCCAACCTCTGGTTCCGCTTCAGGATAACGTACGTCACTCCGAGGCGGCGGAGTGGCGCGAGGCCGTCCGTGCCCCCCAGCTCGGCGGGATCCACGTAGATCTTCTCGGCGTCCAGGCCATCGCGTCCCAGCCAGATGAGGCGATAGCTCGGCTGAGGGTAGGGATTCAGCCCCAGCTGAATCCTGAATTTCGTGGAGGCCGCGGCCGGATCGCCCAGATTCTGCGTGAGCGCTTCGACCAGGCTCGCCTTCGACGGCGTGAGCGAGACCGAATACGGCTGGAGGAGCACCGTGGCACCGGGCGGCAGATTGGTTTCGATGAAGCGCTGTGCGATGGTGCGCGTGTCATCGGTACGGAAGAACAGGTCCGACCGCACGCTCGAGATCATCGGGGCCGCGGCGCAGGCCATGGCGGCTATCCAGAGCGCGGGTGCCGGCGCGCGCAGCGTGTCCGACAGCCGCACGAGCGCCCAGCCCGCACAGATCGCCAGAAACGGAAGCACCGGATTCAAGTACCGGCTCGCAGGCGCGGTATTGACGATGAACGCGAAGAAGGCGACGGGAAACAGCAGAACGAGCACGGCCCGCGCCGGCGCCAGCACCAGCAGGCCAGCGGCGCCGAATACGCCCAGCGCGACGACCGCGCGGCCCATCGAATCGGTCCAGAGTATGTCGATGTAGCGCGTGGCCGGCGCGAAGGCGCCGCTCTCGACGGCGCGGTCGATCACGATCTGCCGGTTGGCGGTGATGTCGTTCCACGCGACGATCGGTTCGACCAGAATGAACGGCGAGAGCGCAAAGAAGACCGCCGCTGACACGAGGCCGGCCGTGACCGCGTGGCGGGCCACGACCTGCCAGCCGGCGACGCGCCAGCGCTGCACGATCGCCCACAGCAGCGGCAGGACCAGGAAGATGCAGTAGTAGTGCGTCGAGAACGCCACGCCGCAGGCGGCCCCCGCGAGGAGCACGTCGTGCCTCGAGCGCCGGGCCTCCGGAGCGCGCGGCCAGATGCGCACGATCGCGATGAGTGCGAGGACGATGGCGAGTGTCGCGGGGATGTCATGCTTCACGTAGTGGGAGTCGCGCACCGCCAGCGGCGCGACCGCCAGGAACAGCGCCGCCGTGAGCCCCACGCGCGCGTCGAACAGCCGCTGGCCGAGACGGAACACCGCCAGGATTGCCGCCGTACCGCACACCGCGCCCAGCAGCCGTCCGGCGGTGTAGATGCCCGTAGGGTTCGTGAAGTACAACTGCTGGAGCTCGGTGAGCGTCGTCACCCCGCCCGTGAGCCACACGCCTCCGAGATAGACGCCGACCCACCCGAACAGCACGTAGAAGTAGAGCGTGGGGTAGAGGAAGTTGTGCGGATTGAGCGTCCCCTTCGCGAAGCTCAGGGCGCGCGCCATGATGGCGACTTCGTCCGGGTTGTAGACGGCGGGAAGGCCATACTGCAGCCCGATCACGCGGAGGGTCAGGGCCACCGCGGCGAGGAGGACGAGGACGACGGCCGTCCTGGAGCGGATCGGCATCAGCGGTCCGGTCCTTTCGGGCGGGTGTCCACGAGGTCGTCCGGTACGTCTACCGACACGATCTCTCCTCCCATTTCGGTGGCGTCAGCGGACCGTGTCACCGGGTCCCTTCGGCGTGCCTGTCGCAGAGCGTTCAGCCAGCGCAGCTCGCCCGAATTGAAGAAGCCCGTGATCCGGAGCGCCGCCCCCATCACCACCACGACGGTCGTGCCTCGAGCGAACACACCGGCGAGCGGAGACATGGCCGGGAGGAGGCCGGCCGCGAGATATCCGAGCACCGCCGCGCCCACCGCGCGCGCAATGCGCCCGCCTTCGTAGGGGATCGGGTAGAAGCGCTGGGAGAAGTAATACGCGATTCCGCACTGGATCGCGTAGGAGGCGCCGTTGGCCCAGGCGGCGCCGAGTATGCCGTAGCCCGGGATGAGCAGCAGGTTGAGCACGACGTTGACGAGGGCGCCGGCAAAGGTGGAGACCGGGTAGTACTTGGTCTGGCTGGTGATGTTCAGTCCAATCGACGTGAGCAGGTAGATGCCATAGAAAAACACCCCGATGGCGGTCCAGGCCACGACCGGCGCCGCCTCCACGAACCGCCCCCGGGTCATCACGTCGAGCAGGTCCGTGGCGATCGCCGACAGCCCCGCGGTCATCAGCGCGAGCACGGCGATGCCGTACGTCGCGACCGTGGTGAAGACCCGCTGGGCGCCCGGCTCCCGCGACGTGGCGTAGTAGAACGGCGCCCAGGCCGATTCGAAGGCGCCGAGTGCGATCTTCGGCACGAGGCCGAAACTCACGCCGATCGAGTAAACGCCAACTTCCGCCAGCGAACGGAACTGCTGCAGGATGACCCGGTCGGCCACCGCCATCACCTGCAGCGCGAAGCCGTGCGGGACGCGCGGGAGGCCGAAGGCGAGCGATCGTCTCAAGACCGCCATGGAGAAGACCGGACGGATCAGCGGCGCGAACCATCGCAGCAGCACCACCATCAGGAGGCCGGTCACGACGACGTCCGCGATCACGATGCCCATCACCCCGTAGCCGAAACCCACGATCAGCACCAGACGCAGAAGCAGCGTGGAGAGCGAGCGCGCGAGCGTCAGCGCGCTGAACTCTCCGGGGCGGTTCTGCATCCGCAGCACGTGAAAGGGGATGAAGGTGAACCCGATGGCAAAGGTATTGAGCAGCACCAGCTGCAGCGCAAGCGTGTAGCCGGGGGTTCCAAGCAGCCGCTCGGACAGGAATGGCGCGGCGGCAACCGAGGCCACGAGGAGCACGCCGTTGACGGCCAGCAGGAAGAAGAACAGCGTGCTGGCCAGCCGCTGCCGGTCCGTTTCGTCCTTGCAGTCGTACCAGAACCGCATGAAGGCGCCATCGATGCCCCAGCGGAAGAAGAGCTTTGCCGGCGCTTCGACCGCGGCCAGCAGCGCGATGATGCCGTAGTCGGTCTGGGACAGGTAGAGGACATACAGCGGGAGCAGCAGGAAGTTTACGATCTGGACGGCGACGTCCCCCAGCCCGTAGATCGCCAGGCTCTTCGAGAGCTCCCGCAGCTTCGTCACCGTGCCAGCCACTCCCGCAGCAAGTCGAACGGGACGACGAAGCGCGCGACCCAGAGGTTGTAGGCGCCGCGGGGGTACGGCGCGATGTCGCGGAGTCCGTGCATGAAGGCTTGATACTGCACCAGGAGCAGCCCTGTGTGCACGACGATGATGGTCGCGACGAGGGCGAGCGTTCGCAGGGCCGGGCGCCACCGGTCGATCAGGGCCGCGAGTGCGAGCGCCAACACGGGGAAGCCGCTGACGAAACGGCGCGCACCGAAGGCCTCCCCCGCCCACCAGTCCGCCACCGCGGCATTGACGTACCACGAGAGGACGAGAAAGAGGGCCGCACCGGCCGCCAGAGCGCCGTCCCGGCGGGCCAGCGGCACAAGGCCCGCGACCGCGATCGCGACGATCGGCGTCCACGTGAAGAGCCCGTGGAAGTCCGAGAACAACACGCTGATGAGGGCCGGCTCGGTCCACCGCATGAATCCGCCCCCCTGCGGCATCGCGAGGGGCTGCCCGTAGAGCGTCAGCCACACCAGCATCTGGGGGACGAACGCCAGCGCGGCGGCGGCGACCGCGGCCAGTCCCAGGCCCGCCGCGCGCGTCAGCGAGAACCTCGATGCGCGTACGGCGATAAGCAGGTCGAGCGCGATCGGCGCGAGCAGGATCGCATCCTGCCAGCGCATGAGGGCCGCCACACCGGCGAGCAGACCAAGCAGGATGTATCGTCTCGCCGCGCTGGTCCCCATCCCCGCGGGGGTGTAGCGCAGTCCTTTAGGGCTGCCCGGCCCGCGCGTCCGGAGCCACACGTACCAAAACGCACTCGTGGCCAGCAGCGACGCCGCGTGCGAATAGGTTGGCGAGATCACCGAGTAGTAGAGCGCGCTCGAGGCCAGCCAGAGCACCAGGCACGACCAGGCCGCGGCGCGCGCGGTGAAGAGCGCTGCGCAGGCGCGCCACGACAGCCACACGCCAGCCGTCGCTGCCGCGATCCCGCTGAAGCCCGCCGTGGCCTGGAACAGCCGCGCGTAACCGTCCAGCGGATAGCCCGCGCCGGCGAGGTTGGCCAGCCAGACGCCCGCCGTGATCAACAGGAACAGCGGCGTCCACAGCAGCGCGGGACCGACGGGCATCAGATTTCTGACGTGGCCGGTCGGCGTGTCTTCATACACCCATTCCGTCCCGGGCTCGCCCCCCTGAAGTCCGTACAACCGCACGTACTCGTTCTCGAAGTGCAGGTCGCCATCGAACACCGCGGACCGCAGCTGGACGTAATGGTGCAGCGCATCGCCAATGACGACGCGCCCGCCCGGCTTCGGACCGACGACGAGGCTCGTGCCGTAGGCAAGGGCGAAGAGCAGACCGATGCCGACGATCAGCCTGGCGGCACGGCGTTCCGGCAACGACAGGACGCGGTCGATCAAGGCTTGCGGAACGTCAGGAGGTTGAGAAAGCACCACCCTGGTATCGGCAGGAACCGGGTCAAGGCCCGGTGCAGCGGCTGCAGCGCGCGGGGGTGCCTGCGGATCAAACGGGTCAGGACCGGGACTGTCGGAAAGATGCCGTGCCGTCCGGTGAGCGTGAACCCGGCGCGTCGCCCCATCGCCATGTAGTCGGCCGCCGGGCGATCCCCCGGGTGTTTGAGTTCCGAGGCCGTCCGGATCAGGCGTCCCTGCAGAAGAAAGTGCACGCGCGACTGGAGGTGGGCGAGGTTTGGCACCGAGACCAGCAGCTCTCCGCCCGGCGCGAGGACGCGATGCAGTTCCGCCAGCGCGCGCGGCTGTTCCTCGAAGGTGAGGTGCTCGAGAACGTCCAGGCACAGGGCGCGGTCGAACACGCCGTCGCCGAAGGGGAGCGCGGTCAGGGAGCCGTGCTGGACGCGGGGGGACGAGTACGAGGCATCGATGCCCTCGATCGCCAGGCGATCGGCGTACTCCTCGACGAGCACACCCTCTCCGCAGCCGGCGTCGAGGACCCGAGTGTGTGGCGGCAGCCGGTCGAGCCACGCGCGGACGAATGCGAGCTTGGCGAGATAGGTTGGGTAATAGTCCCAGTCGGGGTCCGGTTCGCGATGATAGTCGCCGCGGGCGGCGTATTCACCGTCACGGAGTACGGGCGCACCGGCTGGCATGCCCCTGATTCTAGTCTCATCCGACGCTGGCGCTCATTCGCGTCGCGATGTGTGAGATGCGTTCTCAGGGATTGCGATTACCGTCCGCCGGGGCCGCCGCCGCGTCCGCCGCTGCCGGGCGGTCTTGGCGGAGCGCCGAAGGGCACCGGCTGCTGCGGAACCGGAGCGGGCAGCTGGCCGGGGCGCGGTGCCGTCAGCGGGCCACCAGGCTGCCCGGGCTGGATCGGCATCTGCGGCTGCATGCCGGGCTGCATGCCGGGAGGCAGTGGCGGCGGCGCGTCCGGGTTTACCTCCGGCTGCATATCCATGTCGGGCATCGGCTGCACCTGGATCGGCCGCGGCGGCGGCGTAAAGGGCGCCGGCACCGGGTTCGCCGGACCGGTGTACGCCGGCGGCTTGCTCGTGGGGAGGATCAGGATGCGATCGAACGCCGAGGCGTTGGCCATCGGGGTCGGCCGCTCGGCCAGCATGTAGCCGCTCGCGCTGCGCAGGAGGATGTCGAGCGCCTTGCGCTCCGGAACGTTGACCAGCTGCAGGGAGACCGGCGTCAGGATCTTGTCGCCGTTGACGATCCTGGTCTGCCCGATGCGCGCCCACTCCGCCATGATCATCGACAGCGGCACGTCCTGGGCCACGAGGGTCACCAGGCCTCCGTTGATGCTGAGCTTCAATTCGCCCGCAGACGCGTGAGCCGGAAGCGCGAGAAGCGCCGGAACGACGAGGCAAAGAAGAAGCTTGCGCATAGTTATTTCTCCCGAGACACGCGTCCAGTATACGCCCCGTTAGACAGCGAATCGAGCCCAGCCGGTTGAGAAAATTCAGGTAGTTCAGGTGAGTTTCGTCACCCACAAGGGGGAGTCTTTTCGGGGGAGATCACAAGCTCTGCAGATATCCGGACCGCCGCTTTCGAGGTGTTCGCGCCGCACGCTGCGGTAGAGGTCGTTGTTCCAGATGTCCTTGATGGACGACGAATTCATGTCACCCAGGATGGTGTGGCCGTCGAAATCAGCGCAGCAGAGCGAGACCCGGCCATCCCACAGCACCGTGAAGGTCAGCCACGGCCGGTAGCACGGATAGTTGACGTCGGACTCCTGGTGCAGCGTGCCGCCCCAGTTGTGGAGGTCGGTGATGTGGATCTTGTCGGCGATGCGCCGCCAGTGCTCGATGAAGGCCTGCTCGTCGGCCGAATTGTTCTGGCGCACGAACGAGAGGATCAGCTTCGGGCGGCGCTTCCCGTACTCCTCACGCAACCGGACGAGCCGCTCGATGTTGGCGATGACCTTGTCGTACTTCAGGCCGATCCGCGTGGATTCGAACACGTCCTTGCCGGACGCGTCGACGCTGATGTTGATCGCGTCGAGCCCCGCCTCGATCATCCCGCGCGCGACCTCCTCGGTGATCAGCGACCCGTTGCTGATCATCCCGACCTCGGCGACGCCTTTCTCCTTGGCGTACCGCACCTTCTCCACGAGCTTCCGGTCGACGAACGGCTCGCCGTAGTTGTGCACCCGGACGTGGGTGATCCCCAACTCCACGCACTCGTCCACGATCTTCTTGAAGAGGTCCAGGCTCATGATGCCCTGCCGGCGGTGCATCTCGTCGCGCGGGCAGAAGACGCACTTCGCGTTGCAGATGTTCGTGCTCTCGATCTGGACGATCTCCGGCAGGTTCGGCGCGCGGTCCCGCCCGGTGGCCAGCATCAGCCGCCGGATCGGCTTGGCCTGGCCGCGGAGCACGTCTTCGGCGGCGCGGCGCAGGCGGGCTTTGATCTTGAACGACTCGGACATTGCGTGGTCTTACTGCTGGCGAAAGTACTCGATGACCCGGTCGAGGATCTCGTCGAGCTCGACGGTCGGCGTGTAGCCGGTCAGCGCCTGGATCTTCGCGATGTTCGGCACGCGGCGCGGCATGTCTTCGAACCCCGACTCGTACGCCTGATCGTACGGGATGCGCACGATCTCGGAGCTGCTCTCCGTCATCGCCTTGATCTTCTCGGCGAGATCGTTGATCGAGATCTCGCGGCCGTTGCCGATGTTGAACACCTGGCCCACCGCGCGCGGCTCGTCGATCAGCGACACCAGCGCGCGTACGACGTCGCCGACGTACGTGAAGCTCCGCGACTGGGTGCCGTCACCGAAGACCGTGATCGGCTGCCCGGCCAGCGCCTGTCGTACGAAGTTCGGAATGACCATCCCGTACTGCCCGGTCTGACGCGGCCCGACGGTGTTGAAGAGCCGCACGACGATGACCGGGAGCTTGCGTTCCTTCCAGTACGCGAGCGCCAGGAATTCGTCGATCAGCTTGCTGCAGGCATACGCCCAGCGGTGTTTCGAGCTCGGGCCGAGCACGAGGTCGGCGTCTTCGGAGAACGGCACGTTCGTGCTCTTGCCGTACACCTCCGAGGTCGAGGCGATCACGACCAGCTTCTTCTTCTTGTTCGCGATCTTGAGGACGACCTCCGTGCCGTGCACGTTGGTCTCGATCGTGTGCACGGGCTGCTCGACGATGAGTTTGACCCCGACCGCCGCCGCGAGGTGCACGACCACATCGGCGCGGTCGATGTGCTCGGCCAGCAGTGACTCGTTCTCGACGTCGTCGATGACGTAGTCGAAGCCCGCACGCCCCTTGAGATGCGCGATATTGTCGATGGATCCGGTCGAGAGGTTGTCGAGCACGAACACCTCGTCGCCGCGTTCCAGGAACGCCTCGGAGAGGTGGGAGCCCACGAACCCGGCTCCACCGGTAATCAACACGTGCATGACATCAACCTGATCCGGCCACACGAGGGTGGCCCTTGTGAGCGAGCGCCAGCACGGCGTCGGCGGCCGCGGCGGCAGCCCGGCCGTTCCCCCGGTCGGCACGATCTCCGAGCACGGCCCGGCGTCGCTCGGCTAGCTGCTGGCGGAATTGCTCATCATACAGGATACGATTCAGGAGTGCCGTCACCTCCGCAGGATCCGGACTGCCGGCCAGCGCGCCCGCGTCGACGAACGGCGACAGGTTATTGGGCAGTCCGATCACGAGGGCGGGGATGTCGAAGACGGCCGCGTCGAGCGCCACGGTCGAGTTCACGGTGACGACGGCCCGCGCGATCGAGAGGAGGGCCGCGAGCGACAGCCCCGGCGGCGCGATCCTGATGCCCGGCCGATCGCGGAGGACGTCGGCGTAGGCGTCCGCCGTTTCGGCGGGATGGGGCTTGATCACGACGACGGCACCCGGTACCGCCGACGCGGCGTCCATGAATCCGCCGAGCACGGCCCGGGCTTCCTTTTCCTTCGTGGTGATCAGCACCACGGCATCGCCTTCATGCAATTCGAGCTGGCGCCGGAACTGTCGGGTGTCCTCAGGTTCAAGGGCCTCGACGTCGCGACGCAGCTCGTCGAGCCGCGCGCTGCCGGTCACCTCCACGGCCTCGGCGGGGAAGTGCCCGCGCTCCCTGAGATGCGAGGCCGCGTAGCGATCGAAGACGAGTGTGCGGGTCGGGCGAGGAAACGGAGGTGTCAGACCCGGCTCCATCTCGTCGGGCTCGTGCCGGTAGTTGAGCCAGTGCCGATAGATGAAACCGTGCTGCGCGCCAATCGAGGGGATGCTACGCCGTCTCGCCTCGAGCACGAGCGCCCGTCCCCATCCCCCGGCTTCCGCATACGTCAGCACGGCAGCGGGCCGCAGCGCGTCGAGCGCCGCCGCCGCTTCATCCATGGCGCGGACCGACCATGGCCACTGGAGCCACGCCACCCCGGCGAGCTGCTCGCGGATCAGGGGCCAGCAATCGATGCCCTGGATGACGGCCGCGGCGCGCAGCGACGGTGCGTGCGTCAGCGTTCGAAAGTTGGCGTGGCGCCGGCGCCACACCGCCTGCGAAGCGCGCAGCGCGCCGGGCGGCGCGAACCGTTCCACCGGCGTGACCGAGCCGGGCTCGCTTCGCGACGGCGTGCGGCGCCGCGCCGTCCGGAAGTTCGTGGACGGGCCGACGCCGACCAGGCCGACGCGTTGTGCGCCGGCGCGCTGCTCGAGTGCGTCGAGGATCGGACCGATGTACGACTCGGCCGAGCCGTCATCGCCGCCCGCGCGCCAGAACGCCCGATGGATGAATGCCGCGACGGTGGTGTCGCCACGCGGCCCCGGCGTTCCGCGGTACCGGTCCGCGGCGAGCCGGGCGGAGAGTGTCAGCGCGCGCGCGCGCAGGTCGAGCCGCGCGAGGCGGGTCCACCACACGGCCGCAGAGATCCGCGCGTCGCCCCCGATGCCATGCGACGCGGCCACGAGCGGACCGAGATGGCGGACGACTGGCGAGTCAGACGTGACCCGCATGTCGAGCGGACGCTCGCGCGCGACGAGCGTCTGGAGCGCGGCGAGTGCCCGATAGATGTCGAGGATGACCTGCTCCTTGTGCAGGTAGATCTCGGTGAACCACCAGAGCGAGTCGTCGCGGATCGTGAAGCGCGCGCGGAACGGGGCGCCGTCCACGGGCAGGTTCCGCAGTCCCTTGATCCAGCGGTAGGCGGCTTCGTGCGCCAGTTCCTCCGCCGCGGCGTCGAGGTACGTCCGCAGCGCCACGCGGCGCGAGCCGGTCGACGTGCGGATGCGCACCTCGGCGTCGATCATGCCGGCGCACTCACCGATCGCTCACCGCCCGCATCGAGAATTGAGACCGCGGCCTCGAAGACCCGGTCCGGCGTGACGAGCGCGAGGCAGTCGGGCATGTGACCGGTACACCGGGCGGGAGGCAGGCGGATGCGGTTGCACGGCGCGCACGGCAGGTCCACCCGGATGACGCGATCCTGCGGTCCGCGTGGCGCGTACCGCCGCGGATCGGACGGTCCGAAGACCGCGACGATCGGCGTCCCGACGGCCGCGGCCAGGTGCATCGGACCGGTATCGCCGGTGACCACCAGGTCGCAGCGCTCCAGGACGGCCGCGACCAGCAACAGGCTCGCGAGGCCCGAGACGTCCACGACCCGTTCGGCGGGCAGTGCGCGCTTGACGGCCTCGACGAGCGGAGCGTCGCCGGGTCCGCCCGTCAGCACGATCGTCGCGTCGCGCTGGTCGACGAGGTCCCGCGCCACCGCAGCGAAGCGCTGCGGGTCCCATTGCTTGACCGCACGACCGCCGGCGACGTGCATCGCAATCAGAGGACGTGTGCGGCCCGCGAGCCGCGCGGAGGCTTCCCGGCGTTGCGCCTCGGGGATCGCCAGCCGCGCCTCCCCGCCGCCGCTCGCCGGTGCGCCGAGGACCGCCTGCACGAGGCGGCGGGCGTTGTCGACCGTATGGTCGGCCGGTTGGTACTCGAGCGCCTGGTCGAGCAGCGCGCCGCCGCCGGCGCTGCCGTAGCCCGCCGTCCAGCGCGCCCCGGCGAGCGCGAGCATCGCGTTGCTCCTGACGTCCGGCTCGAAATTGATCGCCATGTCGTAGCGGCGGCTGCGCCAGCCGAACGCCGTCCTGGCGAGCGCCTGCATGGTCGCGCCGTTGCCGTCCCGCGCGAGCCACGGCGCGTCCACCACGAGCACGCGGGAGACGGCGGGGATCGCCTGCGCGATGTCCGCGTTCCAGCTCCCCACGACGAGATCGATGTCTGCGTCGCGCGCCGCGGCGCGTACGTCGGCAATCGCCGGAAGCGCCATCAGCAGGTCGCCGATCCGTTCGAGCCGGAGCAGCAGGATCCGCGCCGGCGCGGCCGGCCGGCGCCGGCGCCTGAAGGGCCACGTCAGCGCGGCCAGCGCCGTGAGCGCCGCGTCGCCAGCCGAGACGAGCGCCCGCTCACGCGGATCGTAAATCTGTAGTGTCAAAACATGAGTGTCCGTAGTCGGTAATCGGTACTCGGTAGTTCGGTGTGCGCCAATCGATGCTTATGGGGGCTGCGGCCAGCCTCAAACCCCCAGCATCAAGTATCGAACCTCGAATACCGGGTACACCGAACACCGAGCACCGAGCGCTATTTTATCGTCACGCGATCGAGCATGACGCCGAGGTCGCGGTCATCCGGGGAGCCCAGGACCTTCGCCGGGTTCCACATGGTCGTGACCAGTCGAAGCTCCACGGGCTCGCTGGCCGCGGCGGCGCGAGCGGCCAGCTCCGGCGGCACGGCGAGCGTGTAGGGACGGACGTCGCCGTCCACCTCGATGCGGCCCAGTAACTGGTTGTGCAGGAAGACCTGCACCATCGCCGGCGGCGCAGCCGGAGGCCGCCCGCCATCACCCATCACGAGTGTCACCTCCCGCGCTCCCGCCGGCATCGTCGTCACCGTGACCGCCGAGGCCGCGCCGGTCCACCGGAACGTGCGACCCTCGGACGCTTCCTTTGCCCGGAACCTGACGACGTGCAGGTCGTCCTTCGTGCCGACATCGAGATCGAACCACATGTCGCTGCGCGGCACGGGCGGGGTGAATTCGTAGACGCCGTACTGGAACTCCTTCTGCCGAACCGCGCGCGGAAAGGCGTTCAACGCCGATTGGTACTCCGGCACCTGATATTGATCGCTCCAGATCGCGCGGACGCCATAGCTGTGGGAGAGCAGGTCGGTGCCCCCGCCGCCCAGGAAGAGCACACGGTCGTACCGGGTCTCCGCCCAGGCGATGAAGGCCGCGAACGTGGCCTTGTCCGGCCTGGCGGAGTCGAGGACCAGGACGTTGCGCGCGTAGATGTAGGCGAGGGGAAGACCGAACACGTGCGTATCGCCGCCGGCGTCCCGCGATTCGACGATCACCAGATCGCGATCGCCGAACTGCGCCGCGAGCGCCTCGATTCTCGGGATGAGGCCCGCGTATTCGATGTGGTCGGCGACCGGCGCGCTGGCGCGGACGTAATGCACCGCGAGCAGCGCGAGGAACACGCCGCCGATCAGCGGACGGACCACTCGCGCGCGCCACCCGACGCCGCCCCCACCGACCGCCGCGGCTGCCGCCAGCAGCATCGTCCCGGGAAGGATCACCGCGAGGAAGCGCCGGGCCGTCCAGAAGTGCTCCGGCACGATACGAAGCTTGTAAAACGTGAAGAATCCGAACACGGCGATCAGGACGAAGAACACGGGCGACCGCCAGAACGCCCGCTTCGCAAAGAGGGCGTATCCGATCAACGCCGCCAGCACGGCCGGCACGGTTACGTAGAAGTTCGCGAAGGTCCTGAAGGCGTAGGCGTCGTAATCGGTGAGCCGCCCGGACGGGTGTCGCAGCAGCAGCGCGTACCCCGCGGCGATCGCGACGATCATCGCGATGGCGATCGGCGCAACGTTCGTGATCGTCTGGCGGATCGCCGGACGGCGTGACGTGGCGGCGAGCAGCAGCCCCGCCGTCACAGCCACCAGGACGAGCGCGGCGTGCTGCCACAGCGGCATGTTGCCGATGAAGTCGAGCGGCCGGTACATGTACGCCTCGAGCGGTCCCGCCAGGTAGAACGCTGCGGGAATAGACACCGCCAGCCACCCGGCGACGGTCTCCCACCGGAGGCGCTGTCCTGCGAACAGGCCGAGGGTCAGTCCCCCGGCGACGGCGGCGATCACGAGCACCGCGTCGAATCGCAGGAACAGGAGCAATCCGACCAGGATGCCGGCGACGGGCGCGAAGAAACGATCCCCGCCCGCGTGCGACCGTGCGAGCGCCAGCACCGCGGCGAACGTGAAGGCCTGCATCATCACTTCCGAGTTCGGATAGCGGGCAAACCAGACCTGGATGACGTTCAAGGCCAGCAGCGCCGCGCCGGCCGCCGCGGCGGTCTGGCCGAACAGGTACCGTCCGGCGAAAAAGACGGCCACAACACCCAGCATCGCCAGCACGGGCGTCGTCCGGCGCACGCCGGTCAGGCCATCGATGCCGTACCCGACGGCCAGCGCAGCAGGAAACAGATGGGGAAACTGGCCGACGACGGTGCCGGCGTCCGGATCCTTGATGAAGAACCCCATGAAGCGGCTGCCGTAGTAATCGGTGCGCGGCTGCCCGTCCGGGCGCGCGTGCCGCGGGTAGAAGAGGTCGCGGTAGGGCGCCGGCACAGCGGCCACGACAGGATCGCGGACGACGTACGCGCCGCGTTGCGCGATCTGCACCCCCTCGTTCACATAGGTGCCGGGGTCCTTGCCCGCGATGATGTACTCGGCGCCGGGGAAGAAGCGGATGAGGCAGAGTGCCACGAGCGCCAGCGGGACGAGGACCGCCAGGCGGGGCCGCGGCGCCGCCGCGAACCGCAGTCGCGAGCGCCAGAGGACGACAGGCACCGCGGCGATCAGCACCTGCGCGGCGATCAGGTATTCGAACCGGTACCGTCCGATCGAGGTGAGCGCCACGACGATGATCAGGGCGGTCGCGAGACTGAGGATGACCTGCCAGAAGACGCGTTCCCCGGCGTCGAGCGCTTCCCGCTGCTCGCGGTCCATGATCGGCGCGCGATAGAGGGCCGCACCCGGCAGCCATCCCACGATGAGCAGAGCCGCGAGCTGCAGCGGAACCGGCATGTCGGTCAGGCTCCGCGCAGCGCCCGCGCCACGGCCTCGACGGCGCCGGACGCGAGCGCCGGATACAGCGGCACCGAGAACACCTGCTCGCACACACGGTCGGCAACCGGACACTGCCGCGGCTGCTCGGTCGCGAGCGCCGGCTGACGCGGAATGGGTACGGGGTAGTGGATCAGGGTTTCGATGCCGGCGGCGGTCAGCCGCGCGCGGACGCGCTCGCGGTCGGGACTGAGGAGCGGAAACAGGTGATAGACGTGCCCGGCATCGCGCTCCGGCGGCACCGTGATCGCCTCGATGCCGCCGAGCGCGGCGCGGTAGGCGCGTGCAAGCGTGCGGCGTCGATCCGTCCAACCCGGCAGGTGCGCCAGACGCGCACGCAGGATCGCGGCCTGCATCTCGTCGAGCCGCGAGTTCACACCGAACTCGCCGTGATGGTAACGATCGGTCTGCCCGCCATTCCGAAGGCGTTTCGCGCGCGCGGCCGTCTGCGGATCGGCTGTCGTGAGGGCGCCGCCGTCGCCGAGCGCGCCCAGGTTCTTGGTGGGGTAGAAGCTGTACGCCGCGGCGGCGCCGAAGCTGCCGACCGGGCGCCCGTCACACGTGGCCAGGTGCGCCTGACAGCAGTCTTCGACGACGGCGAGATCGTGCCTCGAGGCGACCTGCATGATCGCCGTCATGTCCGCGGGCTGGCCGTACAGGTGCACCGGCAGGATCGCCGCGGTCTTCGTCGTCACCGCCGCCGCCGCGGCGGCCGGATCGAGCGTCAGCCGGTCGGGGTCGATGTCGGCGAACACCGGGCGCGCGCCCGCCATCATGATCGCCAGCGCGCTGTACGCCGCCGAGAGCGGCGAGGTGATCACTTCGTCGCCCGGCCCGATGCCCAGGCATCTGAGCGCGATGGCAATCGCGTCCGTGCCGGTGCCGACGCCGACGGCATACGGCGCCGACGTGGCCGAGGCGAACTCCTGTTCGAAGGCGTCGAGCTCGGGGCCGAGGACGAACCACCCGCGGGCGATGACGCGGTCGATCGCCGTCCGCACGTCGCCGGCGTCCTCGCCGGGACGCAGCTGCAGAAACGGAATCACGACGGGTCCTCGAGGTACTTCGGCAGATGCGCGCGGTAGTACTCGATCGTTCGGCGGAAGCCCTCGCGGAGCGGCACCTGCGCGTGCCAGCCGACCGTCCTCTGGAATTTGGTCGAATCGGAATAGAAGCTGCCGATGTCGATGGCCTTCTTGTCCGCGGGCCACTCCACGAAGCGGACGCTGCCGGATCCAGCCGTCTGGATCAGGAGCTGCACGAGCTCGCGATGGCTGATCGGTTCGGTCCCGCCGACATTGAAGACGTCGCCGTTGACGGCGTCGCTCGCCCCGGCGCGCAGGAACGCGTCCACGACATCGTCCACGAAGACGAAGTCGCGGAGCTGCGAGCCGTCTCCGTACACCTGGATCTCCCTGCCCTCGACCGCGAGTCGGATGAACCAGCCGATGAACCCCTGGCGGTTGTGCTTCATCAGCTGGCGGGGCCCATAGACGTTGGTGAGGCGCAGCGAGCAGGCGCGCACACCAAAGACGTTGTTGTACACCAGGTGGTAATACTCGCCCGCGGCCTTGTTGATGCCGTTGATGTCGGCCGGCCGCACCAGATGGCTCTCATCGACCGGCAGCGTGGCCGGCTTCCCGTAGACCTGCCGCGTGCCCGCGTACACGACTTTGGTGGCCGGATTGTGCCGCCGGCACGCCTCGAGCAGCGTCAGCTGCGCCCGGCAGTTGATCTCGAGGTCCGTGTCGGGGTCGCGCATGCTGTCGATGTGACTCACCTGGCCGGCGAGGTTGAAAATCACCTCGCGATCGCGAACGAGGTGATTCATCGTGCTCTGCTGCCGGACGTCGGCGACGTTGACGCGCAGACGGTCCTCGATCCCGGCGATGTTGAACAGGTGGCCGCCGTAGTCGGGGATCAGGGAATCCACGAGCAGCACGTCGGCATCCAGATCGACCAACGCGCGCGCGAGGTTGCTCCCGATGAACCCCAACCCGCCCGTGATCAGGATGCGCCTGCCGCGATAGAAGTCGTAAGGGGCGTTCAAGTAAGCCGTATTGTTAGCGGCGCGTGGACGTGAAGGCAAGGGCGTGCTGATACGCCGCCTCGAACTGGCGGGCGGTCTGCGCCCAGCCGAACTGGCGTTCGACCAGTACCCGCGCGGCGGCGCCGATCCGCTCGCGCCCCTCCGGATCCGCGCCAAGCCGCCGGATGGCCGCCGCGAGGGCGGCGACGTCGCGCTCGGCCACCACCGCGGCGGTGACGTCGTCTTCGACGATGGCGCCGATGCCGCCGGCATCCGTCGTCACCAGCGGCGTGCCGCTGGCGAGCGCCTCCATGACGACATTCGGCAGGCCGTCGACGTTGCCCGAGTCGTCACGCACCGATGGCGTCACGATGATGTCGGCTGCCGAGAACAGGTCCGCGACCTCGTCCTGCGCGCGGTTGCCCAGAAAGCGGACCCGGTCGAGGACGCCCCGGCCGCGCGCGCGCTGCTCGAGCTCCCCGCGCAGCGAACCGTCGCCTGCCAGGGCGAGGCGTGCCCCTGGAAGGTCCGCGAGCGCGTCGATGAGGTACTCGAAGCCCTTCTTTCGCACGAGGCGTCCGGCCGCCGCGATCAGCAGCGTGCGGCCCTCAGCCCCGAGCTGCTCGCGACGCGCGAGTCGAGCTTCAGGGTCGGGCCCGAACCGTCCCGTATCGACGCCGTAGGGGACGACGCCGGTGCGGTCCGGGTCTGCGCCCATCGCGATCGCCCGCACCGCGAGATCGGCGCTGCACGCCGTGACGAAGCCGGCCCTGCGAAAGGCCGCACGCGCGGCCACACGCGCGGCCCAGACACGTTCGGCCACGAACAGGTCCGAACCGTGGAGGCTGATCACGAGCGGCAGGCCAGGTGCCGCCATCGCGGCGGTCACCCCACCGGGCACGACCCAGTGGCCGTGAATGAGGGACGCGTTGAACGTCCGCGCGACCCGGCGAGCCGTCCACCAGCCGGCGGCCAGCGCGAACGGCACCGCGGCGTAGGCCGCGCCGCGCACGCGCACGTCGGCATGCATGGATTCGGCATAGCCGAAGACGTTCAGCGACCGGAGCGGCGCGTACTTGTAGAAGTGAAAGTGCACACCCCGATCGACGCGGGGCCGGTCGATCGCCGGGTGCCACGGGGCGACGACGTGGACTTCGTGTCCGCGCGCGGCGACCGACGTGGCGATCGGCTCCATGAACGTCCCGACGCTGTCCCCCGGGAAGCGGGGATATGACGAGGTCACCATGACGACGACGAGCGACACGGTCAGCCTCGCCGCCGCAGCCGCAGCCGCCACGGTGTGATCAGCGATTCCATCAGCACGGCGCGCGAGACCTTCGACACCCCCTGGCGCCGCTCGACGAAGATGATCGGCACCTCGCCGATGCGGCTGCCGTTCTGCGCCGCGCGGTAGAGCATCTCCACGAGAAACGCGTAGCCCGCCGACGCGACACGCTCGAGCGGAATCCGGGCGAGCGCCTCCCGGCGCCAGCAGCGGAAACCGCCGGTGCAGTCGGCCGGCGCCAGCCCGGTCACGAATTTGATGTAGCGGTTCGCGAACGTGCTCAGGAAGATCCGGTGCAGCGGCCAGTTCACGACGCTCACGCCATGGAGGTAGCGCGAGCCGAGCACCAGGTCGTGGTCGGCGGCCGCCGCCGTCAGCGCGGGGAGGTAGGCGGGGTCGTGCGAGAGATCCGCGTCCATCTGGAGAATGAGCTCGGCATCGGTTTCGAGCGCGCGCCGCAAGCCATCGACATACGACCGGCCGAGCCCGCGCGGCCCCGTGCGGTGCAGAACCTCGATGCGGCCGGGATGCGCGGCGGCCAGGGCGTCGGCCACCGCGCCCGTGCCGTCGGGCGAATGGTCGTCCACCACGAGCATCCGGAAGCCGTCGTGCGCCAGCACGCCGCGCACCAGCAGCGGCAGGTTCTCACGCTCGTTGTAGGTCGGGACGACGACGAGCGCGTTCATCGCGGTGTCCGGCGAACGCCGGCCAGGATCCCAGAGGCGCAGACAATGACCGTCGGATCGAGCACCGGGATGCGGAAGCGTTCTTGCGGGAAGAAGATCAGCGATGTCATCACGACCGACAGGGCCAGGAGGAGCAACGGGGTCGCGGCGCTCCGGCGCCGCACGAGCCTGCCGAGGCCGAGGAACGCCAGCGGCGCGAGCAGCGCGTATGGGATCACCGACGCCAGCAGATATCTGGTGGAGTGTAGCGTATACGACGGTCCGATCGGGACGAAGGTGTAGAAGGCCTTTTTCGCGAGCAGCGTGATCCACCACCCGGGATGCTCGACGATGTACCCGATCGCGTCGCGGTAGTAGAGCGGCTCGAGGGCTTCCGCGCTGAGGCCGGGCCGCGTCGCGCGGAACGCGATCTCCGCCCGCTTGAGCTCGGGGTTGGCCGCGAGATCCCCTTCGCCGCGGGCGAGCGGATGGTTGCCGGTCCAGAACGTGACGCCGCCCTCGGACGCGACCAGGACGAAGCGGCCGTGCGTGCGCGCGTTGCGCAGCGTCCACGGCGCGACGACCACCGCCGCCGCCACGCAGAAGGCCAGCGCCAGCGACCACTGGCGCCGGTGGCCGAACCAGAGGGCGGCCAGCGGCAGGAACAGCAGCATGCCGGGCCGCACGAGGATCGCGAGCCCCGCCACGAGACCCGCCGCGACCGCGAGCGCGCCGCCGCCCCGCGTGGCGTGTTCCTCGTCGGCCCGCGTGCGCGCGCCATCGAGCAGCAGGACGCACCCGAACGCCAGGAGCATGTACAGCGATTCGCTGAAGACGTACGCGGAGATCCAGACGAGCGGCGGGTACGCGGCCGCCATCGCGGCGGCGAGGGCGCCGGCCCGGGGATTCCAGGCGCGTGAGGCGAGGAGCCCGATCATCCACACGACGATGGCGCCGAGCATCGCCTGCGCGACCTGGATCCCCGGCGGCGCGCTCGTGACGTGCGCGTCGGCGCCGAGCAGCGCGAGAAACGCCGGGTAGCCGGGCGCCCGGCCGAACGACTGGCCGGTGCCGGTCTCGTGTCCTTCGGGATAGGTGAGCCCGCGGCCGTCCGACAGGCTCTGCGCGAGCGCGAGGTATTCGCGTTCGTCGTGCGTGAGCGGTTTGCCGGTCCAGTAGAGGAGTCCGAACGCGAGCCGGAGGATGAGGCCGGCCACCGCGGCGGCGAGGATCAGCCGTCGGCTGCGGGCGCTGTCCATCCCGGTTACTGGCGGCCCTCGAAGCGAAGCGCGGAAATCTGCTCGGAGACGAGCCCCACGAGAAACACGATCACCGACAGGGTGATCAGCAGCACCGACGTATTCGTGATGTGCATCTCGTAATAGATCGTCCAGGCCGCGTAGCCCAGGCCGACGGCCAGCGGCACCAGGCTGATCGGCAGGAACACCTTCAGCGGACTGAAGAGCGTGACGATCCGCAGGATGATCATCAGGAACTTCGCGCCGTCGCGCGCCAGGCGGATCTTCGACTGACCCTCGCGCTGCCGTGCCTCGACCGGCTCGAAGGTCACGTTGTACCCGGCCTTGATGAACGCAAGCGTGGTCGTCGTCGGGGTCGAGAACCCGTTCGGCAGCAGGTGCAGAAACTCGCGGAGGTGCTCGCGGCGCGCGGCCCGGAACCCGCTCGTCAGGTCCGGGATCTCGCGATCGGTGAGATAGCTGGCCAGCCGGTTCAGCGCCGAGTTGCCGAAGCGCCGGGCGTGGGTCGCCTGCGTCTCGCGGCTCCGGGCGCCGATGACGAGGTCGTACTCGCCGAGCGCCGCCACCAGGCGTCCGGCATCTTCCGCCCGGTGCTGCCCGTCGCCGTCCACGATGAGGATGTACTCGCCCGTGGCCGTGCGAATGCCGGTCTTGACCGCCGCGCCGTTCCCCTTGTTGTAGGGATGACGCACCACCGTTGCGCCCGCCGCCGCGGCCTGCTGCGCCGTGGCGTCCTCCGAGCCGTCGTCGATGACGATGACCTCGTGCCACGGGGCGGCGGCGCGGAGCGCGCCGACGAGGCCCGCGATGGCCTCGGCTTCGTTGTACGCGGGGACGATGACCGAAACTGAAGAAGGCGCCGCCATCAGCCGTCACCCCGATCGCGCGGCAGCTCGATCTTGCGCACGCGGTAGAGCAGGTCCTCGAGCAGCTTGCGGTTGGCCGAGATGACGTCGGCGAGGAG
>JBBECO010000199.1:63620-81182 GCA_040881785.1 Vicinamibacterales bacterium
CGCCGAACAGCGTCAGCCCGATGTACGAGAACACTTTCAGCGGCTCGTACATCGCGTAGATCCGCACGATGGTCGCCGACGACTGTTTGACGTACGCAAAGATGCTGTCGAAGAGCCGCGACTCGCGCGTCCGGGCGTTGGTGGCGACCGGCACGTGCGCGATGGCCATCCGCTTCTTGCCCGCCTGGATGATCGACTCGAGCGTGTAGGAGAACTCCGACACGATCGTCATGCGCAGTGCGGCCTCCCGCGTGTACGCCCGGAAGCCGCTCGTCGTGTCGGGGACCGTCGTGCTCGAGACCTGCCGGACGACCCAGCTGCCGAGGCCCTGCAACTGGCGCTTCTGCCACGACATGTGCGAGAGCTCGGCGATGTTCCGGTCCCCGACCACCAGGTCCGCCTCACCCCGCAGCAGCGGCGCCAACAGCTTGCCGATCTCGCTGCCCGCGTACTGGTTGTCAGCGTCGGTGTTGACGATGAAATCCGCCCCCTGTTTCAGCGAGGCGTCGATGCCGGCCATGAACGCGGCGGCGAGCCCCTTGTTCCGGGTCAGCCGCACGACGTGGTGGACGCCATGGGCACGCGCCACGTCGGCCGTGCCGTCGCGCGACCCGTCGTCGATGACGAGCACCTCGATGACGTCGATGCCCGGCACCGAGGACGGGAGGTCGGCCAGCGTGGCCGGCAGGGTAGCGGCCTCGTTGAGGCACGGGATCTGGATGATCAGTTTTTTCACAGGCTGCGAACGGTCGATTATGGCCATTTCCGGCGATTTGGCAATCAACCGACCAACTTCTCGATGACGCCGTCCCACGTGATCGTGCGCGCGAGGTCGTAGCCCGAGTCGCCCAGCCGGGCCGCGGCCGCCCGATCGGCGTCGGCCGCGCGGATCGCACCCGCGAGCGCGGCCGGGACCGGTTCACAGGTCCAGCCGTTGACGCCGTCGAGGACGAATTCGGTCGGTCCGCCCGAATCCGTGCAGGTGATCACCGGCTTGCGCGCGAGAAAGGCCTCGAGCGTGACATAGCCGAAGTCTTCGTCGAAAGGCGGATAGACCACGGCAAGGGCCCCCGCATAGAGATCGATCAAGTCCTCGTCCTGCACCGTGCCCAGGAAGGTGACCCGGTCACTGACTCCCGCGCCGCCCGCCGCCCGCTCGACGTTGGCGCGCTGTGTGCCGTCACCCGCAACGACCAGGCGGACCCGCGCCGGCGCCTCGGCCATCGCGCGGACGATGAGATCCACGCGTTTGACCGCCTCGATCCGCCCGACCGAGAGCACGTAGTCGCCGTACTCCCCGGCCCGCAGCTGCCGCGAGAGACGCGAGGGATGGTAGAGCGCCTGCGCCTCGAGACCGTTGTACTTGCGAAGCCGCGACGCCGTGTTCCTGGCGTTGGCGAAAATCGAACGGCACTCCCCGAGCATCTCGGTGTCGAGCGCGATCAGCTTGTCGCGCAGGCCGACGTCCAGGTCGGTATGCGAGAAGTCGCTGTACTCCGTGCCGCACAGTTCGTACGCCGCTCGGTACTGGTGGATCAGCCAGGCCACTTTTCGCGGGTGACGGGCGAAGTACGTCGGGAACTTCGAGGCGATGACCAGGTCGACCGGCCGGCCGTTGCTTTCACTGAGATCCAGCAACCGCCACGCCGCCGCGTGCGGGAGGATCTCCTCCTTCGGATACCACTTGAACGGCACGCTGACGAGTTCGGCGAGATACCCGCGCTCCCGTAGCTCGCGGACCAGTTCGCGCACGTGAATCTCGGCCCCCCCGTGCACGAAGGGAACCTGCGCCTCGCAGACGAGGACCGTGCGCACGCTCATAGCTCACCCATGCGTCGAATTTGCACATCGTAGCACGTGGCTGCTCCAGCCGGTCCGTGGTTTCGCCCGACTTTCGACGGCGAAGAAACAGCGTAACATCCTCGCCTTCTTTATTTTACGGTTGACAACCCATCCGGGCTTCTCTACCATCGCGGTGGAAATTAGTGGAGTAAAGTGGAGTAAACAGACGTGCTCCGGGGCAACTACACCGCCAAGATCGATGAGAAAGGGCGGCTCAAGATTCCGAACGCGTTCCGCGCTCTCGTCGAGGAGAAGCACGGATCGGACCTGTTCGTGACGAGCCTGACGGGGGAGTCTGTCCGCATTTATCCGATGCCGGTCTGGATGGCGATCGAGGAAAAAATGGCCAAGGTCCCCTCGACACATCCCGCCAGGCTCAAGTTTTTCGACCGCGTCAATTACTTCGGCCAGACCGCGGCATTCGACAACCAGGGTCGAGTCATTATCCACGCCCGCCTCCGCGATTCCGCGTCGATGGCCGGCGAGGTCGATGTGTTCGGCAATTACGACTACCTCGAGGTCTGGAATCACGAGCGCTTCGTCGCCAGGCTCCAGCACGATCCGTTCACCGACGACGACGCGCGCGCCCTGGCGGAGTTCGGGATCTGACGGTCATGGACGCACCGAGGCACGAGCCGGTCATGTCCGTGGAGGTGGTGTCGCTGCTGCAGCCCGCACGCGGCGGGTTGTTCGTGGACTGCACGACGGGACTCGGTGGTCACAGCGCGCTCATCCTCGAGGGAGGCGCCGACGTGCTGATCGGACTGGATCGGGATGCGGATGCGCTGCGGATCGCGGGTGAGCGCCTGGCGGCGTACGGCGATCGCGTCGAGCTCGTCCATTCGGACTATCGGCAGCTCGACGCCGTGCTCGAGGCCCGCGGGATTCCGGGCGTGGACGGCGTGCTCGCGGACCTCGGGGTGTCGTCGATGCAGCTCGAGGCCGAGGGACGCGGCTTCAGCTTCCGGCGCGACGAGCCGCTCGACATGCGCATGGACCGCACGCAGGGGCCGACGGCGGCCGACCTGCTCATGGACGTCGATGAAGAGGACCTGGCCAACGTGATCTTTCAGTTCGGCGAGGAACGGCACTCGCGCCGCATCGCCCGCGCGATCGTGCGCGAATGCGCCCAGGGGCGCATCGAGACGACCGGCGCGCTCGCGGCCATCGTGCGGCGCGCGGTGCCGACCCGCGGCTACCAGCGCATCGACCCGGCGACGCGAACCTTCCAGGCGCTGCGGATCTGGGTGAACCGCGAGCTCGAAGGGCTCGACACGTTTCTCACCGACGCGTCCCGGCGGCTGCTCGCCGGCGCGCGTCTGGTCGTCATCACGTTCCACTCGCTCGAGGACCGGATCGTGAAGCACACGTTCCGCGCGATCGCCGCCGCGAGCGAGACCTGGCAGGTGCTCACCCGTCGTCCGCTGGTGCCGGGCGACGAGGAAGTGGCGCGTAATCCCCGCGCGCGGAGCGCGAAACTGCGGGCGATCGAGAGGCTGGCATGAGCGCTGATTTCGAATACGCAATCAAGAAGGATGTCCGCAACAACCCGATCGTGCGGGAGGTGGATGAGGCGCGGCAGCGGCAGATCTGGCGGTCCCTCTGGGTGGGCGGCCTGCTGGTCGCGGTGCTGCTCTTCTCGGCCTGGCAGAATCTCGAGCTCGTCCAGCACGGCTATCAGCTCCAGCGGCTGCAGCAGCAGCATGCCGACGAGATCGAGATCAACCGTCGTCTGACGCTCGAGCTCGAGACGCTTCGCTCCCCGGAACGCATCGAGGACCTGGCGAAACAACTGAACCTGATCACGCCGCCGCCCGACCGGGCGGTGGTGATCGAGCGCGTCACCCCCGCGACGCGACCCGACAAGTCCATCGTCGCCGCGCGCTAGCCCGTCGCGGCCGCAGGAGATCCGATGGCTGAAGAACACGCCAGCAGCAGATTCAGGCTTCCCTGGAAGCTGCCCGTTCAGCGGGTGGCGCGCCGGGAGTCCGTGCAGACGCCGTTCGAATGGCGTGCGACGGTGCGCACCCGGGTGCTGGTCTGCGCGGCGGCGCTCGCGCTCTGGACGGCCGGCATCGAGGCGCGACTGATCTACCTGCAGGTGATCGCCCACGCCGACATGGTGGCGCGCGCCGAGAAACAGCAGTCGATGACCGTGAACTCGGCGCCGAAGCGCGGCGACATCGTCGACCGGAACGGACGCCTTCTGGCCTACAGCGTCGACGCCGAGACGATCGGCGTCGACCCGACGCAGATCGACGATCCCGGAACCGTCGCACGTCTCCTGTGCGACGCGCTGGGGAACTGCAACGCCGCGCGGCGGCAGGACCTGCTGACGAAGCTCCAGCGTGATACCCAGTTCGTGTTCATCGAACGGCAGGTGTCACCCGACGTCGGACGGCGGGTGCGTGACCTGCATCTGCCCGGGATCGTGATCTATCGGGAGAACCGGCGGTACTACCCGAACCGGACCCTCGCCGCGCACGTGCTCGGCTACGTCGGCGTCGACAATACCGGCCTGGCAGGACTCGAGTCGGCGTACGACTCCCAGATCCGCGGCCGCAGCGGCCGCATGCTGCTGCGGGTGGATTCGCGGCGCGCCGCGCTCGCCGTCCGCGAAGCCGTCCTCCCGACGGCGGGGGACAGCCTCGAGCTGACGATCGATCAGTACCTGCAGCGGATCGTCGAGCGCGAGCTCGAGGCGGGTGTGGAGGAACACAACGCCGAGAGCGGCCGCGCGGTCATCATGGATCCGCACACCGGCGCGATCCTGGCGCTGGCCAACTACCCGACGTTCAATCCGAACACCTACCGGACGTTTCCGGACGAGACCCGGAAGAACAGCGCCATTCAGGACGCCTACGAACCGGGCTCGACGTTCAAGCTCGTCACCGCGTCGGCCGCGCTCGAGGAAGGCGTCCTCGTCCCCGCCGACATGATCGACTGCGCGCCGGGGTGGATCAAGTTCCCGGGCCGCAAGCCGATCACAGACGTGCACCCCTACGGGCTGCTCTCGTTCCGGGACGTCATCGTCAAGTCGAGCAACGTCGGCGCCATCAAGGCCGGCCAGAAGGTCGGCATCGAGCGCCTCAGCATGTACGTCAACCGGTTCGGGTTCGGGCAGATCCTGTCGCCGGACTTCCGGGGTCAGAGCCGCGGTCTCTGGAACCCGGCCGCGCTCGACGAGAGCGGCCTCGCGTCGGTGTCGATGGGCTACCAGATCGGCGTCACACCGCTGCAGATGGCCGCGGCGGTCAGCTCGGTGGCCAATGGCGGGACGCTCTACGAGCCGCGTCTCATCGGGGCGTTCATTCGCGACGGGCGCCGCGAGCCGGTGCCGCCCAAGGCACTCCGGCGTACGATCTCGGCGGAGACGGCCGCCACCATGACCACGATCATGGAAGCGGTGGTTGAAGAGGGGACGGCCAAAGCCGCCCGGATCGAAGGGTTCACGATCGCCGGCAAGACCGGAACCGCGGCCAAGGCCGTTCCCGGCGGGTACTCGAAGACCGATTATTTCACGTCCTTCATCGGCTTTGCCCCGTCGCGCAAACCGGCGCTGACCGTCATTGTTGTCATCGACTCGCCGCACGGAAAAGTGAAGGCGTACGGCGGCACCGTCGCGGCGCCGATCTTCAAACGCATCGTCGAGGCCTCCCTGCGCCATCTCGGCATTGGTCCCACGATCAATGCCCCGTCACCGGTGATCGTGGCCCGTGCCGATAGCGCGGTGAAGGCCGTGCGTCCGGTCCCGACGGGCGTGGCGGCGATTCGCGCGCAGGTACTCGAACCGGTGCAGCCGGGCCTGATGCCGGATCTTCGTGGACTGAGCGCTCGCGAAGCGCTGCATTCGGTGACGACCATCGGGCTCAATCCACGGGTCTCGGGCCGCGGTTTCGTCCTCGAGCAGTCACCGGAACCTGGCGCCGTCCTGATTCCCGGCGACGCCGTCACGCTGAAGCTTGGACGCCGGGCGCCTGTGCTGCCGGTGGGAGGCCGGCCGCAGTGACGCTGGGCCAGCTCATTCGCGCCGTGTCGGCGCACGAGCCGTTCGGCGCGCTGGCGTCGCAGGCGGCGTTGGCGCCCGATCCAGCGGTGAGCGGGGTCGTCTACGACTCGAGGCAGGCGGCCGCCGGTTCGGTCTTCGTCGCGCTCCGCGGTCTGCAGGCCGACGGCGCGGCGTACGCGCGGGAAGCGGTGAATCACGGCGCCGTGGCGGTCTTCGCGGAGGCGCCGGCCCCCGCGGACCATCGCGCCCCCTGGTTCCAGGTGGCCGATGGACGGCTGGCGCTCGCGGCGCTGGCGGCCGAGTTCTACGGACGGCCGAGCGAACGGCTCTCGCTCGTGGGGATCACGGGTACGAACGGGAAGACGACCACCGCGTACGTGCTGTCGTCGATCTTCGAAGCGGCCGGCGTCACGTGCGGCCGGATCGGGACGGTGGGCTACCGGATCGGCGACCGCGAGTACGAGGCGGCGCGCACCACGCCCGAGGCTCCGGAACTGCAGCGGATGCTGCGAGACATGGTCGCGCAGGGATGCGGCGCCTGTGTCATGGAGGTGTCGTCCCACGCGCTGGTTCTGCGGCGCGCCGATCATCTCCGTTTCAGCGCCGGAATCTTCACGAACCTCACGCGCGACCATCTCGACTTCCACGGCGACATGGAGGAGTACTTCACCGCCAAGCGTCGGCTCTTCGCGCTTCTGCCGGACGACGCCGTTGGCGTGACGAACGCCGACGATCGGCGCGGGAGCGACTTTGCCGCGGCCGCGGTGCGCCCGGTGACGTATGCGATCGACGCCCCCGCCGACGTGACGCCCGGGCCGATCGCGTACTCGCTCGACGGGCTGGTGTTCGACGTCCGCACGCCCCGCGGCACGGTGCACGTGCGTTCGAAACTCGTGGGCCGCCCGAATGCGTACAACATCCTCGCCGCGGTCGCGACCGCCGCGGCGCTGGATCTGCCCTTCAGCGCGATCGAGGAAGGTGTTCGCCGGCTGGAGAACGTGCCCGGACGGTTCCAGGTGGTGTCGGCGCCCCACGACGACGTGCGCATCGTCGTCGACTACGCCCATACCGACGACGCCCTCAAGAACCTGCTCGAGACGGCCCGACCCCTGGCGCAGGGGCGCGTGATCACGGTGTTCGGCTGCGGCGGCGACCGCGACAAGACCAAGCGTCCGCTCATGGGGGCCGTGGCGGCGCGTCTGAGCGACATGGTCATCGTGACCTCCGACAATCCGCGCTCCGAAGACCCGGAACAGATCATCGACGACATCCGGCGCGGCATCGTGCTGCCGGCCGACCGTGTCGGGCCGAAGGGGCACGGGCCGAGAGCGACGCCGAGTTTGGCGATCGTGGATCGCAAGGCCGCGATCGAGCGGGCGGTGCGCGAGGCGGCCCCGGACGATCTCATCCTCGTCGCCGGCAAGGGGCACGAGAAGTACCAGGTGATCGGCGAGCGCACGCTGCCGTTCGACGACGTGGAAGTGGCGCGGGCGGCGCTGGCGCAGCGGCGCGCCGGGTCCAGGGTGTCATAGCGAGTGACCCTGCTGCCGCTCAACGCCGGAGACGTGGCCGCCGGCGGCGGCGGCCGCGTCGTGGCCGGTGACCGCGCCACGCCGATCGGGCGCATCTCGATCGACTCGCGCACGGTGGCGGCCGGAGATTTTTTCGTCGCGATCCGCGGCGAGCGGTTCGACGGGCATCGGTTCGTGGCCGGTGCGCTGGCCGCCGGGGCCATCGGCGCCCTGGTGGACGATCCGGCGGCGGCCGGTGATCTCGCCGGCACGGCCGTGGTCGTGCAGGCCGCCGATACGACGCGGGCGCTGCAGGCCCTCGCCCGCCACGTGCGGCGCCAGTCGGGCGCGCAGGTGGTGGCGATCACCGGCAGCGCCGGCAAGACGACCACGAAGGAAGTGTGCGCAGAGCTGCTGTCGGCGCGGTACAGCGTGTTTCGGAACACGGGGAATCTGAACAATCACATCGGACTGCCGCTGTCGCTGCTGGAACTGCGCGCGAAGCCGGATGTGGCGGTCGTTGAGCTCGGCATGAACCATCCCGGTGAGATCAGCACGCTCGTCGCCATCGCGGAGCCCGAGGTCCGCGTGTGGACGAACGTGGGCGACGCGCACATCGGGTTCTTCGCGTCGGCAGAGGCCATCGCCGACGCCAAGGCGGAGATCCTGGACGGGGCCTCGGCCGGGACCGTGCTCGTGGCCAACGCGGACGACGCGCGCGTGATGGCGCGTGCCCGGCGCTTCGCCGGCCGGGTGATGACGTTCGGCACGGCCGACGGCGCGGACGTCCAGGCCTCCGAGGTCGAGATGCGCGGCCTCGACGGGCTGCGCGCGCAGGTGCGGACGCCGGCCGGGGCGTTCAGGCTCGAGACGCCGCTGGCCGGGCTCGGCAATCTCTCCAACGTCCTGGCGGCCACCGCCGTGGCGGTGCACTTCGACGTACCGCTCGACGCGATTGCCACGCGGGCGTCGCGGCTGCGTCCCGCGCATCATCGCGGCGAGCTGCTCCGCCTCCCTGGCGGCATCACGTTGATCGACGACGCGTACAACTCGAGCCCGGCGGCGCTGAAGCGGTCCCTCGAGATCGTCGCGGCGGCGAGCGGCAGCGCCCGGAAGGTGGCCGTGCTCGGCGAGATGCTCGAGCTCGGCGCGCATGCGGCGGTGCTGCACCGGGAGTGCGGGCGCGCGGCCCACGCGGCGGGCCTCGATCTGCTGGTCGCCGTGGGAGGCGAGCCGGCGCAGGCGCTGGCCGCCGAAGCGATCGAGTCCGGATTGCCCCCTCACTGCGTGGCGGTCGTTCCCGACCGCGCCGCGGCCACGGAGGAAGTCCTGCAGCGCGTGCGTCCCGGCGACCTCGTGCTCGTGAAGGGTTCCCGCGGCATCGGTCTCGACGCGGTCGTGGACCGGCTGAAGGCGGAGTTCGCCTGATGCTGTACTACCTCCAGTATCTCAGCGAGTCGCTGCCGGTGCTCAACGTCGCGCGCTACATCACCTTCCGCACGGCCGGTGCGAGCGTGACGGCGCTGGCGATCGGCCTCTTCCTCGGTCCGTGGATGATCCGCCGGCTGCGCGACTTTCAGATCGGGCAGGTCGTCAGGCAGGATGGGCCGGCGACCCATCGCACCAAGGCCGGCACGCCCACCATGGGCGGCCTGCTGATCCTGACCTCGGTGCTCGTGCCGACGCTGCTGTGGGCGAACCTGTCGAACGGGTTCATCTGGGTCGCCGTGCTCGCGACCACGGCCTTCGGTGCGGTGGGGTTCGCGGACGACTACCTGAAGATCGTCCGCCGGTCCCATCATGGCCTCCGGCCGCGGTACAAGATCGGCTGGCAGGTGCTGATCGCCCTCGCCGTCGGCCTGACCCTGCTGCTCCTGACCGACGCCGATCCGCGGCCGCTCTACAGCACACGCCTCATCGTGCCGTTTTTCAAGAACTTCATCCCCGACATCGGGTGGTTCTATGTTGCGTTCGGGTTGCTCGTCCTGGTGGGCTCGACCAACGCCGTGAACCTGACCGACGGGCTGGACGGTCTGGCCATCAGCGTGTTTGCCGTCGCGGCGGCCGCGTTCACGGCCCTGGCCTACGTCAGCGGCCACGCCGTGTTCGCCGAGTACCTCCAGTTGACGCGCTTCTCGCCGCTCACGCACGAACTGACCGTCTTCTGCGGCGCGCTCGTGGGCGCAAGCCTGGGCTTTCTCTGGTGGAATTCCTATCCCGCCGACATCTTCATGGGCGACGTGGGATCGCTCGGCCTCGGCGGCGCGCTCGGCACCGTCGCCCTGCTGATCAAACAGGAGTTTCTGCTCGTCTTCGTCGGCGGCGTGTTCGTCATAGAAGCGCTGTCGGTGATGATCCAGGTCGCCTCGTTCAAGCTCACGGGGAAGCGTGTGTTCCGGATGGCGCCGCTGCACCACCATTTCGAGCTGATCGGCTGGAGCGAGCCGAAGGTCATCACCCGCTTCATCATCCTCGCGATCATCTTCGCGTTGTTCAGTCTGACGACCCTGAAGCTGCGATGACGACGCCACGCGAATTCTCCGTTCGGGGCAAGCGGGTGACGGTCGTGGGGGCCGCGCGGAGCGGCGTGGCCGCCGCCTTCCTCCTCGCGCGGCGCGGCGCGGCGGTCACGCTCAGCGACCTGCAGCCGGAGATCCCGAAGCAGGACGCGCTGCGCGCCGCCGGCGTGCGCCTCGAGCTCGGCGCGCACGAACACGCCACGCTGACCCGGGCCGACGTCGTGGTGCTCAGCCCCGGCGTGCCGTACGCGCAGCCGGCCGTCGCGGCGGCGCGCGCGGCCGGCGTCCACGTCATGGGCGAGCTCGAACTCGCCTCGCGCTGGCTGCGCGGACGGATCGTCGCCGTCACCGGCACGAAGGGCAAGTCCACGACCACCACGCTGACGGGACGGATGCTCGAGGCCGGAGGCCATCACGTGCTGGTCGGCGGCAACATCGGCCATCCCCTCAGCGCCCAGGTCGAGGCCTCGCGGCCCGACACGATCCACGTGGTCGAGGCCAGCAGCTTCCAGCTCGAAACGATCGACACGTTCCGTCCGTGGATCTCCGTGCTCCTGAACTTCTCGCCGGATCATCTGGACCGCCACGGCAGCCTCGAGGAATACGCGGCCGCGAAATCCCGGATCTTCCTCAACCAGACGGCCGCCGACTGGGCGGTGCTCAACGCCGACGATGCGGCGGTCGCGCCGATCGCCGCAACCGCGGCGTCACGGAGGCTCATGTTCTCCATGTCCGACTCACTGGCGTCCGGCGTCCTGGTCCGCGGCGACGACATCGTGCGCCGGACCGCGGAGGGAGACCAGCCGCTCGTCCCGCTGGCGTCGATTCAGCTGCTCGGGCGTCACCTGATCGCCGACGTGCTGGCGGCCTCCGCGGTGGCGTCGCTGGCCGGCGTGGACGCGGCCGCCATGACCCAGGCGGTGGCGCAGTTCAAAGGGCTGGAACATGCGCTCGAGCCCGTCGCCGAGATCAGCGGCGTGCTGTTCGTCAACGACTCCAAGGCCACGAATGTCGAAGCCGCACGGCGCGCCATCGAGAGCTTCGAGGCGCTGGTGGTGATCATGGGCGGCCGATTCAAGGGGGGCGACCTCCGCGATCTGCGGGAGCCGCTGCGCGCGCGCGGCGCGACGGTCGTCGCGATCGGCGAAGCGCGCGAACGGATCGCGGACGCCTTTGGCGGCGTGGTGGACGTGCGGGAGGCCGGCGACATGAGCGCCGCCGTGCGGATGGCGTTCGCCTGCGCGGCGCCTGGCGCGGCGGTGGTGCTCGCGCCGGCCTGCGCGAGCTTCGACATGTTCCGCGACTACGCGGAACGCGGGCGCGTCTTCAAACAGGAAGTCGAACGGCTGCAGGAGGAATGGAACGGCGTGCGTGAGCAGTGAGCAGTCATCAGTCCGGAGGGCGCGATGAAGAACCGTCCGCTGGGAACACAGGCTGCCCCGGCCTGTGAGGGTGGTGTCTTGGTCCCCGTCCGGCTGATGACTGCTGACTGCTCATGGCTCCGCAACACTTTCTCGGCTCGAGCGTGAGGGACCTTTAGGCGGCGAAGTATGGCGCGAAAACTGAAATCTGACAAATGGCTCTTCATGGCGACGCTGATGCTCGTGTGCACCAGTGTCGTCATGGTGTACAGCGCGTCGGCCATCGTCCTGGGCGAGCGGGGGGAGAACCCCTACCTGTTTCTGTTCAAACAGGGTGTGTTTGCGCTGATCGGCCTCCTGTGCGTGCAGCTGGTGATGCGGATCGACTACCGGAACTACCGGCAGCCCGTCGTGATCTGGACGGGCCTCGCGGTCGTCGGCATCCTCCTCGTCGCGGTGCTCTTCGGCCGGGAGGTGGGAGGGGCGACGCGCTGGCTGAACATCGGACCGCTCGGCATCCAGCCGTCCGAGATGGCCAAGCTGGCGGTGATCGTGTTCGTGGCCGCGCTGCTCGAGCGCCGCATGGAGCGGATCGACGAGCCGGCGTACGCGCTGGTGCCCGTGGCCGTCGTGCTCGGCGTCATCGTCGCCCTGATCCTCTCGCAGCCGGACCTCGGCACGGCCGCCTCGATCGTCATGATCGCGGCGGTCATGATCTTCGCCGCGGGTATCAGCTATCGCTATATCGCCGCCCTGGCGGTGATGGGGCTCCCGGCGCTCGTCCTGCTGATCTACACGTCGGACTATCGCATGCGTCGGATGCAGGCGTTCATCGATCCGTGGAGCGACTCGCTCGACAGCGGCTACCAGGTGATCCAGTCGATGATCGCCGTCGCGGTCGGCGGCGTGTCGGGCCGCGGGTTGATGGACGGCGTGCAGAAGCTGTTCTACCTGCCGGAGCCGCACAACGACTTCATCTACGCCGTCATCTCCGAGGAGCTCGGGATGATCGGCGCCATGCTCGTGCTCGCCTGCTTCTGCGTGATCGCCTGGCGCGGCATGCGCACCGCGCTGCGGGCGCCCGACCGCTTCGGCGCCTTCCTCGCCATCGGCCTGACGACGATGATCGCCTTCCAGGCGTTCTTCAACATCAGCGTCGTGCTGGGCCTGCTGCCGACCAAGGGCATCCCGCTGCCGTTCGTGAGCTACGGGGGATCGTCGCTGCTGATCAACCTGATCGGCATGGGCATCCTCCTCAACGTCTCGCAACATGCGTCCGCATCACAGATCGTGACGACGACGCTGCCGACGGCGGATGCATGACACCGCTCCGGATCGTGATCGCCGGTGGGGGAACCGGCGGGCATCTCTACCCGGGGATCGCCGTGGCGCGCGAGCTGCTGCGGCGGCGTCCGGAGAGCGCGATCAGCTTTGCGGGCACGGCACGCGGGATCGAAGCACGGGTGATCCCGCGCGAGGGCTTCGAGCTGGACCTGTTGCGGAGTGCGGGCTTGAAGGGGATGTCGCCGCTGGCGCGCGCGCGCGGACTCGCGCTGCTGCCGCTCAGCGCGGCGGACGCCTGGCGCATCCTGTCGCGGCGCCGTCCGCACCTGGTGATCGGCGTGGGCGGCTACAGCTCGGGACCGGTCGTCGCGCTGGCGGCCGCGCGGCGGATCCCGACGCTGCTGCTCGAGCAGAACGCCGTGCCGGGATTCACCAACCGCACGCTCGCGCACGTGGTGAGCGCGGCCGCGGTGACATACGCGTCAACGGTCGGTTACTTCGGAAGGAGGGGATTTGTTGCAGGCAATCCGGTCCGTGCCGAGTTCTTCACCGAATCTGACAGTCACGCGGCCGGCGCGCCGCCGAAGGTCCTGATCTTTGGCGGCTCCCAGGGCTCGCACGCGATCAACGTGGCCGGTGTGGAGGCGGCGCCGCAGCTGGCAGCGCACCGTGGCCGGCTGGCAATCACGCATCAGACAGGAGAGCGCGATCTTGAATTCGTCCGCGACGGCTACCGCCGCGCGGGGCTCGATGCCCGGGTGGAACCGTTCCTCTTCGCCATGGAGCGGGAAATAACCTCGGCGGATCTCGTGATCAGCCGGGCCGGCGCGACGACGCTGGCCGAACTGACGGCCGCCGGCCGGCCGTCGGTGCTGATCCCGCTGCCGACAGCCGCCGACGATCACCAGCGGAAGAACGCCGAGGTGCTCCGCGACGCGGGCGCCGCCGAGGTGATCGAGCAGAAGGACCTGACCGGCGACCGGCTCGCGGCCGTGGTCACGGCGCTGATCGGGGATTCCGGACGGCTGACGGCCATGGGCCGCGCCGCCCGGCGCCTCGCGACGCCCGACGCAGCACGGGTCATCGTCGATCGCGCGCTGGAACTGGCGACCGAGTCTTGACGTGTTAGGACGCACACGCCGGATCCATTTCGTCGGCATCGGCGGCATCGGGATGAGCGGCATCGCCGAGCTGCTCGCCAATCTCGGCTACGACGTGAGCGGATCCGACGCGAAACGGTCCGAGTTGACCGATCGGCTCGAGACCCTCGGGGTCCGGATCGCCGCCGGACACGACGGCGCCAATGTCGGGTCCGCCGATGTCGTGGTCGTGTCGTCCGCGATCGGCAGCGACAACCCGGAGGTCGCCGCCGCGCGCGCCCGGCACGTGCCGGTCATTCCGCGGGCCGAGATGCTCGCGGAGCTGATGCGGCTGCGATACGGCATCGCGGTCGCCGGCGCGCACGGAAAGACGACGACGACGTCGATGGTGGCCCTGGTGCTCGACCGCGCGGGGCTCGATCCGACGGCCGTGATCGGCGGGCGGCTGAGCGCCTTCGGGAGCAACGCGCGGCTGGGCAAGGGCGATTACATGGTGGTGGAGGCAGACGAGAGCGACCGCTCGTTCCTGAAGCTCTCGCCATCCATCGGGGTCATTACGAACATCGATCGCGAGCATATGGAAAGTTACGGGACCTGGGAGAACCTGCAGCAGGCGTTCGCGGACTTCGCGAACAAGGTGCCGTTCTACGGCACCGTGATCGCCTGTGCCGACGACGCCCCGGTCCGGGAGCTGCTGCCGCGGTTCACGCGCCGGGTGATCACGTATGGACTCGACGCCGGCGCGCACATTGGCGCACACGACATGCAGCTCGAAGCGTTCGGCTCGACCTGCACCGTCACGCACCGCCCGGGCGGCGGACCGGCCGGCACGCTCGGACCGCTGCGCCTGCGCGTGCCGGGACGGCACAACGTGCTGAACGCCCTGGCGGCGGTGGCGGTCGGCCTCGAAGTCGGCATTCCGTTTCCCAGAATCGCGGCGGGTCTCGAGGAGTTCCAGGGCGCCGAGCGCCGCTTCCAGACGCGCGGTGAAGCGCACGGCGTGCTCGTCGTGGACGACTACGGCCACCACCCGACCGAGATCGCGGCGGTCATTGCGGCCGCCCGCGCCGGGATCGGCCGCCGCCTCATCGCGGTCTTTCAACCGCACCGGTTCAGCCGTACCGAGCAACTGCTCGAGGCATTTGGCCCCGCGTTCGACGGCGCGGCTGCCGTCGTGCTGACCGATATCTATGCGGCCGGCGAGACGCCAATCCCCGGCATCACCGTCGAGGTCCTGGCCGACGCCATGCGCCGCACGACGTCCGTGCCCGTCGAGCTGATCAAGACGCTCGACGACGTCCCGGCCGCCGTCGCGGAACGTGTCCGGCCGGGAGATTTGGTCATCACGCTCGGCGCCGGATCGATCGGCGGCGTCGGCGACCGGATCCTCGATGCCATCCGGGCGAGAGAGACGGGGACCCGGCCATGAGCGTGAAGGCACCCACCGAGAGGAACTTCCGCCGGGCCCGGGCGGTCAAGCCCGTGAGAAAGAAGACGGGACGGCGCCGGCTCACATGGCGGGCCGCCAGTATCGCGGGTGCGGCGGTGCTGGGTCTGTACAGCTCCTACCGCGCGTTCGACCTGGTGCTGCACGCCTCCGCGCTGCAGGTGAGCAGGATCGCCGTGCACGGCAACGTGCGGCTGTCGAGCGGCGAGGTGAAGGCGCTCGTGGACGGCCTGCGCGGGACGAACATCATCACGGCCGACCTGCCGAAGTACCGCGTCCGGCTCCTGGAGTCGCCGTGGGTCTCGGACGTGGCGCTGCGGCGGGTCCTGCCGTCCACCGTCGAGGTCTTCGTCTCGGAGCGGCGACCCATCGGCTTGTGCCGGCTGGGGACGCAGATCTATCTGATCGACCGCACCGGCTTCCTGATCGACGAGTTGGGGCCGCAGTATGCCGAGTTCGATCTGCCGATCATCACCGGCCTGGTGCGCGCGCCGTCGTCGGGAGCGCCCGCGATCGACGAGGCGCGCGTGGATCTGGCCGCGCGCCTGATCGACGGCCTGGCGCCCAGAACCGACCTGGGGAAGCGGGTGTCGGAGATCGACGTCTCGAACCTGTACGACGCCGTGGTGCTGCTCGACAACGATCCGGCGCTGCTGCACCTCGGGGACGAGAAGTTCCTGGAGCGGCTGCACGCGTACGTGGAGCTGGCGGCGACGCTGCGGGAGACGGTGCCGGAGATCGACTACGTGGACATGCGATTCGACGATCGGATCTACGTCCGTCCGATCGGGTCGGACGTGGTGCGGATGGCCGGCCGGCCGCCCGCGGGGAATTAGAGGGAACCTATGGCGCGGAAGGAACGGTATCTCGTCGGGCTGGACGTCGGGACGTCGAAGATCACGGCGATCGTCGGTGAGACCACCGACGACGGCGGCCTCGACATCATCGGCATCGGTCTCGCCGACTCGAAGGGGATCCGGCGGGGGGTCGTCGTCAATCTGGAGGCCGCGGTCGAGTCGATCAAGAAGGCGATCGACGAAGCGGAGCTGACCGCGGGCGTCGAGATCGACTCGGTGCATCTCGCGCTGTCGGGCGCACACGTGAAGGCCTTCAACAGCCGCGGCGTGGTGGCCGTGGCGGGCAAGAACCGCGAGGTCACGCGCGAAGACGTCCGGCGGGCGATCGACGCCGCCAAGGCCGTCGCGCTGCCGAGCGGCCGCGAGATCCTCCACGTGCTGCCGCAGGACTTCGTCGTGGACGAGCAGGACGGCATCGGGGCGCCGGTCGGGATGACCGGCTCACGGCTGGAGGTCAACGTCCATGTCGTCACCGGCAGCGCCTCCTCGACGCAGAACACCGTCGCGTGCGTGAATCGCGCCGGCGTGGCGGTCGTCGAGACCGTGCTCGAGCAGCTGGCGGCGAGCGAAGCGGTCCTGACACAGGACGAGAAGGAACTGGGCGTCGCGCTGGTGGACATCGGCGGCGGCACGACCGACTTCGCCATTTTCGAGCGCGGCAGTCTCTGGCATACCGGCGTCGTGGCGGTGGGCGGGGATCACTTCACCAACGACATCGCCGTCGGGCTCCGGACGCCGATTCCGGACGCCGAGAAGATCAAGCGCCGGTGCGGCTGCGCGCTGTCGGCGATGGTGGACGAAGACGAAACGATGGACGTCGCCAGCGTCGGCGGGCGCAAGTCCCGCGTCATGGCCCGCCGGATCCTGTCCGAGATCCTCCAGCCGCGGGCCGAGGAGATCTTCCACTTGCTGTGGGACGAGATCCGCAAGGCCGGCTTCGAGAAGTCGCTGAACTCGGGCATCGTGCTCACCGGCGGCGGCGCCCTGCTCGACGGGATGTCCGAGATCGCCGAGCAGATCTTCGACCTGCCGATCCGCCGCGGGACGCCCGCCGGTGTAGGCGGGCTCGCCGACCACGTCAACAGTCCGGCGTTCGCGACCGCCGTCGGTCTGGTCATGTATGCGCACCGGAACCAGGCGGGCATGGCGCCGCAGGCCGTCGGCGCCGGGGCGTTCAGCAGGGTCACCGGCCGGCTTCGCGGCCTGTTCAAGGAATTTCTGTGACGGATTCACGTATCGGGTGGCTTCCGCCTTCAGGCGGACGCGAGGGGGGAGGCGTAATGGCTGACAGGAAACACAACGACGCGGCATCGCTGCGGTTGAAGCTCGACGAAGACGCACGCAGTGGCGCCCGCATCAAGGTCATCGGGGTGGGCGGCGGCGGCAGCAATGCCGTGAACCGCATGGTGGCCTCCGGTCTGGACGGCGTGGAATTCATCGTCGCCAACACCGACCTGCAGTCGCTGCGGCTCAATCCCGCGCCGAACAAGCTGCAAATCGGCGCCAAGCTGACCAAGGGGCTCGGCGCCGGCGCCGATCCGAACGTCGGGCGGCAGGCCGCGCTCGAGGACACCGAGAAGCTGATCGAGGCCCTCGACGGCGCCGACATGGTGTTCGTCACCACGGGGCTCG
>JBBECO010000200.1:0-3026 GCA_040881785.1 Vicinamibacterales bacterium
TTCTATCCCGAGAAGTTCAGCACGAACAAGATGCTGGCGTTCTACGCGGAGCGATTCCCGACGGTCGAGATCAACTACACGTTCTACCGGATGCCGACCGAAAAGCTGCTCGAGGGCTGGGCGGCCGGGACGCCGGAGCATTTCACCTTCACGCTGAAGGCGCCGAAGCGGATCACCCACGACGCGAAGCTGCAGCGCTGCGAGGAGACCGTGCAGAGCTTCTGCCGCATCGCGCGCACACTCGGACCGAAGCTCGGCGTTCTCCTGTTTCAGCTCGCGCCGACTTTCAAGAAGAACGCCGAGGTACTGAAGGCGTTTCTCGAGCTGCTGCCGGACGGCACGCGTGCGGCCGTCGAGTTCCGCCACGCCTCCTGGTTCGAGGCGGACGTCTTCGACGCGCTGCGCGCGAAGAACGTGGCGCTGTGCGTGGCCGACAGCGAGAAGCTGAGCACGCCCGTCGAAGTGACGGCCGATTACGCGTACTTTCGGCTCCGCGACGAGGGGTACCAACAGGCGGACATCGAGAAGTGGGCGGGGATCGTGAAGGCGCTGCCGCCGGCCGACGCGTTCGTGTATTTCAAGCACGAGGAGCAGGGGCTGGGGCCGGAGTGTGCGAAGCGGTTCGTCGCCGCGTTGTGAAACCGACAGCCTCGTAGGCCCGACCTTCAGGTCGGGCGAGTTCGGGCCGGCCAGACCGTTCCGGCACACGCTCGACCTGGCACGCGCCCGACCTGAAGGTCGGGCCTACTACACGTGCTGCTCCGCAAATTCTACGATCTGATCCTCGGCCCAGTAGCCATCGCTTTCGGCGGTCTCGGGTCCCACGAAGGCACAGTGGCCGCCGTGCCTGGTGACCGTCAGCGTGATGTTCGGATTCGACGTGACCTTGGGATCCCTGAACTGATCGACCGGCACGAACGGATCGTCCTCGGCCGTGATGAGCAGCGCCGGTACTGTGACGGCGTCGATGACACGCAGGGCGCTCGCGCGATGGTAGTAGTCGGTCGCGCCGGCGAAGCCGAAGAACGGGGCGGTGTAGGTGTCATCGAACGTCCGCACGGTCCAGACGCCAGCCAGCCGCCGCAGGTCGAACAGGCCGGGGTGCGTCAGCCCCTTGCGCCGCATGCGCGCGCGCAGTCCCCGCACGAAGTTGAGCTGGTACACGATGTTCGACCGCCGGTCGAGTGCATCGACGCAGTGGCCCACTTCGATCACCGGCGAGACCGCGCACACCGCCCGGAGCTCGGCCGGCGGGGCGCTGCCGTACTCGCCGGCGAGCTTCAGCGCCAGGTTGCCGCCCAGCGAATACCCGGCGACGACGACACGCTCGATCCCCTCGGTCGCCACGACTTCCTGGAGCACGTGCACGGGATCGGCCGTCAGTCCGGAGTGATAGAGTCCCGCGCAAAGTGCCTCGGTGCCGCCGCAGTTGCGCTGGTTCAGCAGGAGCACGTTGAATCCCCGCGCATACGCCTTGCGCGCGAGACCCTGCATGTAATGGGCGCTGCTCGAGGCCTCGAGACCGTGCAGGCCGAGCAGCAGCGGACGGCTGGCGCGGTCCGGCTGCCAGTAGCAGTGCCCCAGCACGCGCGTGCCCGGCTCCACCTCGAAATAGCGCGACTCGGGCTCGCGCAGGGAAGGGAACCGTCGCGGCCACCCCCAGGCATAGATCGTCATGACGTGGCGGTTCCTGAGCCAGCGGCGCGGCGTGAAGCGGCTCACCGGAGCCTGTACACGCGCAGGGCGCCGCTCTCGAAGGCGAGCGGCAGGTTCAGCGTGCCCTCCGTGACGAGGTAGTCGAGGTCATAGCCGGCGGCCAGCGCTCGCGCCCTGTCGGGCGTGAGCCCCTCGAAGTCGGGCAGCGCCCGCAGCCGTTCGTCCGTGCGCACCGCAATCCGCCGGTCGTACATCCCGAGCGCGGCGTCCTTGACGGCTTCGACGAAGACGTCCCGCTCGCCCGCCACACGCACGCTCGTCCCGTAGAAGACCGCATGCAGGGGATGGGCGAGCCACCCGCTCGCCTTGTCGGTCGCCCGCGCCCAGGCCATGACGCGTCCCCAGTCGTTGTCGGGGATGGTCCACTGGACGGCCGGCCGTTCCGCGTCGATCAGCACGTACACGCCGCGGGCGGCCGAGAGCACAAGCAGGATGACGGCCGTGAGGGCGGCTCGTGTCTCCTTCCGCGTGCCCTCCGCAAGTCCCCAGACAACGTAGATCGTCGCCAGGAAATCGAACATCCAGAAGACCCTCGCCGGCTGGAGCTGGAAGGCGAGGACGATCCCCGCGGCGTGGCAGACGAGCGCGGCGAGAAACACGCCGAAGAGGACCGATGACCCGATGACGAGCGCACGCTCCCGCGCGTCGGCAAGCCCGAGACGCATGCGCCGCCGCAGCAGCCACGCGATCAGCGGCAGGTAGCCGAGGTTCACGATCCAGGCATAGGCCGGCCACTGGAGCGGGAAGAGATAGTCCTTGCCGGCGAGCATCCGCCGCCACTCCGGGTCCATGAGGTCGAGGCGGCCGGCCAGCGGACCGCTCGTCAGCGCCCACGCGCCGACGGCGCCGCCGGCGACCGCGAGTGCCAGGCCCCATGGACGGAGTCGCCGGTCATGGATCATCGCCGCGGCCGCCAGCCACAGCGCAAACCACAGCGCCGTCGTCGGGTGGACGAGCGCGGCGCCCACCAGGACGGTGCCCATGAGCACATGGCCGCCACGCAGGAACGCCGCGACCGCAATCGCCCCGAGGCCGTACGCCAGCAGCCGCGGTTGAAAATAACCTTCGAGCGTATTCGTCCCCGATCGCGCGATCGCGTGACGCAGCGTGAACGCCGCCAGCAGCGCGGCGACGGTCCAGGGATTCGTATAGAGCCGGCGGCCGATCAGCCAGATTCCCCACGCGAAGAGGACCAGGGCGACGACGTACAGCGCGGCAAAGACCGCCGGGACCGACGCGCCCGAGGCGCGGACGATCGCCGCCGTCACATCGTCAGCCAGCGTCAGTCCGGTCTGTGCGGCGAGCACCGG
>JBBECO010000200.1:3126-9265 GCA_040881785.1 Vicinamibacterales bacterium
TGGCCGGCGAGCTGGCCGAGCGACATGGATTTGTCGTGGGGCTTCCAGCCGAACTCGGCCTCGGGCACGCGCTCGAGGAGGCGCCGCGTGGTGGCGAGCTCGTGATCGTATTCAGGCAGGAGGGCATCGGCAAGGGGCATGGGAGCCATTGTACAAGCGCGCCGACTCACAGCGGATCGGGAATCCTGAGCAGCGAGGCCCGCCTTGACGAGATACCGTCACGCAACTCACCGCAGAGGCCGCTGAGGCCGCAGAGACTTCAATGTTGTTTTGCTCTGCGTCCTCGGCGTCCTCAGCGGTGAGGTTTGTGACAGCGCGGACTACTGCAATACGAACGTCGTATCGGCTTCGACCGTCACCGTCTTTTCGCCGATGACCTTGTCGCCAACCTTGATCTTCACGAGGTAGGTGCCTGGCGCCACGGCCTGGCCACCACCGCCGCCGCGTCCCCGGCCCTGGGGCAGTGCCTGCTGCGGTGCGGGCTGCTGCTGCTGTTGCTGCTGTACTTGAGGCGTCGGCACGCCGCCGCGGCCCGCGCCCTGCGCCGCGGTGGCCTGAGCGGCCTGTTGCGCAGCCTGCTGACCGGACTGCTGCTGCCCGGTGGTCACCGGCGGCGCTGCCGCCTGCTCTTGCGCGCCACCGCCCTGTCCGCGTCCGCGGCCTCCGCCGCCCGCCGACAGGTTCCACTGCACACGGTGCAGCCCGGCGGTCTTCGGACCCTCCAGCGTGCGCAGTTCGCGTCCGGTGACGTCGCTGATGGTAATGGTGACGTCAGCGGCCGCGGCGTTCTTCAAGTAGTAGCTGATCGCCACGCCGCGCTCGGAATTCGCGCCGCGGAAGTTCTTCGCCCCCTCGACCGAGATCGAGCGCTGGATGTCATTCACGTAGGCGATGGCGGGCCGCACGTCGAACACGTGGTTGTCGGCCGGCGTCGCCTGCGCGCTCAGCTGCTGGAGCGGCGTGATGTCGTCGAGAATCCAGATGCTGCGCCCGTGCGTGCCGACGATCAGGTCGTTGTCGCGCGGATGCACGAGGATGTCATCCACGCGGACCCACGGCATGCCGGTCATGAACGGCTTCCATTCCTTGCCGCCGTTCAGCGAGATGAAGAGGCCGTACTCGGTCCCCACATACAGGAGGTTGCGGCTCTTCGGGTCCTCGCGGATCACGTTCACGTTCCCCACGGGCAGATTGCCGGCCACCGACGTCCAGGTCTCCCCGAAATCGGTGGTCTTGAAGACGTAGGCCTTGTGATCGTCGAGGCGATGGCTGTCGATCGTCACGTAGGCCGTGCCGGCGTCGAAGTGCGACGCTTCCACCCGCGAGATGTGCGCTTCCTTCGGCGCGCCCGGGATCTTCTCGATGACGTTCTTGAAGGTGATGCCGCCGTCGCGGCTCACCTGCACGTTCCCGTCGTTGGTGCCGACCCAGAGAATGCCGGGGACGACGTGCGACTCGCTGACCGTGACGATGTTGCTGTACGACGCCGCGCCGTCGTGCTTCGAGGCCATCGGCGCGTTGCCGTCCACGCCCATGAGCGGACGGTCGTTGCGGCCGACGTTGCGCGTCAGGTCCGGCGAGGCCAGCCAGGTGTCGCCGCGGTCGTACGAGCGGAACAGGCGCTCCGCCCCCAGGTAGACCGTGCGCGGATTGTGCGGTGAGAGCATGAACGGCGTGCTCCAGAAGAAGCGGAAGTTCGTGCCTTCCGGCACCGGCGGCACGACGTTGCCCTGGGCGGCACGCGCCAGGGCCGCCTCCTGCTCGGGCGTCAGCTGGATGCCCGGGGGCAAGCCGCCGCCACCGGCCCCACCGCCGCCGCGGCCGGCCTGCGGCCCGCGCGGACGGATCGACTGCGAGCGTCCCGCGCGCAGGTCGACGCGGTTGGTGTTGCCGTCCTGCGACTCGGCGTAGATGACGGTCCAGTCGGTCGGGTCCTGCGCCGTGTAGAAGCCGTCCCCGCCGCCCACGCGGAACCAGTCGGAATTCTGGATGCCGGTGTTGTTGCGGGTGGCGCTCGGACCGCACCAGGTGCCGTTGTCCTGCAGGCCGCCGCAGACGTAGTACGGCTTCCGCATGTCGGCGCTGACCGCGTAGAACTGGCCGAGCGGCATCAGCGCGAGCGCCTCCCAGGTGTCTCCCTGGTCGTACGAGACGTCGAGGCCGCCGTCGTTGCCGAGCAGGATGTGCTTGTTGTCGCGCGGGTTGATCCAGATGGCGTGATGGTCGCTGTGGCCGACGCCACCCACCCGGCGCCATGTCTTGCCGCCGTCCACGCTCTTGAAGAACGGCGCGCCCCCCTGATAGGCGATGTCGGGATTGGTCGGATCGATGCGGACCTGGCTGTAATACATCCACCGGTCGCCGTCGTTCGACAGGAAATTCCAGCTCTTTCCGCCATCGTCGGACCGCCAGATGCCGGACTTGGTGGGATCGGGCTTCGGGGCCTCGCCGCGACCGCGTCCGCGGCCCCCGCCGCCGCGGCCCTGACCCGGCTGCCGCAGCGTGCCGTCGTCGTTCACGCCGGCGCCCGTGCCGCCGCTGGGACCGACTTCGATCGACACCATGATCCGGTTCGGGTTCGAGCGCGAGATGTCCATGCCGATGCGGCCGACAATCGGGTTGTCGGGCAGGCCGTTGCCGGTCACCTTCGTCCACGTCTTCGCGCCGTCGGTCGTCTTCCAGATCGCGCTGCCCGGGCCGCCGCCGTTGAAGCCCCACGGCTGCCGCAGCCGCTGATACGAGGCGGCGAAGAGCACGTTGGGGTTCGTGGGATGCATCACGACGTCGGTGAAGCCGGTATGCTCGTCGATGAACTTGGTGTTCGTCCAGTTCCTGCCGCCGTCGGTCGTCTTGTAGAGGCCGCGTTCCTTGTTCGGTCCGAACAGGTGGCCGATCGCCGCGACGTAGGCCGTGTTGGGGTCGGTCGGGTGCACCACGATCCGGGCGATGCTCTGCGTCTCCTTCAAACCCATGTACTCGAACTTCTTGCCGCCGTCGGTGGACTTGAACACGCCGCCGCCGAACGTCGAGCTCTGGCGGTTGTTGGGTTCGCCGGTGCCGACGTAGATGACGTTCGCGTTCGAGGGTGCCAGCGCGATGTCACCGATCGAGGAGATCGTGTACTCGTCGAAGATCGGCGTGAAGGTGGTGCCGTTGTTCGTCGTCTTCCACACGCCGCCGCCGGCGAAGCCGAGATAGAACGTTGACGGGTTCTTCTCGTCGACGGCGATGTCGTCGATGCGGCCGCCCATGTTCGCCGGGCCGATCGAGCGCCAGACGAATGCCTTGAGCAGAGGATCATCAGACTCGTTGACGGGCGGCGGCAACTCGGGTGCCTGCTGCCCCTGGCCCTGACCCTGGGCGATCAGCCCGTGGCCGGCGAGGACGGCGGCGGCAATGCCCGCCCAGACGAACAGACGAATGCGGAAAAGTCCTCGAATCACGGTGGCTCCTTAGGAATGTCCGAAAAATCCGGGATTTGCTGAGGGATTCTACGACGGAACGGGGAGGATTGCTTACCAGCCACGAGATCGCTGGCGCGTGCACGACGTCACGACGACGCGACGGCCACGACGTCCCAAGAGGGTCGTGTCGTCGAGGCGTCGAGTCGTCGTGCGGGCCGAAGGCCTATCGGCCGCCGAAATTGACCTTCGGGGCCTGCTGCGCGTCCTTGGGGGCTTCGAAGTACGGATATTCGTCGAATCCGAAGATCTTTGCCGTCATGTTGGACGGGAAGCGCCGGCGCGTCGTGTTGTATTCCTGGATGCGCTCGTTGTAACGGCCGCGCGCGACGGAGATCCGGCTCTCGGTGCCCGCAAGTTCGTCCATGAGGCGCTGGAAATTCACGTCCGACTTCAGCTGCGGGTAGGCCTCGACGATCACCAGCAACCGGGACAGCGCAGACGACTGTTCATTCGCGGCCTCGATGGTCTCAGCGGGCGTCGTCGCGCCGGCCAGCCTGGCGCGCGATTCGGCGACCCTCGTGAAGATCTCCTTTTCCTGTTCCGCGAATCCCTTCACCGTTTCCACGAGGTTGGGAATGAGGTCGTTGCGGCGCAGCAGCTGGTTCTGCACCTCGCCCCAGGCCGCCTTGATCGCCTCTTCCTGCGCCGTGAACTTGTTGTAGGAACAGCCGGACAGGGCCGTCAGGGCCACCAGTACCAGCAATGTTCTCGCGTAGTTGCTCATTGTCACCATCCTCCCGACGCGCCGCCGCCGCCGGAGCGGCCGCCGCCGAAGCCGCCGAACCCTCCGCCGCCGCCGCCAAAGCCCCCGCTGCCACCGAAACCGCCGAACCCGCCGCCGAATCCTCCTCCAAAGCCACCGCCGAACGGTCCGACGCCGCTCGACCATCCGCCGCCGCCCCAGCGGCGCCGCCGCCGCCGGCCTCCGCCACGGTTCATCAGCATGAAGATGACGAACATGATGATGAACGGCCAGCATGACAGGCCGCCGGTCGTGTCGGGACGCGCGGCCGGCGCGGCAGCCGGCACCCCGCTGAGCGGCACGCCTCGACCCTCGGCGATCCGGTTGATCAGGGCCGTCGCCCCATTCACGAACCCTGCACCGTAGTTGCCATTCTTGAATTCCGGCCGGATCCGCTCGCGGATGACCGACCCGGCCGTGCCATCGGTGATGAAGCCTTCCAGGTCGTACCCGACTTCGATGCCGACCTGACGCTCGGCGATGGCGACGACGATCAGCAGCCCGTTGTCTTTGCCTTTCTGGCCGATGCCGCGTCCGCCGTTTTCGAACATCCGGACCCGGTACTCGGCGATATCGGCATAGCCCTCGATATCGGGGACGGTCGCGACCACCACGACATCGCCGGTCGCGGTCATCAGGGCATTGATCCGCCGCTCGAGCTCGGCTTCACTGGCCGCGTCGATGACGCTGGCGAAGTCGTTGACCGCGCGCGTGAGCTCCGGGATCGGTGGCTGCGCGTGGACCGCCGACGCGGTGACCAGCAGCAAAACCCCGAGCGTCGCCTTGATCATCCGCGCTTCCATCCATCCACGAATTCCCACACCCGCTCGACGGCGCCGATGTACCGCGCCAGGAGCGCCGTCGGGTCCGCGATCGTGGACGGGCCGCCGTCGCTCCCGGCCAGCACCTCGCGCGTCAGTTCCGCCGGCACGCCGATATGGTCGTCGGCCGCGTCTGGCAGATGATCGGCGTCGATGGCCGCCGGCGCGACGAGCGCGACGATGTTCGCGAGCAGGCGACGGAAGCCCTCGGCCGACGCGCCGATGAGGGCCGACACGCGACGGGGATCGCCTCCCGTTTCGAGGAATCCCTCGCGCAGGTGGATCAGGTGGCTCTTCGCCTGCAGCTCGCACGCGCGGCGCCGATCGGCGTCGGGCACGACGAGCCCCTCGAAAGGATCGTCGCCAAAGACGACCGTGTGGCTCGCGATGATCTCACCGTACTCGAGCGGAAAGACGTCGAGCGTGCGCGTGAATTCGTCGCGTTCCAGCAGCAGCGGCACCGCGAGGCCGGCTTTCCCCCAGGTGCGGGCCAGCGGCACGCAGGCGGCCAGGTCCTCGAAGTCGAGCCGATCCACGAGGGCGATGCTGCGAACGTCGCCCTCCGCGCCCGGAGACGAGCCATAGGCGGCGAGGGACTGCAGCCGGTTGCCGAAGATGCGGCGAAGATCGCCGGCCAGCGCCTCGAGCGCTGCCCGGTCGGCAGGGGAGAGCGTTGCGGTGGCCATCAATCTATTATTGACCCAATGCGTTTGCGCACATTGAACGTCGGCTGCTTTGGCGGCGGCACCGGCCTGCCGAGCCTGCTCGGCGGGCTCAAGAACAACCCTTGGCTGAGCGTCCACGCCGTCGTGACGATGTTCGACAGCGGCGGGAGTTCGGGGCAGTTGCGCGACGAACTCGGCGTGCTGCCGCCCGGGGACGTGCTGAAGTGCGCGCTCGCGCTGGCGCGCAACGAACGCGAGGCGCGGCGGGTGCTGCTGTCGCGGATGCCGACGCTGCAGCACGTGCGGCTGCGCGGGCACACGGGCGGCAACCTGCTGCTGTCGATGATGGAGCGCTACAGCGGTGATTTCCTTGCCGCCGTGGACGGCCTGCGCGCGTTGCTCGGATGCGCCGGGCGCGTGTGGCCCGTGAGCACGCAGCAGGGGACC
>JBBECO010000200.1:9365-14326 GCA_040881785.1 Vicinamibacterales bacterium
CGCGTTGCTCGGATGCGCCGGGCGCGTGTGGCCCGTGAGCACGCAGCAGGGGACCCTGTTTGCCGAGTACGCCGACGGACGCCGGACGCAGGGGGAGTGGGAGGTGGATGCCGGCCATAACGCCGGGTATCCGGTCACGCACCTGTGGCTCGAGCCGGCGGTAGAGATCCACCCGGCTGCCGCCGCCGCCATCCCGCAGTTCGACGCCGTGGTCATCGGTCCCGGCAGCTTCTATACGAGCCTCATGCCGATCTTCCTCGTGAAGGGAGCGCCCGAGGCGGTGCGGCAGGTCGAGGGACCCGTCGTCCTGGTGACGAACCTGCTGACGGAGGGGAGCGGCATGGCGACGTTCACCGCCGCCGAAGCGGTCCGTCGGATGGGGGAGGCGCTCGGCCGTCCGGTCGATGTGGTCATCGTCAACACCGCGCGGCCGAACGCCGACACCCTGGCCCGCTATGGCGCCGAGCACAAGCAGCCGCTGGAACTCGGAGAAATGCCGGACGGCTGCGAGGTGGTGACCGGAGATTTCTGGTGCCGTGACATCGCGCGGCACGACCGGCGGCGCCTGGCGACGGCCGTGTGGGCGGTCCTGGCGCGCCGGCTGCTGTAAATCAGGAGACAGAAGACAGCGGTGCCCATTCGGCAACGCTACCGGCGAGGCCACTATACTGGTGGCCCATGGATGCCACCCCGCTGCTCGCCGAGGTCGCCCGGCAGATGCGGGACGCGCGCCTCGAAGCGGTGTTGATCGGCAATGCGGCCGCGGCCCTGCAGGGCGCCCCCGTGACGACTGTGGACTTCGACTTCTTCTTCCGCAAGACGCCGACCAATCTGCGGAAACTGAAGGAACTGGCTCGCGCGCTCGGGGCCACGGTCATGCGCCCGTTCTATCCGGCGTCGGAACTGTACCGTGTCGTGCGCGATCAGGACGGGCTGCAGGTCGACTTCATGGCGACGATTCACGGCCTGCGTTCGTTCGAAGGCGTCCGGGACCGCGCCTCGGCCATCGAGATCGGCGGGATCCCGGTGCTGGTCGCCTCGCTCGATGACATCATCCGCAGCAAGCGCGCCGCAGGGCGCCCGCGCGACCGTGCCGTGCTGGAGATCCTGGAGAAAGCCCGTGAAGAAGCGTCCAAGCCGCCGCGCCGGCCTCGCCGCGGTCGCCCGCGAGAGTGAGCGCGCATTGCGAGACATGATCCGTCGCTGGCAGGCGCTGCCGCCTGCACGCCGCACCAACTTCCTGCGGAAGAAGGTCGGGCCGCGCGGGGCCGCTCTGTAGACGGCCCGCACCGCGAGCTGACTCACCGCCGGATTTCCGGCAGGCTCGACAAACCCTGCGCGATCAGGCGCTTTTGCGCCCGATTGGGCGGGGACCATTTCTTGCGTTCCCTCCCGGAGTAGCATCAATCCTCATCCCTCAGGGAGCTGTTCAAAATGCGTCGTCTTGTTGTGCTCGCCGTCACGGCCGCCTCGCTTTGTGCCGTTGCGGCATGCGGGGTCAAACCGCAACCTTCCGCGCCTCCGGCTTCGTCCGCCGATCCGGCTGCGTTCACCGGCACCGTGGCGGAAACCGCGAACGCGAGCGGCTATACCTACGCGCGCCTGCAGGCCGAGGGCCGGGACGACGTGTGGATTGCGGCGCCGGCGTTTGTCACGCAGAAGGGGGAAAGCCTGACCGCCACGCTCGAAATGCCGATGCCGAACTTCGAGAGCAAGACGCTCGGCAGGACGTTTCCGCTCGTCTACTTCGTCACGACCGTCTCGAGGGACGGCCAGATCGTCGCGGGATCTCCCGACAGCGCCATGCCGGGCCCGATGACGAGCCGTGACTCAGCCCCCAGGGCCGTGACCGTGGCCGCCAACCCACCGCCGTCGGGCGGGCTCTCGATCGCGGACGTCTGGGCGCAGCGAAAGGCGCTCGCCGGCAAGGAAGTTACCGTGCGCGGCACGGTGGTGAAGGTGAACAACGGGATCCTCGGGAAGAACTGGATTCACCTGCAGGACGGCTCCGGCTCCGCGACCGACGGCACCAATGACCTCACGCTGACGACGGATGCGGAGGTGAACGCCGGCGACGTCGTCACCGTCACCGGCGTCCTGGCCACGAACAAAGACATCGGGAGCGGCTACAAGTACGACGCCATCATCGAAGACGCACGGCTGGTCAAGTGATGTCCGCCCTACCGCGGTGCTTTCGAGAGCCCGCCGAGAAATTCTGAGGGGGTCTCCACTCGCAGACCGTGCCGGAGCGCCGAGAGAAAATGCCGGCGATTGTCGGTGACGACCACTCGTGCCCCGGCCGCGCGGGCGACCTCGGCGATGTGGACGTCGTAGATCCGTCCGCCGGCGATGCGGTCCTCGGCGAGGAGCCGCAGCATCGGCCGGCGGTCAGCCGGGGACAAATCGTGCACCGACATCCGGCCGAAGACTTCCTCTTCCAGTAGGCGTACCGCGTCGCCGGGCGGCAGCCTGAACTCGGGCGGCAGCCTGGTCGCGACCGAAAAAAACTCCAGGCAGCAGTGCCATGCGGTCGCCGGCGGTTCGATCTTCTTTTCGGCGACGGCGTGGAGGATCGACTGGGCGGGGCCGCTCTGTGGCCCGAGGTCGATCAGGCCGGCGAGCAGCACGCTCGTATCGAAGAAAACTTCTACGGCCACCGATTCCGCTCGTCTTCTATGAGGGTGGCGACATCGAGTGACGGCCGTGCGTCGGCGGGAGCGGTGGGGCGGGCGACCAGGCGGCGGCCGACCTTGACGAGCCGGGGCCCCGGCGCGACTCGCTCCAGGCGGAGTCCCGTGTCATCCAGGGTAATCTCCAGCTCTGTGCCAGCGGAAAACCCCGCGCGGTCCCGGACTGCCGCGGGAATAACCACTCGACCTGCCTTGTCAATGGTGGTCCGCATGGTAGAAGAATACCACGCCACCGGTTGAGCGCCGGGCCGGTCGGCGGCGTCTTGCCTTCTGGAACCTCGATGCATGACCTGGCGGACGGGTACCCCGGAACCCTCGTGACGGCCGACGACGAGCTCGCGCGCGAGTTCGAGGCCCGGCTGCGCGATTCGGGGACGCTGGCGTTCCGGGTCGCATACGGCGTCCTTCGGCACCGCGAGGACGCCGAGGACGTCGCGCAGGACGCGCTGGCCAAGGCGTATCGCAGCTTCCGGCAGCTCCGCGACCGCGAGCGGTTTCGCGCCTGGCTCGTGCGCGCCACCTGGCGGATGGCGATCGACCGCCGCCGCGGGGAGCGCCGCCGCGTGGCGCGCGAGGAGGCCGTGGACACACCGGGTGAGGCGAGCGCCGAGCAGGTGGCCGTCGATCGCGAGCGCGCCGCACACCTGTGGACGGCGATCGATACGCTTCCCGACAAGTTGCGCCTGGTCATCGTCCTCTCGGGGATCGAAGGGCACGACACGCGCGACGTCGGATCGCTCCTCGGCATTCCCGAGGGCACCGTGCGATCGCGACTCTTTACGGCGCGAAAAGTCCTGGCGGAAAGGCTGCGATGGCTGACAACGAACGCGTAGATCTTCCTGCGGAATTCGACGCGCTCCTGCGCCGCACGCTCGCGGCGGAACCGTCGCCCGCGTTCCTGCCGCGTGTTCGGGAGCGGATCAGCGAGGCAGGCCGGCCGTCGCGGTGGATGGCGCCGTGGACGCTGGCCGGTGGGGTCGCGGCGGCGGCACTCGCGCTCGCGATCGGACTCGCGTGGCTTCCGGGCGCACCCGTGGTGGACCCGGCGTTGCCCGCGGCTCCGGCGTCAGCCACCACCGCGTCCGCGCGGCCCGTGCCGCCGCTCCCGGCGATTCAGCGAGAGACGGTGCGCGTCGCACGTGCGACGACGGTGCGGCCGGCTCGCCAGGCGGGGGAGTCCCTGCCGATCGTGATCGTGGACCAGCGGCAGCGCGCGGCGTTGAACACATTCGTGCGGATGGCGCAGCAGGGAAATCTGCACCTCGCGCAAGTCGAGCCCGCGACGGACCAGGCGATCGAAGAACAGTTGATGCCGATCGCGGTGGAACCAGTTGCGGTGAGCCCGATTCCCGTCGGCGGCGTCTTGCCTTCAGCGATTGGACGCGACTGAGCCTGCCAGCTCACACAAGGAGACATCGTGACCAAGACCGTTCGACTTTTCGTGCTCTCATCTCTGCTCGTCGCCCCCCTGCCGCTGCGGGCGGCGGAAGTGCCCGTCAGCCAGACCCCCTCGGCGGAAGTCCCTCTCAAGGTGGAAATCGTGGTGTCCCGCTACCAGGGAGAGAAGAAGATCAGCAGCATTCCGTACACACTGGCTGTGGTCGCGGCCGCTGGCGGGAGGGGAGAGCCGGCGAGGCTGCGGATGGGCGTTGACGTCCCCGTGCCGAGGTCGGTTGCGACCGAGGGCAGTGCGCCGCAGACAGGCTACACCTACCGGTCGGTCGGTACGAATATCGATTGCGCGGCGCGCGCGCTGGAGGGGGGGCTGTTCAAGCTGGATCTCACCGTGGCGGATACCGCGGTGTTCGTGCCCGAGAAGGACGGCGGGTCGGCGGCCCAGAGCCGCGTGAGCGGCGTGCCGGCGTTCCGCACCTTCACCTCGAACTTCAACCTGCTGCTGAAAAGCGGCCAGAGCGCACAGCACACCGCCGCGACGGATCCGGTCAGTGGCGAAGTCTTGCGCATTGATGTCACGCTGACGGTGTTGAAGTAGAGGGGAAAATTCTGAATTGTGAATTGGGAATTGTGGGCAACAAGCTGAAATCGCCCGAACGGACGGCTTCAGCACCGTTGCTGACAATTCCCAATTCCCAATTGAGCGGGCGTCAGCGAGCGCCCGGAGCTGAAATCGTCCGAACGGCCGGCTTCAACACCGATGCCGACAATTCCCAATTCCCAATTCCCAATTGGGCGGGCGTCAGCGAACCACCGCGCCCGTGGCCTTGATCTGATACGTCTTCGCCGCGTGCGGCGTCGCCGGCGCCGCGTGAG
>JBBECO010000200.1:14426-16673 GCA_040881785.1 Vicinamibacterales bacterium
GTGGCCTTGATCTGATACGTCTTCGCCGCGTGCGGCGTCGCCGGCGCCGCGTGAGCCGCGTGCGCGTCCGGCTTGGCCTTCGGATCGGGCTTTGCCTGCGGGTGGTGCGCCGCATGCTCGGCGGCCGCCTCCTTGGCCGCCTGCGGTGTCACCTCTTCGAACACACCCTCGGCCGAGACCGGCTTGCCCTTGGCGGTGACCGGGAACACGATGACGCCGTCCTCGACCTTCACGCGGATGGTGTCGGCATCCTTGGCGTCGCTCGTGCTGATCGCGAGCCAGCAGCCCATATCCTCGCAGACCGCGGTGGCGACGCCGTCGATGCGGACCGTCTTGCCGACGAACTCCTCCGGATGATTCACGAGCGCCTTGATGGGCGTGGCTTCGGTCAGCGACACGCCCGTGCCGAGCTTCAACTCCTGGGCCGCCATGGCGACCGTCCCGAGCGCAAAAATCCCTGCGCACAATAGTGCTTTCATCGAGCCTCCTGTATTCTCGGATTGTACTCGCTTCGGCCGCGCCCGCTTTTGCGCCCGACCTGAAGGTCGGGCCTACAGGTCGGGCCCACAACCGTCTGGACCACTTGCCCCTCATTACTCTTGACAATCTGGCGCTCGCCTTCGGGCACCATCCGCTGTTCGAGCACGCGTCGCTGCAGATCGACGCCGGCGAACGGATCGCGCTGATCGGACGCAACGGCTCCGGCAAATCGAGCCTGCTCAAGGTCATCGCCGGCGACGTGCCGCCGGATGCCGGGACGGTCTGGCGGGCGCCGGGGGTCCGCGTCGCCAGACTCGACCAGGACGTCCCGCTGGTCGGCACACGCACGGTGTTCGAGGAAGTGGCGGAAGGCCTGGGTGCGCTCGGCGCGCTCGTGGCCGACTACCATCACGCGGCCCACGCCATCTCCGAGATCCCGCACGACTCGGACGGATACGAGAAGGCGCTCACGCGCCTCGGCGACCTGCAGCACGAGCTCGAGGAACAGGACGGCTGGCGTCTCGAACAGAAAGTCGAGCTCGTGGTGTCACGGCTGGACCTGCCGGCGGACCGTCCGGTCGGGGAGTTGTCTGGCGGATGGCGCCGGCGCGCGCTGCTCGGCAAGGCGCTCGTCGCCGAGCCCGACGTCCTGCTCCTCGACGAGCCGACCAACCATCTCGACATCGACGCGATCCAGTGGCTCGAGGAACACCTGGCGTCGTTCCCCGGCGCGCTGCTGTTCGTCACGCACGATCGCGCGTTTCTCAACAGGCTCGCGACGCGGATCGTGGAGCTCGATCGCGGCACGCTGACGTCGTGGCCCGGCAGTTATCCGAAGTACCTGGAGAAGAAGGCGGATGCACTCGAGACCGAGGCGCGGGATCTGGCGCGGCTCGATAAGAAGCTCGCGCAGGAAGAGGCCTGGCTGCGGCAGGGCGTGAAGGCGCGCCGCACGCGCAACGAAGGGCGCGTCAAGGACCTCATGGCCCTGCGCGCCGAGCGCGCGGCCTACCGTGCGCAGTCCGGCAACGTACGGCTGGCCATCGACTCGGGTGATGCGCCCGGCAAGCTGGTGTTCGAAGCCAAGGGGGTCAGCAAGTCGTTCGATGGCGTGCCCGTCATCAGAGACTTCAAGGTCCGCGTGCTCCGCGGCGACCGCATCGGCCTGATCGGGCCGAACGGCGCGGGCAAGTCGACATTGCTGCGGCTGCTTCTCGGCGAGATCGAGCCGGACACGGGCACGATCAAGCACGGCGCGCGCCTGCAGGTCGCGTACTACGATCAGCAGCGCGAGCAGCTCGATCCGGAGAAGACCGTCGCCGACAGCATCAACGACGGCAACACCACGGTGATCGTCAACGGCCAGCCCAAGCACATCATCGGGTATCTCGCCGACTTCCTGTTCCCCCGCGATCGCGCGATGTCACCCGTGAAGGCGCTGTCAGGAGGCGAGCGGAATCGTCTTATGCTCGCGAAGCTGTTCGCGAAGCCGGCCAACGTCCTCGTCCTCGACGAACCGACCAACGACCTCGACATCGAGACCCTCGAGCTCCTCGAAGAGCTGATCGGCGACTTCGACGGCACCGTCCTCCTCGTCAGCCACGACCGCGTCTTCCTCGACCGCATCGTCACCAGCACCCTGGCGTTCGAGGGCGACGGGAAGGTCGTCGAGTACGTTGGCGGTTGGGAGGACTATCTCCGACAGAGCAGAGAGCGCCTGCGGCCCGAGCGAGGCGCCGGAGGGAAGCCCGCCGTAGGCGGGCCGCC
>JBBECO010000201.1:0-2551 GCA_040881785.1 Vicinamibacterales bacterium
CTGACCGGCTCGCTCGTTTTCAACGCGAGGCAGAAGTCCTCGCGTCGCTGAATCATCCGCACATCGCAGCGATCTACGGAATCGAACAGTCGGAGGACGTGCGTGCGCTCGTGATGGAGCTTGTCGAGGGGGACGATCTATCACAGCGTATCGCGCGCGGACCGATTCCCATCGACGAAACGTTGGTCATCGCAAAGCAGATCGCGCAGGCGCTGGAGTGTTCCCATGAGCAGGGCATCATCCATCGCGATCTGAAGCCGGCGAATATCAAGGTGCGTCCGGACGGCACGGTGAAGGTGCTCGATTTCGGCCTCGCGAAAGCCATGGATCCCGTCTCGACATCCGGCGCCGCTGCGATGCTCGCCAACTCGCCCACAATCACGAGCGCCGCGGCGCTGACGGGCGCGGGCATAATCCTCGGCACGGACGCATACATGTCACCCGAGCAGGCGCGCGGGCAGCCTGTCGACAAGCGCGCCGACATCTGGGCGTTCGGCGCCGTCCTGTTCGAGATGCTGTCCGGCCGTCGCGCGTTCGAAGGCAGTGACACCTCCATCACGCTGGCGTCGGTCATGATGAAGGAGCCCGAATGGAGCGCCTTGCCCGCGGCGACGCCATCGGGCCTTCGTCGCCTGTTGACACGTTGCCTGAAGAAAGATCCCAACGCTCGGATGCGTGACATCGGCGAAGCCCGCATTCAAATTGAGGAACTTTTGAGCGGTGCGCCAGAAGCAATCGGTGTTCCGCGCATCCCCGATGTGCTGCCAGTTTGGCGACGTGCGTTGCCGTGGGCGGCAACTGGCGCGCTCGGCATCGCGCTGGCGATCGTGCTGGCCTTGTGGGCGCCTCGGCGACCTTCGCCGGTCGATAGGCCAACGCGGCTGAGCGCGGAGATCGGCGCGGACGCGAGTTTGGCGACCGATGGTGGTCCCGCTGCGGTTCTTTCGCCAGACGGTACGCGGCTGGCTCTCCTCGCCCAAGCCGCCGATGGCAACACGCGCATCTACGTCCGGCCCCTCGATCAATTGCACGCCGCAGTGCTTTCGGGGACGGAAGGGGCCGCGAATCCCTTCTTTTCTCCCGACGGGCAATGGATCGGATTCTTCGCCGACAACAAGCTAAAGAAGATCGCCGTTAATGGCGGTGGAGCGGTTACGCTCTGTGATGCCGGCATCGGCGGTGGGAGTTGGAGCGACGACGGCACGATCATCTTTTCGTCAACCGAGGGCTTGGCAAGAGTTTCGTCGCGAGGGGGAGAAACCGAAAAGCTGACGGCTCTCGACCCGCACGCCGGCGAAATCGCGCACAGCTGGCCGCACGTTCTTCCCGGGGGAGATGCGGTCCTCTTTAACTCCAGTACCTCATTCCTCAACTACCAACCTGACATTGTCGTTTTCTCGCTCTCCACGAAGCAGCGAAAGACCGTGCACCGCGGCGGGATTTCGCCCCGCTACCTCGCCAGCGGTCACTTGGTGTTTGTGACGGGAGGTACCCTGTACGCGGCGCCGTTCGACCTCACACGGCTCGAGATGACCGGTGTGCCGGCGCCGATTCTCGCAGGCGTGTTCGCGAGTCCGGGCGTCGGCGGGTCGCGGTTTTCCGCCCAATTCTCCTTTTCACAGACGGGACACCTCGTCTACGTCAACGATGCCAGCGCGGGTGGGAGCCTCTCCATTTACTGGATGGATCACGAGGGTACGTTCACGCCACTCCGCGAAACGTCGGGCGCATATTCCACACCCCGGTTTTCTCCCGACGGCAAACGCCTGGCGATGCATATTGCCGACGGCAAACGCGTCGACATCTGGGTCTACGACTGGGAGCGCGACACGCTAACCCGGCTCACATTCGCCGGGGAAGTCAACCGCTACCCGTCCTGGACGCCAGACGGACTGAGGGTGGTTTATCACTCGCAGGACAAAGCGGCACGCGCTGGCCTCTTCTGGGTACGCGCTGATGGCAGTGGTGATCCTCAGCGCTTAACGGAGAGCGACGTCCAACAGATCCCCAACTCGTGGCGCTACGACGGCAAAGTCCTCGCGTTTCATCAAAGCAATCCGGGAACCCGAGCCGACGTGATGACCCTGTCGATGGCAGGCAGCGAAACCTCTGGCTGGACGCCAGGGAAGGCGCAGCCTTTCCTCACCGGTGCTGCCAGCGAATGGCGTCCCGCGTTCTCGCCGGACGGACGTTGGCTCGCGTACACGTCCGACGAATCCGGGAACCAGGAAGTCTACGTTCGGTTGTTTCCGAGTCAGGGCGGAAAGCAGCAGGTTTCGAGCGGTGGCGGAATGATTCCAAAGTGGTCGCCGAACGGCAAGGATCTCTTCTATCGCACGCCGAGCAACAGAATCAATGTGGTGAGTTACACATCGCTCGGGGACGCGCTTCGTGCGGAGAAGGCGCGAGTGTGGTCACCCGGTCAATTTACGAATACGGTTTCCGGCGACGCCGCTAACTTTGACCTGCACCCCGATGGCAGGCGCTTCGCTGTGTTAATGCCACCGCGGCGTGCAGCGGCGGTCAGAGTCGACAAGGTGACCTTCGTCTT
>JBBECO010000202.1:0-2541 GCA_040881785.1 Vicinamibacterales bacterium
GGCGCCGCCTCTTCCGAGCGCGCGGCGGAGCACCGGGTCACCCAGGCAAAAGGCGGCTACTGGCCGAGGATCGACCTGGTCGAATCCTGGCAGCGCGGGAACCAGCCCGTGTTCGTGTTCAGCTCCCTCCTTTCTCAGAAGCAGTTCACCGCCGCGAACTTCGCGATCGATTCCCTGAACAACCCGAACGCTGTCGACAACTTCAGGACGGCGTTCATGATCGAGCAGCCGCTGTTCGACGGTTCGACGAGAGCGAACGTCGCGGCGGCCAGGGTCGGACGCGACATGGCATCCGCCGGACGGCTGGTCGTGGACCACGAGCTCGGGGCCGGTGTCACGGCCGCGTATGCGCGTGTCATCGTGGCCGTGGCGGCGCGCCGGTCTGCCGAAGCGGCCGCCGCCAGCGCCGCGGCGGATCGCGAGCTCGCCGGAAACCGGCGAGACGCCGGCCTGGTCACCGATGCGGACGTGCTGCAGCTCGACCTGCATGTCTCGCGAAGCCGGGAGCAGCAGATCCGGGCGGCCTCGGACGAACAGGTCGCACGCGCCCAGCTCAACGAGCTGATGAGCGAGCCGCTCGACACGGTCTTCACGCTCGACCCGTCGACATCGGTCGCGGTCATCGACACGGCGAACGTCGCGGCGCTCGAAGCGGAGGCCCTGGAGAGCCGGCCCGACCTCAAAGTCGCCGCGCTTCAGGAACGGCTCGCGGACACTGCACAGAAGGCCGCGCGCGCGGCCTTTCTGCCTCAGGTCAGCGCGCAGGCCGGCTGGGAGATCAACGGCGGCACCTGGGGCTCGCGTGAGTCCAGCTGGGTCGTGGGCGCGACGGCGCGCATCAACCTCTTTCAGGGCTTCGCCGACAAGGCACGCCTGGCGGAAGCGCGCGAGCTGGCGACCGGCCGGGCGCTTGACACCGAGCGGGCGATCGCCGCGGCCAGGCTCGAGGTCCGCACGGCTGTCGCACGCCTCGACGCGGCGCGCGCCAGTGACGTCGTGGGACGCGCGGCAGTCGCGCAAGCCGTCGAGAGCCGGCGGATCATCCGCGATCGGTACGAAGCGGGGCTGACGGACGTGACGTCGCTGCTGCGGGCCGCCGAAGCGGTGGTGCAGGCCGAGACGCAACAGGTGGCCGCGCAGGCGGCGGTGCTCACGGGAACGGCCGCGCTCGAACGCGCTGTGGGAAGACGATGAACACGATGATCAGGAACCAACGTTTGTATCTTGCGGGTCTTGCGCTGGCGGCCGGGCTGGCGGTTCCGGCGTGCTCGGGGCATTCCGACACGGTGGCCGCGGAGGACGCGGCCCCGCTGCCGGTAAAAGTCGCCACGGTCACGATGCAGGACGGGAGCGACACCTTCGAGGCCGGCGGGGTCGTGCAGGCGCGAACGACCGCCACCCTGACGGCGCGGATCCTCGCGCCCGTCCGCGAGGTGCGCGTGGCGCCGGGCGACCGCGTGCGCGCCGGGCAGGTGCTGCTCGTGCTGGACGGTGCGGACCTCGGCGCCCAGGCACGAGGCGCGCGCGCCGCAGCCAGCGCGGCTGGTCAGGGCATCACCGCCGCGAACGCGGACCGCGAGGCGGCGGCGGCGGGGCTGGCGCTCGCGCGCGCGGCGCATGCCAGGATCGAAGGTCTCCACGCGAGACGCTCCGCCACGGCGCAGGAACTGGACGAGGCCACCGCTGCCCTTCGGCGCGCGGAAGCCAACGCGGCGGCGGCCGACGCCCGGGCGCGCGGCGCCGGGTCCGACCTCGAGGGCGCACGCGCGGCAGCCGACGCGGCGGCCACCACCGCCTCGTTTGCCACCATCCGAGCCCCGTTCGACGGCGTCGTCACCGAGAAACTCGTCGAGCCGGGCAACATGGCGGCGCCTGGCGCGCCGCTGCTGCGCCTCGAAGACACGCGCGCGTTCCGCCTGGACGTTCACGTGGACGAATCGCGCGCCGCACGCATCTCGCGCGGCGATGCCGTCCGCGTGCGGCTGGACGCCGGGGCAGGCCGCGACGGGGATGTGATCGAGGCAGCCGTGACGGAAATCAGCCGCGCGGTCAACGCCGATACGCGGGCCTTCCTGGTGAAGATCGCGCTGCCCGCCGCTGCGGGTCTGCAGTCGGGACGCTTCGGCCGCGCGGAGTTCCAGGGCCCGGCCCGCCGGGCCCTGACCCTGCCGGACGGCGCGCTCACCCGGCGCGGCCAGATGACCTCGGTGTTTGCGGTCGAAGGCGGCGTGGCGCGGCTGCGGCTCGTGAGCGTCAGCGGGACCGAAGTGCTGGCCGGTCTCACGGAAGGTGACGTGGTGATTCTCGGCGCGTCTCCCGACGTCGTCGACGGACGCCGCGTGATCGTCGGAGAACGGAAATGACGGCTCCCTACGGGGTGGCGGGCCGGCTGGCGGCTGCCTTCATCAATTCCAAGCTGACGCCGCTGTTCATCCTGGCCTCCATGGCGCTCGGCGCGCTGGCGGTGGTCGCGCTGCCCCGCGAGGAGGAGCCGCAGATCATCGTGCCGATGGTGGACGTCTTCGTCGAGATGCCGGGCGC
>JBBECO010000203.1:0-3328 GCA_040881785.1 Vicinamibacterales bacterium
CCGGCACCTACGACATCGCCGTCTTCGCGTGGAGCACCGCGAAGCACGAGTTCGTCCCGGCGAAGGTCGTGCGGGTGCACGTGCGGTAGGTCGGGCGTCAGACGCCCGACCTGTGCGGCGACCGCCCGACCTGAAGGTCGGGCCTACAAGGCGGGCCTTTGGCCGTGTTGAACCGTGTTAAGTCAGAAACGTTTCCGAGAGCCCGACGTTGCAGTTGTGGCGCGATCGCGCGGCGACTCACTCGGACAGCGAAGAAAGGCGGCGCGTGATGGTCCTGCACTGGACCGCCGGGGCGCTGGCCTTGGATAGTCCGTGCGCTCCTAGCCGCGTGGCGGGCAAGGCAAACGGCGTGAAGGTTGGCGGCGCCGTGGTGAACATCCCGCCGTGGGATGGGTATCCCCGGCGGCTGGAACGTGGCGCTAAGAGTGACGGAACTGTTTCTAAGGCGAAAGGGGCTGGCCTTTAGAACGCGACCGAAAAATGGCCCATCGCACCGTTGTAGAAGAACAGGCAGCGACTTAAGATGTCGCGGCCAATCAACGCGTGGAAATTCTGTGCTGCTAACAACTCGATCGCGACGACAGGGATCGCCTGGATGACCAACGGTTGGTCGGTAGCCGTCGCACCCGGGATAGCCAACGCGACGTCGAACTGTTCGGTTACGTGAGGCGTTTGTCCGCTCGATGCAGTGTTCATTGTAGCCGTGCCGGTTGCCGGAATGCCAAGAGCCACGAGAACCGACGGATCGACACAAGTGCAACTCGCCCCCGTGTCGATGAGCGCACGAATATTCACAAGTGCCGGCACGGCCTGCCCTTCCGCAGTCAAGGCTTTAGCGCGCGCCGCGCTAACCCCCACGGCGGCATTCAGCATTGGCCCTTCAGAGGTAAACTGAAGCGAAAAGTGCGGCATTCTCGAACTTGCTAGACGGCATGCCGGAGGCAGGGATCGACGAACCTAGAGACGAACTGAATGCGCTCTAGCGCATGCACTTGCTTGACGAGGAAGGGCTCCAGCTTGAACTTTTCGTAGCCGACCTTCAGCGCGTCCTCGTACGAAGTGTAGAAGTCGATAACGTCTTCCCCATGGATGAGCACAAACTTTCCTTCGTGCTCAGGCCATTCGGGAAGCCGCTTTTTGAATGTCTCGAGTTCTTTTTGGAGCGACATAGGTGAGCCGGGCGATGATGTCATACCGGCGTCCTCACTTGCAACACTACCGCTCTCGCCACAGCGAGGGCTGGCGTCCATTGTACCAGAGACTAGACATTCTTGTCTGGACTGTGCGTCGTGAGCGCAGCGCAGAACGTCGGTCTAAGCGTGGCGGGGCACCGTAACGGCGCTGCACCCCTAATGCACCCCAAACACGAAAGAGACTCCGGCGTTGTCGGAGCCTCTTCTCATAAACCGTTGTAATTGTTCAACTTATTTGGTGGACGGCGCGAGGATCGAACTCGCGACCTCCGCATTGCGAACGCGGCGCTCTCCCAGCTGAGCTAGCCGCCCACTAGTTGTGTGGCTTTTTCGAGCTCCCTCATGGCGCTGGCCATGTCGAACTCGAACAAAAGTTTATCACGCGGCAGGAGTACCGGACAAACCGAACGACCGATCACCGATTACCGAGTACCGATCGCTCAAGACGTCGTCGCCGCGCGCCGCGTCTGCATCGTCGTGACGAATCCCCGCAGCGCGGTCGAAGCGATCGCGTGGCCCGACGTCACGCGCCACAGCTCCTCGAGATCCTCCGCGGGAATGTCACCGTGCTCATCGAGCGCCTCCACTTTGCCCTGGAGGGCCGCCAGCGCCGCGGCCGTATCGAGCGCGCCCCGCAACGACGCCTTCAGCGCGCGGATTTCATTTGGGTCAGTCATGGCCATTCAATCTACCGCAAATTGCAGGACCGGCAGAACGCTTACGTTCTCGTAACCGGCTCCGCCGGCGCGGCCCCGGCCTGAGGGCACGCGATCGCGCGAAATAGGCGTAAAACGCACACCTGTGCGGCGTGGGCCTCCCGGGTGCGTGGGTTGCAGCCCGGAGCAAGCACCACGTGCATGTCTGGATCCCCTGACATCCGATCGTCGTCGGTCTCCACCGCCGGATATGCCGACGGGCTCGGCCGCCGGTCCGTCCGGTTCAATCGCGAAGTGGGCGGCATGCTCGAATGCCTGCACCTGCGCCCGCAGTTCCTGGCGTTCGAGCCGGCGCTGCGCGCCACGGCTGCCGAGCTGGCGTCTCTCGACGATGAACGCTTCGCACGCGTGCGGGACCTCGAGCGTGATGGCGCGTCGCTGACCGTCGTCTCCGAGCTCGTGACGGGACACCGTCTGATCGACATCCTGGAAACGCGTGAGGCTCAGGATTCCGCGGTGTCGGGGATCGACGCCGCCTTCGGCTTCCTGCTCCAGGCGATGCCGGCGCTCGCGGAGCTGCACGCCCGCGGCATCACACACGGTGCGCTGGCTCCCGGCCGCATCATCATCACCCCGACCTCGCAGGTCGTACTGCTCGACAGCATTTACGGCGCGGCGCTCGAACGCCTGAAGCTCAATCGGCGCACGCTGTGGACGTCATTCGGCATCCTGGTGCCGCCGATGGCCGGTCCCGCGCCGGTCGACGCCTGCATGGACGTCGCGCAGGTCGCGCTCTGCGCCCTGCTGCTGGCGGCCGGCCGTCCGCCGGACAGCACGGCAAACGTCTCTGCCCTGGCGCCCCTGGTGCGCGAGGTGGCCGAGCTCGCGGAGATCCGCACCGGTGGAGCCTTCGCGGAAGCCGTGAGCCGCTTCTTCACGACGACGCTGCCGGCCGAACGCCGGCGGCCGGCCGTGACGTCCGAGGAGGCGGCGGCTGAAATCCGCCGGCTCGTCAGCCACATCAGCGAAGACGAGTGCCTGAACGCGCTGGCGGAACTCGTGTCGTTCCAGCCGGGGGTCATGGCGGAGACTCCGGCGGCACGCATACGGCCCGAGCCCGAGCCGATGGAAGTCGCCCCGCACCGGCCCATGCCGCTCCAGGTCGTGGTCTCGGCGCGGCAGCCGACACCGGTCCACGCCGAACCATCGATCGACCGTGCGACCGACCCGCTGCCGGCACCCCTGGTAACGCCGCACATGGCCGACCCGCTCGACGACTCCTTCGCCGGAGGTCACGCCGAGCCCGCTCCGCTGCCGGCACCCGTACCCGCGGCACCAATCCCCGCACCTCCGGTGATGCCGCAGTTGCACCTGGTGACCCCGCCGGCGCCTCCGGTGGCGCCGGTCTTTTCCGCACCTCCGCCGGCGCCGCCTGCACCTCCGGTCTTTGCCGCACCCCCGGTCCCGCCGCCGGCCCCG
>JBBECO010000203.1:3428-16391 GCA_040881785.1 Vicinamibacterales bacterium
CCGCCGGCCCCGCCGCCAGCTCCGGTGCCGGCCGTGCCCGTTTGGCCCCAGGCGCCGACGCCATTTCAGGCCGCTCCGGTGGTGTTCGCGCCACCACAGGCCGGAGCCCCCGTGCAGGTCCTGCCGGCCACCGCACCCGCTGCCCTGCGGATCCGCCAGGAGGCCCCGGCCGGTTACGCGCCGCCCCGGCCTCGCCGAGCCGATGTCATGCCGGCCCCGGTGCCGACGCAGGCCGGACCCGTCATTCCGCGCGCGGTGCGACGTGCTCCCGTGCCGTGGAAGGCGGTCGCCGCAGCGGTGGTCGTGCTGTCGGTCGGCATCTTCGCGGGGCGGTCCTACCTGCAGGGCCGGCCCACATCGCCGATCGTGGCGGCCGGCCCCGTCAGCGCACCGGCCAGGGCGACGGCCGCGCCGGTCCCCGCGCCGACGACCGGCAGCCTCGTGGTCAACAGTCAGCCGGCGGGTGCGACCGTCATCCTGAACAGCCAGGTCGTGGGCGTCACGCCGCTCGCCCTCGACGCCGTGGCCGTCGGGAAGCACAAGGTCGAGATCACCGACGGCAAGGTCACCGTGCAGCGGACGGTCCTGATCGAGGCGGGCAAACCCGGGACGCTCAGCGTCCCGCTCTTCTCCGGCTGGCTGGCCGTGTTCGCGCCGATTCGCCTGGACGTCTCGGAGGGACGGCGCACGCTCGGCAGCACCGAGAGCGGCCGGATCGTGCTGGCGCCCGGCCGGCACGTCCTGACCCTCTCGAACCGCGAATTGGGCTACACGGCATCGCAGACGGTGGAGATCCGGCCAGGCGAAGAGCGTGTGCTCAACCTGAAACCCATGGGCCTGGTGAACCTGAACGCTTCCCCCTGGGCCGAGGTCTGGGTAGACGGCACACGGGCCGGCGAGACGCCGCTCGCCAACCTCCAGGTGCCCCTGGGGACCCGCGAATTCATCTTCAAGCACCCGCAGTACGGCGAACGCCGGGTGACCGCGACGATCACCACGACGGCTTCGGCCCTCACCGTGGACTTCGGCCGGCCCCCCTCAGAGCCCTAGTCTCATCCGAGGGGCTTCGCCCCTCGGACTCCCTTACACGCTCTCTCGCTCGCCGCTTCGCCGGCTCGCTCCGTTCGCGTGGCTCATTCGCTGGCGCTCATTCGCGTCGTGGTTTGTGAGATGCGTTCTGGTGTCCTGTCACTGGCAATTTCAAAGTCGTAACTTCACGTACCTGTTCGGAGCACGACCGAGGGCAGATAACCAACCCGCCTTCGGTCCGGCGACGTGCTGCCGCGAGTTTCTGCCGGGAATTCTCGCGCCGCCGTCGGGATGCACTCTGGCATTTCGCTTGCGATCGTCGCCGACGTTCCCCCCTCTGAAGGTGCGCCATGTGGAGCTGGATTTTCTGTCACGTCGTTGGGCACGACTACAGCGTGAGCTGTAATGGCGGCGCCATGTTTCTCCGCTGCATCGCGTGCGGTAGGCGCTCACACGGCTGGACGGTTCACGAGCACGGGCATCAGCAGCAGGCCTAGCCGAGGCGGCGGAGACTGACCCCGGGTCGCCCGACCTCGGTTAGTCTGAATGGGTGAACGCGCCGAACCTGGTCGAACACCTCAGCTACCTTGCCTGCCTTGCCGAAATACGGGGCGCCAACGACGGCGCCGACCTCCGCTCCGCCGTCAGCCGGTTGAACGGCCTCACGCCCAGCGAGGCGGCGCGGCTGGAACAGCGCATCCGCCAGCCCGAATCCCCTGACATCCCTGACTTTCCTGACTTTCCGGACTTTCCGGCAGCCGCCACCTGGCGCATGCGGGAGCTGGCTTCCGGGGGCGGCGAGGCGGCCCTTCGCGCCGGCCGGGCCGGGATCCCGGCGCTGCTCCGCTGGTTGCTCGAACTCGGCGCAGCGACCCCCGAACAGGCTGCGGCACTCGCGCGGGATCTCGGGGTTGTCACCCTCCCGGACCTTCAGGCCGCCCTCGAGGACGGCCGGCTGCACCGCCTGATGGAGACGGCCGCGCCGCGCGTGCGGACGGCGGCGGACGCCCTGGCGGATGAGGTCCGGCCCGTGTCGCTCGGCCGCGCCGACGAGATCCTGACCGACATCCAGACCCAGATCGCTCACCACTGCCCCCAGCTGGACGATGTCGTGATCGCCGGCGGCGCGAGACGCTTCGAGCCCCTGGTGCCGCAGCTCGTCCTCGTCGGCAAGGCTGCCGATCCTGGGGGCGCGGTCGAGGCCCTCTGCGCCATGCCGGACGTCGATGACGTCCTGCACCGGACGTCCAGGCGGGTCCTGCTCTGGGTGCACCATCACGAGATCGACGTCCGGATCGCGGCACCGGACGACTACGGCACGGTGCTCTTCAACCACACGGGGTCGAGCACGCACGTCGCGATGGTGACGGCGCGTCGGCGCCCCTCATTGCACGCCCGCGAAGAGGACCTCTACACCCATGCCGCCCTGCCGTTCATCCCCCCTGAACTGCGGAATGGCACCGGCGAGACCGAGGCGGCGGCCGCGGGGCGCCTGCCGCAGCTCGTGCAGCGCCTCGATATCCGCGGCGACCTGCACATGCACTCGACGTACAGCGACGGCCAGGACACGCTCGAGGCCATGGTGGCGGCCAGCGCCGCGCTGGGGTACGAGTACATGGCGATCTCGGACCACTCCCAGAGCGCCGCGGCCTCGCGCACGGTCACACTCGATCAGCTCGCGCGACAGCGCGACGAGGTCCTCCGCCTGCGCGAGCAGTATCCGGGCATCACGATCCTGCACGGGATCGAGGTGGACATCCTGCCGGATGGCCGTCTGGACTTCCCCGACATCGTCCTCGAGCAACTGGATTTCGTGCTGGCCTCGCTCCACGACGCCGCGCGACAGGACGGCCCCACGCTGACCCGGCGCTGCCTGCGCGCGATCGCGCATCCGCTCGTCAACGTCATCACCCACCCCGCCAATCGTCTGGTGGGACGCCGCGCCGGGTACGCCCTCGACTTCGATGCCGTCTATGCGGCCGCGGCTGACACCGGCACGGCACTGGAAATCGACGGGGCCCCGAGCCATCTCGACCTCGACGGCGAGCACGCCCGCGCGGCTGTCGCCGCCGGCGTGACCGTGACGATCGACAGCGACTGCCACCGGGTCCGGGCCCTCGACCGGCAGATGCGGCTCGGCATCGGCACGGCCCGCCGGGGATGGGTCGAAGCCCGTCACGTCCTCAATTGCCGGCCCGTTTCCGAGGTGCTGGCCTTCGTCCGGGCCAAGCGGAACGGGTAGGACGGTTCGCGAACCGCCCGTGCACCGCATGCTAAGATGACGTCAGCCCTGCCCTGCCATTCGAGGTACTGATGCGCCGTGTTGCGCTTGTTCTCACCGCCGCCATCGCTACCCTGACGGTGTCCGCAACCGCTCAGCAGCCGTCCGCCCCGCAGGTTGCCGCGGCGCTCCAGGCGAAGTACGACCGGATCCGCGACTTCTCGGCGGACTTCACGCAGCAGTACGAAAGCGGCGTGCTCAGGCGGAAGCTGACGGAACGCGGCAAGGTCCACGTGAAGAAGCCGGGCAAGATGCGCTGGGATTACGCCGCGCCGGAAAAGAAGGTCTTCGTCTCGGACGGCTCGCAGATCTATCTCTGGGTACCGGCGGACAACCAGGTCACGAGGAGCCCGGTGCCGAAGCAGGACGAAGCCACCACGGCCGTCCTGTTCCTCGTCGGCAAAGGCAACCTGACGCGCGACTTCACCGTCACGTTCGTGCCCGGCGCGCCGGCCGGCACGCACGGCCTCCGCCTCGAGCCGAAGCTCCCGGAGCGCGATTACGACTGGCTGCAGCTCGTCGTCGATCAGCAGACGCTGCAGATCCGCTCGCTGATGGCCGCCGATCGCCAGGGCGGGCAATCCACGTTCACGTTCTCCAATTTCAAGGAGAACATCGGCGTTCCGGACAGCACCTTTGCCTTCAAAATTCCTCGCGGAGCCGATGTCGTTACGGCTGGCAAATAGTCGCACGGCGCTGAGCCGGGCCGCTGCCCTGGTGGCCGTCGCGGCCGTCATGGCTGTCGGGGGCTGCGCCTCGTCCGGAGGCCTGCGGACGGGACAGCGGGCGGAACGGGCGCAGGATTTCGACCGCGCCGTTGTCGAATACACCAAGGCCGTGCGGGAACGTCCGGACGACATGACGGCCCGCCTCGCGCTCGACCGCGCCCGCCTCAGGGCCGCGCAGGAGCACGTCTCCACGGGGCGGCGTCTCGCCGCGAGCGAGCGGTACGAGGAGGCCCTCGCCGAGTTTCAGCTCGCTTCCGAACTGAATCCAACCGATGCGCAGGTGGACGCCGCGTTGAAAGACGCCAGGCAGAAGCTGCGCACGCGCCTCGCCGTGAACCGCGGCGGCCGGACGGAGTTGCAGACACTGATCGACCGGACGCGCGACATGGCTCCCGAAGGGTTCGAGCTGCCGAATGGCGTCAAGCTGCCGGACTCGCTGACCTTCAGCAATGCCAGCAGCCGCATGGTGTTCATGGCCATCGGCCGGATCGCCGACGTCAACGTCATTTTCGATCCGGAGTTCCGCGAACGCCCGCTGTCTCTGGATCTGCGCAAGCTCTCCCTCGAGGACGCGCTCGCATCCCTCACGACGAGCACGCAGACCTTCTACCGGATCACGGCGCCGCGCACCATCACGGTGATCCCCGACAACGCCCAGAAGCGCCGCGAGTACGAAGAGACGATCGTCAGGGTGTTCCACCTGAGCAACGCCGACATCAAGGAAGTCACCGATCTGCTGCGGATCGTCATCGACGTCCGCAGCATCTCGCCGATGACGGCCACCAACTCGCTGGCGCTGAAAGACACGCCCGAGCGCGTCGAGGCGGCCGCCCGGCTGATCGCAGCCATCGACAAGGCGCGCCCGGAAGTCGTCATCGACGTGGAGCTGCTGGAAGTGGATCGGACGCGGCTGCGCGAGTTCGGCCTGCAGGTCGCCTCGCCGGGATCGCCCGGCATCTCCGGATCCGCCGACGTGAACCGCGACGGCCTGACGCTGCAGACCCTGCGGAACCTCACCCAGGCCGATGTGCTGATGGCGGGGATCCCCGGCATCTACTACCGCCTCCTGAAGAACGACGTCAACACGCGGACGCTGGCCAATCCTCAGCTGCGGATTTCCGAGGGGCTGGCGGCGCAGGCGCGCTTCGGGGAACGGGTTCCTCTGCCGTCGGTCACGTTTGCACCGATTGCCACCGGCGGGATCAATCAGCAGCCGATCACATCGTACGTGTACGAGAACATCGGCGTGAACATCGACATCACGCCGCGCACCCATCACAACGACGACGTGACACTGGCGCTGAAGATTTCGCTGAGCAGCATTTCCGGCGAGGGGTTCAACGGACTGCCGACGATCGGCAACCGCGAGATCAGCACGACGATCCGGCTCCGGGACGGCGAGACGAACATGCTCGCCGGCCTGATCCGCGACGACGAGCGCCTGATCCGTTCCGGCATCCCCGGCCTCAGCGACATTCCGCTGGTCGGCGGTCTGTTCACGAACCAGCGCCGCCAGACGCAGGAGACCGATATCCTCCTGACGATCACGCCGCACATCGTCCGCGTGCTGGAGTTGTCGGAGAGCGATCTTCGCCCGTTCCGCCTGGCGCGCGACTACGGCACGTCAGGGTCGGTCGTGGAGCTGCCGCAGTTCCAGATGCCGCCGCGGGACCCGAAGGACGAACCGATCCTTCCAGGGATGGTGAAGCCACCCGACCCGCCTGTTGGATTCCCCTTCCCGCAGCCCCTGCCGGGCATACTTCCCGGAACGCAGATCCCCATGACGCCGCCGAAGAAGCCGGGCGGCGGCGGGTACTAATGGGATATGGGAGCTCCCATTTCCCATCACCGAGAGGATGCGTTCTTACGTATCCTCACGGTGAACTTGAGCCCCCAGCATGTCCAGCCGCTCCACCAGCCACGCGTAGCCGCGCTCCACTGTCTCCACCGGACCAATCGTGCTCTCTCCATCGGCGGCCAGGGCGGCGGCGATCAACGCCATGCCTGACCGCAGGTCGCGGCTGTCGAGGTGCCGGCCGCGAAGCTGCGTCCGTCCGGTGACGATCATCCGGTGCGAGTCGCAGAGGAACAGGTCCGCGCGCATCGCCGCCAGCTGCTCGAGTGCGAACAGCCGGAGCTCGTACATCCAGTCATGGACGAGCGTGCGCCCTTCGGCCTGCGTGGCGAGGACGGTGGCGAGACTCACCATGTCGCTCGGAAAGCCGGGCCAGAGACTCGTGGTGATCTTTTTCGTGGCGACGAGTTTCGACGGCTGCTCCACCCTCAGGACGTCGTCGTCATACCGGCAGCGAAGTCCCATCTTCAGCAGCGGGGCCGCGACGACTTCGAGGTCGACCGCGCGGGCGCCGGCGACTTCGATCTCTCCGCCGGTGATGGCCGCGACGACCCCCCAGCTGCCGGCCTCGATGTAGTCGCCGTCCAGGCGATGCTCGGCGCCACGCCGCTTCTCCACCCCCTCCACGCGGATGGTCGGGGTGCCCTCACCTTCGATCCCCGCACCCATGGCACGAAGGAACCGGCACAGCTCGACGACGTGCGGCTCCATGGCGGCGTGACGGATCTCGGTGCGGCCGCGCGCGGCAGCGGCGGCCAGGAGCGCCGTCTCGGTACCGGTGACGGACGCCTCGTCCAGGTACATCGACGCGCCTGTGAGGCCGTCCGGAGCGTCGAGGGCGTGTCCCGGCTCGTCCACCGCGACGGCTCCCATCGCGAGCAGCGCCTGCAGGTGCGTCGAGATCGTCCGCCGGGCCGGAAAGTCTCCTCCGGGGGGCGCGAGCCGCGCGGCGCCTCTTCTCGCGAGCAGCGGGCCGAGCAGCAGGACCGATCCGCGGAGCTTGCCGGTGAGTTTCGCATCCGGGCGCTCGCTCAGGACCTGGGCGCACCGGATCCGCAGCGTCGTGGTCCCCAGCCCTTCGACCGTGGCGCCGAGCCCCTGCAGCAGTTCCGCGAGCACGCCCACGTCGCGGATACGCGGGACGTTCGTGAGGACGCACTCGTCCTCGGTGAGCAGGCACGCGGCGATGAGCGGCAAGGCGGAGTTCTTGTTGCCTTCCACAGACAGCCGTCCCGACAACCGCCGTCCGCCCTCAACCTTCAGAATGGCCATGCGTCTCCTCGTCAAATCCGATGCGGACGATCTCGTCGCGCAACGCGACCCCGAACCGTTCCCGCACCTCGCGGCGGCAGCGCTCGATCAGCCGGGCGATGTCGGCGGCCGTGGCGCCGCCGTCGTTCACGATGAAATTCGCGTGCCGGGGGGAGACGCGCGCACCGCCTTCCCTGGCGTCCTTCAGTCCGGCGCGATCGACCAGCGCCCCCGCCGACGGCGGAATGCCCTCGGGGACGCGGTCGCGCGCGGGATCCGGATTCTGAAAAATACAGCCTGCGCTCGCCTTCTCCAGCGGCTGCGTGCGCTTGCGGAAGGCGAGCGACTGGCGGGCCACCTCTCTCAGCGCAGCCGGATCCCCCTGGCGGACGCGAAAATCAGCCGAGAGCACGATTTCACGCGTCCGATGCAGGCGGCTGTAGTCGTAGCCGAATGCCATGGCGTCCGCGTCAACGGTCACCTCGTCACCGGAGGGCGTGAGGAGCGTCACGCGCCGCAGCAGCTCGGAGATGAGGCGCCCCTCGAAGTGGGCGTTGCCGTAGATCGCTCCGCCGACGGTGCCTGGCGTGCCGGCCCAGGCTTCGATTCCGGCCACGCCGTGACTCACCGTCCACCGCACGAGGCCGTTGATCGTCACGCCGGCATCCGCCCGGACGGTCGTGTCGTCCACGAATCGCACCTCTCCCCCGTGGATCCGGAGCACGAGGCCCCGAATACCGGCGTCCGCCACGAGGAGATTCGAACCCCCGCCGAGCAGTGTGATCGGCAGGTCATGTGCGCGCGCGACGGCCACAGCCTGCCTCACCTCGTCACCCGAGCGCAGTGTCAGGAGCCAGTCGGCCGGTCCCCCAACCTTGAACGTGGTCAAGGGGCCGACCGCCGCGTCGCGGGCGACTCGCTCGTCGCCGAACGTCTGGCGGAGCTCGGTTTCGAGATCGCTCACGGCGTCCGCCCCTGGAGCGCCGCCGTCCGGAGACGGAGCGCATCGACCGCGACAGCGAGGCTGCAGGGCTCGAACTCGATCCAGTCGCCCGGGGCCAGCTGCCCGGCGAGGGGGAGATCCGCCGTGATCACCGTCGCGATCTTCGGATACCCGCCCGTCGTCTGCCGATCCGCCATCAGCAGGATCGGATGCCCCGATGCCGGGACCTGCACGGAGCCGATCGGCGTGGCGTCCGAAAGGATGTCGGCTTTGCTGCTGTGTTCCAGCCTCGGGCCATCGAGGCGATACCCCATGCGATTCGATTCGGGTGTCACAAGGAATCGCGAGGAACTGAAGGTTTCGAGTGCGGCCGTCGAGAAGTATCTCTCATGCGGTCCGAGCATCACGCGCACGCGGGCGCCGCTCAGCGGCAGTGAGAGCGGCCGCACGGGTGCCCTGGCCGCCAGCGGCCGGCTGCGTGAGACCGGCAGCACGTCGCCAGGTCTCAGCGCGCGTCCCCCGAATGGGCCGACCCGGCTGATCAGACTCGTCGAGCGGCTTCCCAGCACACGCGGCACCTGCACGCCTCCCTGGACGGCGAGCACCGCCCGCGTTCCCGAGATCCGCGCTCCGAACTTGAGCCGCTCTCCGGCCGCCACGCGGAACGGCTCCCCCAGTCGCGTGCGGCGGCCGGCGGCGGTCACGTCGAACTCCGCGCCCGTCACGACGCATGCGACCTCGTCGTCGGTCTGCAGCTCGGGCCCCATCAGCGTGATCTCCAGCGCGGCGTCATCCTCGTGGTTGCCCAGCAACAGGTTGGCCAACCGGTGCGAGAACCAGTCCATGGGGCCCGCGACGGGCACGCCGACGTGCTGCCGCCCCCAGCGTCCGAGGTCCTGGATGGTCGTGAGCATCCCCGGCCGGATCACGGTCAGCGCCGCCATTACGTTCCGCTCATCGCGTCGTATTCCTCGCGGGTGATGCCGCGAAAACGGACACGGTCGCCAGGACGAAACAGCACCGGCTCGGCGCGGCTCTCATCGAATGGCCGGATGGGCGTGCGCCCAATGAGGTGCCAGCCGCCCGGGGTTTCCATGGGATAGATCCCGGTTTGCCCGGCTGCGAGCGCGACGGACCCGGCCGGCACCTTCGTGCGCGGTGTGCGTCGCCTGGGCAGTGAGAGCCGTGGATCCACGGGCCCCATGTAGCCGAACCCGGGGACGAAACCGACGACGAACACGCGATAGCTCCGGGACGTATGCAGCTCGATCACTTCCTGCTCGCTGCAGCCGGCCGATGCCGCCACATCCCCGAGATCCGGTCCGAACTCCCCCCCGTAGCAGACCGGCACTTCGATATGAGCGCCCCGGACGTCGTCGGCAGCCGCGGGATCCGCCGCGATGGCGGCAAGCTGTTCCTCGAGCCAGCGTCCGTCCACCACGAGGGGATCGAAGTAGACGGTCAGCGTGTGGTAGCCGATCACGGCGTCGCGGATCAGGCCGCCCCACCGTTGGCGGACCGCTTCGCCCATCGCCGTCACGCGCGCACTGACACTCTCGTCGAAGCGCGCGGGAAGCTCCACCCGCAGTGCCGCGTCGCCGGCCGGCTGAATACGAACGTCGCTCATGGGCTATCCGGCGCGGGCGCCGAGGGCGTCGAGCAGCTTCTGGTGGATATTGTCGAAGCCGCCGTTGGACATCACGATCACGAGGTCCCCATCCTTCGCCTCACGTGAGACGGTGCGGACGATGTCATCGGTGTGCGGGATGTACCTGGCGTCCACGCCCGTGCGGACGAGGTCCGCGACGACCCCTTCGGCGGACAGGCGCTGATCCTCGGGCAGCGTGGAACGAAAGACTGACGGCAGGATCACGTGGTTGGCTTGCCCCAGCGCGCGGGCGAAGTCGGCCTGGAAAATCCGGCGGCAGGAGGTGGCCGAGCGCGGCTCGAAGATCGCCCAGATGGCCCGAGAGGGATGTGCGGAGCGGACGCCGGCCAGCGTCTCTTCGATCGCCGTCGGGTGGTGCGCGAAGTCGTCGTAGACCATCACGCCCGCCTGGGTGCCGCGGTGCTCCATCCGCCGCCGGATCCCGCGGAACTTACGCAGGCCCTCGGCCATCGTGTCGGTGTCGAGGCCGACCGCGGCGCCGACGGCAATCGCGGCGAGCGCGTTGCGGACGTTGTAGGCGCCAAGCATCGGCACCTCGAATGCCCCCACGGGTGTCCCCTCGCGTCTGACGCTGAAGGCGGTTGCCGAGGCCCCCACGCGCAGATCGTGCGCCTGCCACGTGGCGCCGTCGTTGAGCCCGAAGGTCTCTACCCGGCAGTGCGCGTTTCCCTGGAGCGCCAGCGCATCGGCGTTGTCGGCGCCGAGGAGCAGCAGTCCACGGCGAGGGACCAGATTCACGAAACGACGAAAGGCGAGGCGGATGGCGTCAAGGTCGGGATAGATGTCGGCGTGGTCGAACTCGATATTGGCGACGACCGCGATGTCAGGCAGGTACTTGAGGAACTTCGCGGTCTTGTCGAAGAAGGCGCTGTCGTACTCGTCCCCTTCGATCACGAACTCGCGTCCGCTGCCGAGCCGGTAGCTTCCCTCGAAGTTCTCGGCGATGCCCCCGATCAGCACGGTCGGATCCTTGCCGCCGTGCGTCAGCAGCCATCCGGCCAGCGACGTCGTCGTGGTCTTGCCGTGCGTCCCGGCGATGACGACCGAGCGCGCCGCCCAGAGAAACTCGTCGCGGATGACCTCCGGCAGCGAACCGTAGCGGATCTTCCGGTCGAGGACCTCTTCGAGCTCGACGTTCCCGCGCGAAATGGCGTTGCCAATGACCACGAGGTCGATTTCGGCGGTGATGTTCTCGGGGCGATAACCTTCGAGGAGCGTGATCCCCTGCTGGCGGAGGAAGTCGCTCATCGGCGGATAGACATGCTGATCGGAGCCGCGGACGTCGTGGCCGCGCGCCTTGAGCATGGCGGCGAGCGTCCCCATCGCGGTCCCGCAGATGCCTATGAGGTGGATCCGGCGCATGCCTCAGCGTACCCGAAGTGTGCGCACTACTGCGTCAGGGGAAGAGGCTCACGTGGACGGATCGGTGTTGGGCGCGGCCGCAGACGGCGACGCACCGCCCCACCCGCCGGAAGAAGTGGGCACCCGCACAAGCTGGAACACGCCGTGGAAATACGGAGGATCGTCATCATTGGTCGTCTGCGCCAGGTCGAACCACAGATCCCAGGCGAGGGCCAGTTCCTCATCCGAGAGGTCGCGCAGATTGCGGTCGTCTTCACTGAGCATCGCCATCGGGCTCCTCCGGCAGATCCACCGTGAACGGAAGCAGGCGCTCGGCCAGTGCGACGACGCGCTCGTGAGCATCGGGTAGGCGCTTCTCGTCTGCCGGCATCCGCGTGAACGCCTCGATGTACGGGGCGGCGGCGGCCGCGTAGGTTTCGAGCCGTGCCCGATCCACCTGCTGCTGCCGGTCCTGCTCACGCGCCAGCGCGACGACGAGCGCGTCACGGTCGCCGGCCAGCGCGGCACGAACGGCTGGCCGCGTCATCCCCCCACCATGTTCCGGCGCCAGTTGCATCAACCGGTCCGGGTCGGTCGTCAGCCGGATCTCCTGAGTGGGCGGCAGGCGGGCCGCCAGCTCACCGATCACAGCGTAATCCTTCGCACGCTGGGTACGTTTCATGCGGATCAGCGACTCGAGATCCACGACCAGGAACGCGTCGGCGGCGGAGGCAAAGAGGCGATCGGTGGCCTCTGGGGCAATCCGCGGCGGACGGCTGAAAAAGTCGCAGCGCACCCGGCGCCGTTTCTCGTCCGCGAATTCGAAGTGGCTCGACCAGCCGCCGGCGAGCCAGCGCGTATCGAGGGGCGCGCCGGTCCGGTACGACGCGCCGCGTTCGGCCAGGACGCCGAGCACCCGCTCACAGGCCTCGGCCGTCTCGCGGATCACCCAGTCGCCATCCTTGCTCATGATCGCGACGCGGTAGTGGACGACCGCCTGACCGGACGCCAGCGCGACGATCGGACCGCGCGCGTTGAAAGTCCGCGTCAAGTCGAAGTACACATTGCCGGCCACACGGCCATTGTAGCTGGGCGCCGGGAGCGCGTCGTCCGCAGTTCCATTTTGAGTCTCGAAATGGAATCGCGACTTCCGGATCGCGATCACGCCCCGCGAAGGGTCAGGCGAACCACTGCAGTGACCTGCCTGCGGAGCGGAGTGCGCTGAGCGCTCAATCAGAACGAAGGAGGTGCGTAGATTCGTGGCGGAGCGCCTCTGCTGAGGCGATCCGCCACGGCAGCAGCCTTCAATCAGGCTTTGATTTGATGGTGCCCTCAGGCGCTGGCTGGGGCGTGATTCTGAGTTGCTCAGACCGGCTCACCGAATGCCGAGCCCAAGCTCGACCATCAGCCACTCACCGTCGATCTTTGCGAAGCAGACGTGATAGTCCTCAGGATTGCGCAGGATGGCCGGGTCAGCATACCCAGTTTGGCCGTCGGGTAACGTCACCTGGTGCCATCGACCGCCGTCGAGACCTGGGACCGGCGATTCCAAGACCTTGACCACGTCGACACGGTCTGAACATCCTGAGCCTGTTGTCCCGTATCGACCGAGCGGAGCGTCACGTTGTACCAATCATCTTTGTAGACGCCGCTCGAGCGGTAGGCGCCGCGACGGCCGTCCGGAGTGAGGATTCCTATCCAATCGTCTGGTGCCCAGGCATGCACGTCGGCCGTGCTGAACAGATGCACCAGGTCATATCGAACAATCCACGAGCGGCTGTGACGCCTCCGAGTGGTCCACGACATAGGCATTGGTCGTCCCGACCGTCCAGCCGCTCAACTGCTGGCTGAAATCGTTGTTCGCCA
>JBBECO010000204.1:0-1218 GCA_040881785.1 Vicinamibacterales bacterium
ACACTGCGCTCGGTCGTCGGCCAGACTGCACGGGCGGGCGCTCGCATCTACGCCATCGACGTCCGAGGGCTAAACCGCTTCGGGAATCCCGGCATCATCGACCAGGGTTTTTCACATGAGCCTGAGGCGGCCGGGGTCAGCTTCGACGGGCTCGCCGACGGCACCAACAGCCTCGCCATCGACACGGGCGGCCTGATGATCCGCAACGAGAACAACATCGGCCGCGCGCTCGATCGCGTTGCCGACGATGCCGGACGGTATTACGTACTGGCGTATCAGCCGGCGAACACGAACTTCGACGGCAAGTACCGGCCGATCGAGGTGAAGGTCAAGCGCGAAGGTCTGCGCGTGCGCGCGCGCAAGGGCTATCTCGCGCTCGAGCCATCGCGCATGACGGTGCCGCGGGCGATCACCGCGCCGGAGCCGGACGCCTCACCCACGCCGCCAACCGCTCCGCCGGCCCCCCCGGAGTGGCCCGCGGCGGTGCCTGGCGTGCCGGCGCGGCTGCCGGCAGCGCCGGTCACCGGCACGGCAACGGGAGCGGGCGCTGCCGCCGCCGCTCCTGGCGCCATGCGGATGCGCCCCGACGCGGAGCTGCGCGTCCGCGAGCTCTCGGGCGGGGACACGTCCACGGCGGACGCGCTCGGCGCGCAGGGCTGGGCCGCGTATCAGCGGGGCGACCTCGAAAGTGCCATCGGCCCGTTGCGCGAGGCGGCGGCGAAGCCGGGGGTTCGCCCGTGGATCCTCTACGCGCTCGGCCTGACGCAGGGCGCGCTCGGACAGCCGCGCGAGGCCATCGCCACCTGGGAGCGGGTGCGCGCATCCGCTCCGGAATTCGAACCCGTCTACATCGACCTGGCCGCCACACATGCCTCGTTGTCTGACCTGACGAACGCACTGTCGGTGCTGCGGGATGCCGAGCAGCGCTGGCCGAAGGACCCGGAGATCCACAATGCCATCGGCGTCATCCACTTCCGCCGCGGTGTGCTCGACGAGGCGATCGAGGCGTTCACGAAGGCGACCGCCGCCGCGCCGGACGACGCCCTCGCCTACCTCAATCTCGGCCGCGCCTACGAGCTACGCTTCACCCGCAGCCGCCGGTACGTGACCAGTCAGCGCCGCTGGGTGGTGAATGAGGACGATCGCCGGAAAGGGATCGAGAACTACCAGGCCTACATCCGGATCGGCGGGCCCTACGCCCAGGCCGCCAACGACGGG
>JBBECO010000204.1:1318-12971 GCA_040881785.1 Vicinamibacterales bacterium
GCCGTCGCGAGCTCAGGCGCGTCGGCCGGCGCCATCGAGACGTACTTCTCGAGATCCGCCTTCGCCTCGGGGGTCTTCGCCAGCGACAGATTGGCGATGCCGCGGTAGTAGTAGCCGTCGGCGTGCTGCGGGAAGCGCGCGATGGCTTTCTCGAACCACACGACCGCCTCCGCGTGCTTCCGTTCGTTGACGAGCGCGATGCCCGCATTCAGGAACATTGCCGGGTCGGTCACCTTTGAATCGTCAATCGACTCGAGGATCTGACGGGCCTCGTCAGCCTGCCCCTCCTCCATCAAGGTGTTACCGAGCAGGAGCTTCACCTCGAGATTCTCGGGATCCTGCGCCGCCGCCTTGCGCAGGTGTTCGATCGCGGCCTTCCGGTTCCCCTCGCCGTAATAGGTGCGCGCGATCAGCGGGCGGAACTGCTTCACTTCCGGATACTGCGCGGCCAGTTCCTCGTAGATCTTCCGCGCGTCGGCGAACTGCTTTGCGTTCATCATCGCCGCCGCCTGCGTGAGCTGCTCCTTGATCACGACGTTCGGGTCTACGACAGGCGGCGGCTTCTTCTTCAGCTTGACCTCCATCGGCGGGATGCGCCCCATCTCGGAGACCCGGATGCTGATGCTGCGCGTTTCGTAGCCTTCCTTCGAGAAATCGAGCGCCCACTCGCCGCGCGCGAGGCCGCCGACGGCCCACTCGCCGTTCTTCTTCGATTTCGACTCGCCTGGCCCCCTGTTGCCGGAGGTCGGCAGGTTCGCTTTCACGACGACCCCCTCGAGCGGCTGCCCGGTGTCTTCGTCGAGCACGAAGCCGCCCACCCGCCCCATGCCGCGCCATTCCTGGGCGACCGCACCTGACACGGACACGAAGATCGCGAGCGTTATTAAGCTCGTCAGTTTTATGAGGTGTTTCATGGTTCTTCAATTATCCACTACCTCCCCCGCCAGCTGAACGGGCCGACGGCTTTCTGGCACTCAGAACACAAAGCGCTCCAAGAACACGAAGAAAGAACGCAAAGAAAGCCATTCCTTGGTGTTCCCCTTGGTGCCCTTGGTGGCTCTTTGAGGCCTTGGTGCTCAGCAAGCCGTCGGCCCGTTCTGCCGGGACGGCAGGTCGGCTTGGTGGGTACATAAAAAACCCCGGGCCAGCCGAAGCCGGCCCGGGGCTGAGCGCTGTCAGCTGAGAGCTGAAAGCCTTAGAAGTTGAACCGCAGGCCCAGACGGAGCACCCGCGGATTCATGATCTCCTGCACGTCGTTCCCCGTGGTCAGGCGCAGGTCGAACTGACGACCGAGCACCGTGGCGGTGTTCAACGCGTTGAAGACGTCCACGTCCAGGTTGAGCCGGACGCGGTTGAAAGCGAATTCCTTCCCGACCCGCAGGTCGAGGTTGGTCATCATCGGGAGCCGCTTGTCGGAGACATCGTCGACCAGGAGGACCGTCTTGAATCGGCCATTCGGATCGGACGTACCGAACGAGGCGGTATCCACGCGCGTGTGGAAGTACGGCATCGCGTAGCCCTGCCGGCTCACCATGTTGCCGGCGAGGTTGATGCCCCACTTCGCCTGGTAGAGGCCGGTCAGGATGAACTGGTACTTCGGCAGCACCATGTAGATGCCGGACTTGCCGGAGCCGCCTGTCTGCCTGATGACGATGCCGCCGTCCTCGTTCGGGTTGCCCGGGCTCGGCGTCGGGTCGGTCGTCGCCGCCCTCGAGTCGAAATACTCCCGGTGGTCGTTGGTCGAGAACCCGAAGCGCGCCATCCACCGGTTCGACAGGCGCTTGGTCGCCGCCAGCTCAAAGCCCATGTACCGCTGCGAATAGCCCTCTCGCTCACGGTACACCGTCGCGGAGCGGTTCTCCGGCACGCGGGTTGAGATGAACACCGGCGTGCCGTAGGCGCCGACCGCGGTGTGGGTCCCCGTGAACTCGAAACCCTGCTCGTAGTCGGTGCCCACCAGGCCGTTGTTGCGCCAGACCATGTTGGTGAACTTGCGGTAGGTGAGCGTTCCACTCACGCCGAAGTTCGGTATCAGCTCACGGTCGAGACCCAGCTGGAACTCGTGGGTTATCGGCGTGCTGTAGTCGCCTACCGAGTGGATCGACGTGGACACGTTGGCCGGGTTGTCGATGTCGAACCCATACCAGCTGCAGGCGCCCGCGTTGGCGAGGGCATCGGTGCAGGTGCGACCGGCGAACTCGGACGGATCCGCGACGCGGTTGCCGTTGGTGTCCACCACGTCGTAGAAGTAGACGCCGCGGTAGCCGATCGTCGACAGGAAGCCACCGCTGTTCGTGCTCAACTGTGAGGCGAACGAGCCGTAGCTGCCGCGCAAGAGCGTCTTTCGCTGCTCGTCGAGCGCGTAGGTCAAGCCAATACGCGGGGTGACCGAGTTCCACTCGACGGCATCGGTGACCGCCTTGCTCGTCAGGTTGGGCAGCAGGCCCGGCAGGATCGGGTTGCCAGTCTGCGTGTTCTCGTTGACCGAAGAGGTCTGCCGGTCCCAGCGCAGGCCGACGTTCAGCGTCAGGCGGTCCCAGCTGATCGTATCCCCGACGTAGAAGTCCACCCACTTCCCTGTCGCGTCATCGGTGTCGTTCCACACGCCGACTTCCGCGATCATGTTCGGATAGCCATCGTGGTAGGTGGCGATCCCGTTGATCCCGGGGGTGCCGGTCGTGCCGGGGATGAGCGACGAGGAGTGGACGTCAGCCTGCCGCCAGCCGAAGCCGAACTTGACTTCGTGCCGGCCGCGGAAGAAGTTCGCGTCGCCCGAGAAGTTCTTCTGCGGACGCACCGTTTCGTAGTGCACGTAAGAACCGCGGACCGAGCCGCCGTCGTCGATGTAGTACGGCGTCGACAGGCCGCCCTGGGGCGTCAGCGCGAACCCGCCGTTCACCTTTGCGCCGCGGGCCGTCACGAACAGGTTGTTCCCGAGCACGAAGTTGGCCTCGCCCTTGTACAGCTCGGTCGGACCGCTCTGATTCCAGGTCGTCTCGGGCGGACGCGACGCGCCCGCGCCACGGCCGTACTTCAGCTTGTCGCCGCGGAAGAAGGTGAACCCGCCGCGGATGGCGTCCGTCAGCTGTCCGGTCGCCTTGAACGAGCGGTTGTCAAGAATCGTCTGGTCGGGCGTGTTCTGCAGCGTCAGGAGGGTGACGTCCGTCTTGCCGTACGCGCCCCAGGCCCACAAGCGGTCCTTCCAGACCGGGCCGCCGAGCTCGAAACCGTAGTCCTTGTACAGGTTGATGCGGTTGCCCTTGCCGGTCTTTCCGCCGAGGGACGCCTTGAGGTCGTCAGGCAGATTGTTCGCCTGCATGTCTTCGTCTTCGTAGTAGATGCGCGTCGAGCCGTGCGGCGTGTTGCTGCCCGACTTCAGGACGAAGTTGAGCGCCACACCGGGGGTCGGGTTCTGGAGGTCGGCGCCGCCCGTCGTCACATTCATTTCCTGGAACATGTCGAAATCGTAATAGGTCGGTGACGAGCCGAGCGCCGACATGTCGGTGATCGCGATGCCGTCGATGTTCCAGGTGTTCTCGCCACCCGCAGCGCCCTTCGCCTGATAGTTCGACTGCTGGCCGGACTCGGCGCCGCCGATGTTCACCCGGTCGACGATGACGCCGGGCACCGTCTGGAGCACGACCCAGGGGTCGCGGGCCGACGGAATCTTCTGGAGCTCGTCATAGGTGACGTTCGTGGTCGTCGTGGTCTTGCGGGGATCGATGACCGGCGATTCCGCCGACACATCGATGGTCTGCGCCACGCCGCCGACGGAGAGCGTGATCCTGAGCGGCACGCTGGCGCCGGCGACGACCGGGACGTTCTTGTTGCTGTAGTCGCCGAAACCCGTGAGCTTGGCGGTCACGGCATACGTGCCGGGGGCCAGGTTCAGGATGTTGGCCTCACCCCTCGTGTCAGTGACAGCGGTGGCGTTCTGCGGGCCGGTCAGTTCAATGACGACACCCGGCAGAATCGCACCGGTGGAGTCGGTCACGACGATGTTGACACGGCCCGTATAGACCTGCGCCGAGAGCGGTGTCGCGAAGGCCACCAGGGCCGCACACAACACCGCAAGTCGAACCAATCGCACTCTCATTCTCACCCTCCCTGAATACAAACAACGAGCTACGGTCGAACCAGAACTCCGGGCCTTCGCAAGGCCCGCTGTACGGATCCCGGCAGGGCACAACTCCCGCGGGGATGGCGTGTTCTTTTGATCCACGTCGTGGACGACGACCGAAGACGAACGCTCATCATGCAAGCGTTCGACCCATTTGCATTGATCAATGTTTTCAACAACTTACGAACGCCAACCCGACCGTAATCCAATGAGCCGGACGAGCGTACTCCAAAGCGGTGGATTACGCAACGGTCACCGGTAGATCAGATATCTGGCCCGGAGCAGCCTCCAGCGCCCCTCGGCCACCGACCAGGACGAGGTGGCCGCCATCGGATCGTCCCCGGCCCGCAGGCGCGTCAACCCCTCGGCCCAGCCGAAAAGGCGCGCGGCCGCCTCCAGCTCGTATTGAGCGCCGTGCAGCCTGCTCAGCGCCGCGGCGATTTCGGCCCCCACCCGCACCGGCCGAAGGCTCAGCCGGTCGGTCACGACCATGAACACCCCCTGGCACTCCCGGTTCGCGTGTTTGCTGGCCGTCGGCGTGAACCGGATCGGGTAGAAGCGGATCCCCGGCAGATTCCGCCCGTTCAGTTCGTCGGCGAGCTTGACCCCGTCGATCCACGGAGCCCCGATCTGCTCGAAGGGGGTGTCGGTTCCCCGGCCCACCGAGATGTTGGTCGTCTCGATCGCGCCGATCCCCGGATACAGCGTCGCCTGGATCAGGTTCCGCATGTTCGGTGACGGATTGACCCAGGGCTGCCCGGTCTCGTCGAACCACTGGTCCCGCCGCCAGTTCTTCAGCTCGACGACGGTGAGGTCGGCGCCGATCTTGTTCTCGCCGTTGAACAGTCTCGCCAGCTCGCCGAACGTCATGCCGTGTCGGATCGGCATCCTCGGGAAGTACCGGGTAAAGGTGGACGTGTCCTTCTCGTTCGCCGGCCCTTCGATCTGGACGCCGTTGATCGGGTTCACGCGGTCGAGCACCACGACCGCGATCTTCCGCTTCGCCGCCTCCTCCATCACGAACGCCATCGTCGTCATGTAGGTGTAGAAGCGCGCGCCGATGTCCTGCAGGTCGATGACGACCGTGTCGATGCCGGCCAGCATCTCGTCGGTGGGGCGCCGGGTCTCGCCATAGAGCGAGTTGATGACCAGCCCGGTCTTTTCGTCCTTCTCGGAGGGGACCTTGGCGTCGAGGATCCCGCGGATGCCGTGCTCGGGGCTGAAGAGCGCGACGAGCTGCACGTCCTTCGCGGCGTGGAGCAGGTCGATGGCCGTCGCGCCGTCGCGCGCCCGGCCGGTGTGGTTCGTGACGAGGCCGACCTTTTTGCCCCGGAGGATCGAGAAACCGTCCGCGCGCAGGGCGTCGAGGCCGCTCACGACCGGCGTGTACGGCGGCGCGGGGGGAAGCGGACTGCCCGGACCGAAGTCGCCGGAGGCGGAGGTCGTTTCCGCCAGCAGCGCGGGCGACACGTTGGTCAGGGCCGAGGCCGCGATCGTCGCCACGCGGGCGCGGAGAGGAGTGACGTCCCCTTTGCCGTCCGGATGATTGCGGTTCGACATGAAGACCACGAACATCTTCGTGGCCGGATCGATCCAGAGCGACGTCCCCGTCCAGCCCGTGTGGCCGAAGGAGCCGATCGGCAGCAGTTCGCCGCGGTTGGACGAGAAGGAGGAATCCATGTCCCAGCCGAGACCGCGGACGTTGCGTTCGCCGGGAGGCGTGGAGGGGGTCAGCATGCGGTCCACGGCCAGCGGGGAGAGGATGCGCACGCCGTTGTAGACGCCGCCGTTGAGCAGCATGCGCGCGAAGATCGAGAGATCGTGCGCCGTGGTGAAGAGGCCCGCATGCCCCGCCACGCCGCGCATGCGCCGGGCGGTTGGATCGTGCACGATCCCGCGGAGCATCGACTGTTCCGCGCCTTCGCAGGGCCACCCGTAGCGCGTGCACAACTGCGTCGGCGCGATGCGGGGGATCAGCGAGTCCGGCGGCAGGAACATGGTGTCGGTCATGCCGAGCGGTTTGAAGATACGGTCGCGCGTGAAGGCGTCCAGCGTCTGCCCGCTCACGCGGTGAATGATCTCGGCGAGGACGAAGTAGCCGATGTCGCTGTAGATGAAACGGGTCCCCGGGGGCGCGCTCGGAACCTCCTCGATGGCGAGCTCGATGGCTCTGTCGTAGCCGGTCCACAGGTCGCCGAGATCCACGTCGGGGCGAAGGCCCGACATGTGGGTCATCAGGTGGCGTACGGTGATGGCCCCCTTGCCGTAGCGCTCGAACCCCGGGATGTGCGTCGCGACGCGGTCGCTGAGACGGATCTTCCCCTCTTCGATCAGGATCATCGCCGCCGTCGTCGTCGCGACCACCTTGGTGAGTGAGGCGGCGTCGAAGATCGTGTCGGCCGTCATGGCTTCGACCTTGGGCTCGAGCGCACGGTTGCCGATCACTTTCTGCCATACGACGCGGTCCCCGCGCCCGACGAGCACCACCGCGCCCGGCAGTTTTTTCGTCGCGATCTCCGCTTTCACCAGTGGCTCGATCGTGTCGAGGCGGGTGATGTCGAAGTCGGGGTCCTGCGGCCCTCTGGTTCCCTGGACCGTTCCCGGGACTGTCATCAGACACAGGGCAAGGCACAGACAGAAGGCGGAGGATCTCATGGGGGGAATCATACTGCCCTCGCGTCACGTGCAACGTGCCCGCGTCAGCGCAAGGCAGTGATCGCGGTCATGCGTCCATCCGTCGCGTCACGGAAGAACGTCTCCCACGCCGTGCGAATGCCATCGAGCTTGTTGACCGCCGAGGCGGCGGGACTGGCGCCGGAGCTGGACAGATAGATGAACGCCTGCCGGTGGACGCGGGCCGCGTCGCGCGCCTCGGGCACGCGCGGACCGTGGATCGCGATGATGTCCTGGATCAGCACGTCGCGGCGCGTGCCGTTGAACGTGACACCGATCTGAGGGCCCGACTCGCGCGTCCGCGACGGGGACATGTTGATCGGGTTCTGCACGTAGAAGGACGGCGGCACTTCGTCATCCTCCACGAGGCCCATCGCGTACTGATCGAACAGGCTGTAGCGGCTGACGGCCCCGACCGTGCGGAAGGCGCCGCCCCCGAGGTCCTCGATGTCGTTGCCTTCCATGACCGAGGCATCCGAATCGAAGAAGAAGCTCCAGTGCGACTCGCCGCGGCCGAGGATCTGGTTGGAACGGGCGCCGGTGTGGTCGCGGAACTCGAAGAACGCGAGCCACCGGTGCCCGACCTCCTGCCCGAGCACGCCCAGCGTGGAATTCTCGCCGAGGAATTTCTGGTTCACGTTGTCGGGGTACTTGCCGAGAAAGTCCATCACCGCCACGCTGCGCAGCCGGCCGGCGCTCCCGAAATCGCGCGACGCATCGAAGAGCGGCATGCCGAGCCCGCGCACTTCGTTGGCGACGGTCATCTCGTACGCAAACGCGTCGTCGATCAGCCGCGCATCGGTCCAGATGACGACCTGGTCGTAGTTGTCGGGACGGGTCTGGTAGAACTTCTTCAGCAGCGCCACCGTATCCAGCTGCGGGCTCGCCGCGAAGCGCTCGCCGACCGCGGCAGGGCCGCCGGTCGGGCCGGCGGCACTCAGGTCCACCGGCGTGAAATCTCCCGTGCGGCCCGGCGAGACCCCGATGACCGCATCGCCGAGGCTCGGCGTATCCCCGCCGTAGACGAACTCGATCGTGCCGTCCGGCAGCAGCGACATCTGCGTCGTGATGGTGCGCGTCGAGTCGAAGCCCCGCACGACGCACCAGGTCACCGTGTAGACGTCTGCGGCGGCGTTCACGTAGACGCGGCCGGCGGTCGAGGGGTCCAGGTCCGCGAGGAACGGCGAGACGCGGGGCGGCCCCGTGAGGAACCGCGCGACGTCGCGTTCCGTACTCGCGAGGTCCCCTTCGCCGAACGTCACGTTGCCATCGGAATTGACGAAGGCCTGGGTCTGCGTCGTGCCGAAGTACGGAAACGCGAAGGCGACGGGGGCGGCCGTCGTGTCATCGTCGGTGAGCGTCAGTTGCCGGCCGAGCGTGGCCCGGAAGGCCGCGTCGATGCGCCGCGCATCGTAGCCCCCGCTGCCGTTCCGCGTGAAGCGGACGCCCGCGTTCCGCAGGTCGAACGCATTCGGCGGCGCGATGATGTCCCCGTCGTCCTGGATGACGGCGATCTCGCCGATGTCGATCGCGCTGCGGCCGAGCGGGACGGCTTCGGAGAGTGCTGCGCCTTCGGACAATCCGGACCGTCCGGACCTTTCCTGCCGAGCTTTGCTGAGGGCGAGCGCGTTGAGGACGTTGTAGCGGCTGCTGCCGTCCACCTGCAGACGCTTGCGCGCCTGCAGCGCCTGGTCGGCGGGCGCCGTGAAACCGGTGGACGACGCGGTCGAACAGGGATTCTGATTCGTGATGGGCGGCGGCGTCGGCGTCCCGCCGTTCCCGCCGCTGCCGCCGCACGCGAAGGTGAACAGGAGCAATGCTGAAAGCTGAATGCTGCCCCCCTTCACCATTGCAAGCCTACTTCTTGGTGAGCTGTGCGAGCAGCCGCTTCGCATCCGCGGCCTGGGGCGCAGTGGGTGCGTCGGCGACGAACTTCTCCAGGTCCGCCTTCGCTTCCGGCAGCTTCGTCGCCACGATGTAGGCGCGTCCGCGGTAGTAGAGGAACGTCGCCTCGTTCGGGAACTGCGCGATGAGCTTCGTCAGGAGCGCCACGGCTTCGTCGGCCTTGCCGCCGTTGATGTCGTTGATCGCCAGATTCACGAACGGCCGCGTGTCTTTCACCTGCGCGAGGTCCACCGACTCGAGGATCTTCTTGGCCGCATCCTTCTCGCCCGTCTCCATGAGCAGGTCCGCGTGGAGGACCTTGAAGTCGACGTTCTCCGGCTCCTTCTCGAGCGCCAGCTTGATGTGCTCGAGCCCCTTGGCGGCGTCGCCTTCCGCGGCGTACATGCTCGCGAGCCGCATGTGGAGGCCGTAGGCGGCCGGATACTTCGCCAGCATGTCCACGTAGATTTTCCGCGCCTCGGCGATCTTGCCGGCCTGTGCGAGCGCCACGGCGCGCTTGTCTTCGGCCATGATCTCGACGCTCGGATCAGGCGGGGGGGGCGCGGGTTTGGCGATCGTGAGGTCCAGCGTTTTCGTCCGCTCGCCGTCCACGAGCATCGCGGACGCCTGCTTCACGCCGACGCCGTCCTTCATCGCTTCGATGACCCACTCGCCGGCGGCGAGCCCGTTGAGCGTGTATTCACCCTTCTCGTTGGTGGTGTCGGTGACCACCTTCGGGTTGAGCTCGCCCTTCTTGGCCGCGCTCACTTGCGCGTCGGCCACTGGGGCACCCGCTTCGTCGAGAACCTTGCCCGTCAGACGATGGTTGCCGCGGCTCTGCGCCGCCGCACTCACGGCGATCGTCAGGGCCAACGTCAGGGCAGAAATAATGCGAAAGAACTTCATTTATGACTCCTGTACGCAAATCAGGAGCTAGGAGTCAGGCCGCTGAACAACGACGGCCTGAATGGAAAATGGGAGATGGTAAATGGAAAAGGGCCGGCGCCATCGACCACGGGAGGTTGCAGTTGTCGGCAACCGCCTGTCTCCCCATCCCAGCTCCGGACAAGTGTACTACTTGGCAAACCGGTCGAAGATATCGACGAGCTCGTCGAGACGACGCTTGCGCTCGGCCTCCCCGAGATCGATGCCCTCGGGGACGCACTTCTCGACATGGGTCCGCACGATCGCGAGGCTGATCCGGTTGAGCGCCGCCTCAGCCGCGGCCAACTGCTGAAGGATTTCCACGCACAAACGCGGTTCCTCCACCATCCGGCGGATGCCACGAACCTGTCCCTCGATCCGGTTCAGGCGGGTGACGAGTGCCTGTTGCTGGGTCGTATCCAACATGAGGACTTATACGCCACCGGGGGGGAGTGTGTTTATCAGGCCCTCGGAGCCGGTATTCAGTCGCCGGTGGTCGGTGGTCGGTGGTCGGTATTCGGATCCGCGGTGCGCGAGGGCTACGATGGCAGCGTGAGTACGTACGACCGTGGTTCCGGGCCGCCCGTGATCATCATCCCTGGAATGCAGGGGCGCTGGGAATGGGTCCGACCCGGGCTCAATGCCCTTCGATCGCGGTGCCGGGCCATCAGCTACACGCTGGGGGGGGATTTCGGCTCCGGATGGAGACTGGATCCGGCACTGGGCCTCGACAACTACATCCGCCAGGTCGATGCGCTGTTCGCACGCACCGGGTTGACGCGCGCGGCGATCTGCGGAATCTCCTACGGCGGCGCGATTGCGCTGCGGTATGCCGCCTGCCGGCCCGAGCGCGTGGCCGCGCTGATCCTCGAGTCGTCGCCCGCACCCGGGTGGCAGCCCAACCCCGTCCAGCGCGGCTACATCGCAAGACCCTGGCTCCGGGCGCCGAAATTCGTCATCACGTCTCCGCAGCGGATCTGGCCGGAAATTCTCGCCGCGCGCGGTTCCATCCCGTCCGGGCTCGCCTTCCTCGCGCGGCACGGTCTGCGCGTGGCCGCGGCGCCGATGATCCCCGGCCTCGTGGCGGCGCGCATCGTCGAGCAACAGTCCATCGATTTCCGCGACGACTGCGCTGCCGTCCGCGCGCCCACCCTCGTCGTCACCGGTGAGCCGGGTCTCGACCGCATCGTCCCGGTCGACAGCACGCGGCGGTTCCTCGACCTGATCCCGGGCTCGGCGTACGTGATGATCGAGCGCACCGGTCATCTCGCGCCTGTCACGCGTCCGTCGGTCTGGGCGAACACGCTCGCCGACTTCGTCTGCGCGCACCCGTGAACCCGTGTTGGACCGTGTTGAACCCGCCTTCGCCAAGGCTTCGGCGAGGCAGGCCCGTGGCATGTAATCTTGCTCTGTGGCAACGATCACCGATTTGAAGGGTCCGGCCGGCGCGCTCGAAGCGATCCTCGACGAGCCGGCGGATGGACGCACGCCTCCGCACGCGGCCGTCGTGTTCGCGCATCCCCATCCGCAGTACGGCGGGACGATGCATACGAAGGCGGTGTATCAGGGGGCGAAGGGCTTCACCCGGATCGGGTGTGCCGTGTTGCGGTTCAACTTCCGCGGCGTCGGCCGCAGCGCCGGCGACTTCGACGAGGGTGACGGCGAGAAGGCGGACTTCCGCGCCGCGCTCGACTACATGGCGGCGCAGTACCCCGGTGTGCGGCTGTGGGCGGCAGGGTTCTCGTTCGGCGCCTGGGTCGCGCTCGAAGTCGGCGCGCAGGACGACCGGGTCGACGCGCTGATCGGCATCGCGCCCCCGGTGGCGACGTCGGTCTCGGGGATGGAGTACACATTCCCGAACACGCTGGCGAGCGACAAGGCGAAATTCTTCGTGCAGGGGGAATCCGACGAGGTGTGTCCGGTGCAGGGCATGTGGGCGTTCTACGGGCAGCTCGAGGAACCGAAGGAGCTGGTGATCGTCGACGGCGCCAACCATCTCTTCGAAGGGCAGACGGCTGAGGTCGGCGAGGCGCTCGAAGAGCTGCTGGCGGA
>JBBECO010000204.1:13071-16272 GCA_040881785.1 Vicinamibacterales bacterium
TCTTCGAAGGGCAGACGGCTGAGGTCGGCGAGGCGCTCGAAGAGCTGCTGGCGGACTTCTGACCTGCCACACGGCCAAACAACCCGAACGCTGCACGGCCAAACGGCTCTTGACTCGAAGGCCACAAAGCGCACAAAGAAAGACCACGACAATTTTGCTTATCTATTCGTGTTCTTCTTCGTGCCCTTGGTGGGCTTGGTGCGCTTCGTGCCAGCGCCCGTTTGGCCGTTCACTCTGACACGGGTACCAAGCCGGCAATGGATTGATAAGCTGTGGCCATGAGCGTCAGCATCCCGCGCGGGGCGTCGTGGCTGTACGAGTCCGCGCCGGCCGAATCCGTCTTCACCCCCGAACAGATGACCGACGAGCATCGGCTCATCCGGCAGACGAGCGACGAGTTCGTCGCCAACGACGTGATGCCGGCGATCGAGCAGCTCGATCGGAAGGACTGGGCGTTCGTGCGCGAGCTGGTCCGCAAGTGCGCGGAGCTGGGCCTGATCGGCACCGACGCGCCGGAGGAGTACGGCGGACTCGGGCTCGACAAGGTGTCGTCGCTCATCGTGTCCGAATCGGTGGGTCGCCTGGCCTCGTGGGCGGTGACCTTCGGCGGTCAGACCGGTCTCTCCATCACACCGCTCCTCTGTTTCGGGACGGAGGAGCAGAAGCGTCGATACCTGCCGCGCCTGGTGAGCGGAGAGATGATCGGCGCGTACGCGCTGAGCGAAACCGGATCGGGCTCCGACGCGCTCGGCGCCCGCTGCCGGGCGACGCGGCAGCCCGACGGCAGCTTCCTGCTCACCGGCGAGAAGATGTGGATCACCAACGGGGGTTTCGCCGATTTCTTCACGGTCTTCGCCAAGGTGCAGGGGGGACCGTCGGATGCCGGGCCTGCCCCGCCGAAGCCTTCGGCGGAGGGCGGTCAGTTCACGGCCTTTCTCGTCGAGCGCGCGTTCGCCGGCGTGACGACCGGCAAGGAAGAGCACAAGATGGGGCTGCACGGCTCCTCCACCGTGCCGCTCATCCTGCAGGAGGCGCCGGTGCCGGCCGCCAACGTCCTCGGCGACGTCGGCAAGGGCCACAAGGTCGCCTTCAACGTGCTGAACTACGGACGGTTCAAACTGGGTGCGATGTGCAGCGGCGGGGCGCGGTTCGTCATCGGGGAGGCCGCGAAGTATGCGTCCGAACGGCGGCAGTTCGGCCGCGCGCTGGCCGGTTTCGGCGCCATCCGCTACAAGCTGGCCGAGATGACGGTCCGGCAGTTCGCCGTCGAGAGCATGCTGTTCCGGATGGCGGGGCTGCTGGACGCCTATGAGGGAGACGCGCTGGCCGCCCTCGAGGAGTACGCCGTCGAAGCCTCCATCATCAAGGTCGCGGGCAGCGAGATGCTCGACTACGTCGTGGACGAGAACGTGCAGATCCACGGCGGCAATGGATTTGTCCGGGACTATCCGGCCGAGCGGCATTACCGGGACGCGCGCGTCAACCGCATCTTCGAGGGGACCAACGAGATCAACCGCATGCTCATCCCGGGGATGATCGTGAAGCGCGGGCTTCTGCCCACGCCGTCCGCCGACGCCCCCCTGAAGCAGGCCGCCCATCTCGTGCTCGGCACCGCCGGCCGGAAGTTCGGCAGCGCACTCGGCGAGCAGCAGGAGGTGCTGATGTTCACGGCCGACATCCTCATCGACGCCTTCGCCGCCGACTGCGTGTGGCTGCGCGCGCGGGCCTCGGGTGACGCCCTGCACCGTGCCGTCGCCACCATCTACACCAACGACGCCATCAGCCGCGCGGAAGCGGCGGCCCGCAATGCGCTCGCGGCGATGGGGGAGGCCGGCGCCGCCCAGCTGCCGGCGCTCCGCCGCCTGATGGACGTGCCGCCGGTCAACACGATCCCCCTGCGCCACCAGGTCACCGACGCCCTGCTCGCACGAAAGAAGTACCCCTTTGCGTAGAACCAGGGCGCTGGGGCTGACGCTGATCCTTGGGGTAGGACTGTTGCTCGCAGCGTGTACCGTCGCGGAGGCGCCCAGCTCCCCGGACATCGCGACCTGGCGCGCCGAAAAGGACCGCTACATGCGCGAATCGCCGGAATCGCCCGTGCCCGAGGCGCAGCGCGCGGGGTTTCCGCCGCTCCCCTATTACGCCATCGATCCCACCTACCGGGTCGCGGCGTCGCTGACCCTGGCGCCCGGGGATGCCGTGCTCGAGCTGCCGACGTCCACGGGACTACGGCGAAAGATGCGGAAGATCGGCGCGCTGCGCTTCATGCTCAAGGAGCAGGAGCTCTCGCTCACCGCGTTCGTGGACGCGTCCACCAACGACCTGAGCCGCCTGTTCGTTCCATTCGGCGATCTCACGAGCGGCACCGAAACGTATCCGGGCGGCCGCTACCTCGATCTCGATCGCACGGCGACGGGCATTTACGACCTGGACTTCAACCGGGCGTATCACCCGTTCTGCGTCTTCAACGCGAAGTACGACTGTCCGTATCCGCCAAAGGAAAACCGGCTGCCCATTCCGATCCGGGCGGGTGAGCGCCTTCCTCCTTCTCCGTGACCGCCGTCCGCGCGATCGTCTTCGATTTCGACGGCGTGCTGGCTGATTCAGAGCCGCTCCACCTGGCCTCGCTCCAGGCGGTGCTGTCGGCGCTGGGCGTCACGCTGACGCGCGAGGAGTACTACGCGAACTTCCTCGGTTACAGCGACGAAGAGGTCTTTCGCCGGATGGCCGCCCGGCACAGGTGGGCGCTGGGGGAGGCGCAGCTCGCGGCGCTCGTCGCGCAGAAGTCCGTGGTCTTCGATGAAGCGCACGCGGCCGGCGGGATGATGTATCCGGGAGCGCGCGAGTGCATCGAGCGGCTGGCGAAGGTCTGTCCACTGGGCATCGCGTCAGGCGCGCTGCGTCACGAGATCGACGAGGTCCTCGCCGGCGCGGGGCTGGCGCACCACTTCCGCTTCATCGTCGCGGCCGGAGACACGTCCAACAGCAAGCCGGCGCCCGATCCCTACCGCCGCGCCGCGGAACTCCACGGCCTCCCGCCGTCGGCATGCGTGGCGATCGAAGACTCGCGCTGGGGCATTCAGTCCGCCAAAGCCGCCGGCATGAAGTGCGTGGGGATCACGAACACGTATCCGGCGTCGGAGCTCGGCGAGGCGGATGCCGTCATAGGGTCCCTCAGGGAGTTCACCGAGGGCCTCATTC
>JBBECO010000205.1:0-2499 GCA_040881785.1 Vicinamibacterales bacterium
GGCGGGCCCGGCGCTACGGCTGGCAGGCCGGCGCCTCGCTCGGGCCGCAGGCGCTCGACGACACGACGGCACGACGACGTCAGGTTGGCTGTCACGCTGTCACGCCGCACGGGCCGACGACTCGCGTGGCACGAAGAACTCAAAGGCCACAAAGAACACGAAGCAAGACCACAACAAAAACCGTTTCCGAGATCTGCCCATGACGTCGGTGGTGTGCCTCCGGCACCGAACGACGACTCGACGACACGACGGCACGACGGTGTCACGCCGACACCGAGGACCGCGTGCGACGGCCTTGGTGCTCTTGGTGCACTTCGTGTCCTTTGCGCTTTGGGAGCCGTCGGCCCGTGCAGCGTGACAGTCTCTGCGCCCTTTGCGCTCTCAGCGGTGAGCTCGTGGCAGCCGTGACGATAGTGCTGCATCACGGCTTGTCCCGGAGGGCCAAGAGATCCCCCAGCTTCTCCGGCGACTTGTGCGCCACGCGCATTTCTTCGTGCGGGCCGCACACCGGACGAAAGTCGCACCAGGCGCAGGCGCCTTTGGCGGGCGCCGCCGGGAGAAAGCCGAGCTCGATGGCACGGTCGACGATCTCGAGCGCCTCGAGGCCGGCGCGCGTGTTCGCCTCGTTGATCGGGATCTCGTGGTCGGTGAACCCGCCGGAGGCGGTGCAGTAGAAGAGACGGCCGGACGAGACCGTCGCCCCGAGCGCCTGCTGGACGGCGAGGCTGTAGAGCACCGGCTGCAGCGTGCCCCCGCCGCCGATCACGGTCTTCCAGGTCGTGCGGTTCTTCCCGGTCTTGTGGTCGGTCACGCGCAGGAGCGCAGTCCCCGCCTTCTGCTCGATGAGATCGATGGATCCGCGCAATTTGAATCGCCCGTCCACGAGGACAGGGTCCGTGAGGCTGTGCGGATCGCGTCCGACCTCCGCCAGGTCCTTCGGAAGGCCGAAGCTGAACTCGAAGTACGCCGGGATCCACTCCGCGGCGTCCGGAAGGCGCCTGACCCACACCCGCAGGTCTTTCGTGATGTCGGCGATCTCATCGCCCCAGACGCGCTCGATCGCCGGGGCCAGCCGCTCGTGATACTCAGCCGAAACGCGCGCGACAATCCGGTCGAGGGTCGACAGCGCGTCGGGCAGACCATCTTCCCGCACGGGCAGCCGTCCCGCAGACTGCAGCGCGCGAAAGAACTCGGCCTGCACCTCGTGGAACAGGGCTCCCCGCGTGAGCGGGTCGAGCTTCTGGAGCGCCTCGGGCTCCTCGGCCGGCTCGAGGCGGTAGATCGCCGACAGCAGGAACTGGTACGGGCACGAGGAGAACTTCTGCAGCGCCGACAGGGAATACGCCCGGGCGCCGAGGCGCTGCGACGCGAGCATCGGCTGTGTCTGGCTGTTCAGACGCGTGACACCGTCGAACGGCGTCCACAGCGAGCGGGCCCGGCCCCAGCGCGCCGTGACCGAGCGTTTGAGACTTTCGTTGAGCCGCAGCAGGTAATGGGCGTGCCCGCGGACCGTCGCCGGCTCGGCCGCCAGCAGCTCGCGGAGAACGGCGAGATCGTGCTCGAGATCGTCGATGGCTGCCGCCGGCTGCGCCGGCGAGGGCCAGGCAAGCCCGGCGCCGCCCTCGGACGCGGCCCGTTCCTGGAGCGCCTCGTGATCCGGGATCCGGCCGGTGATCGCGCGCATGATGTCGAGCGCGTAAAAGGACGGGACGCGCGGGCGCGACTCGGCCATCTCGATGCGCGGATACGACAGCCACAGCCGCTCGGTCGCCGAACCCACCGCCAGGCGAAGCAGCAGACGCTCGGCCTGTGCACGCCCTGGCTGCACCTGAAGATCCGCCCCGCCCCGGCGCAACGGCTCGCGCAGCTCCTCGTCGAGCATCATGGGATCTTCGTGCGGCTTCTGCGGGAACATCCGCTCCGCAAGACCGGGGACGAACACGACCTTGAACGTCCGTCCGCGTGCCTGCTGGGGACTGCCGACGAACACGCGGCCGTAGCGCGACGGGGGCGGCTCGTTTTCGAGCAGCAGCAGCCGCTCGGCGATGACGTCCCGCGCCTCGTCGAGCGCGACAGGGCCGATCTCGCTCATCGGACGCAGCTCGCCGATGACACGGAGCACGCGTTCGGGATAACGCAGGACGCGCGGTGCCAGCGCGGCGAAGCGGTCCAGCCACTCCCCCCACGTCCCCTGCTCGGGCCACGCGGCCAGGTCATCGACGATCGGCAAGGCGAACGTCCGCAGATGCAGGAGGTTCCGGCGGTCCCGCATCAGGCGCTCGACGCGCGAGCTCTCGGGATCCTCACGCGTCTCCGCCTGGATCTTCACGGCATACTCGTGGTCCAGTCCGTCCAGCCGGCGATGCCAGCGCTGTGGATCGCCGCCGATGACGGCGGACTCGACGATCAGCGTCTCCCACTTCCACGGCGCGCGCAGGGAGCCGTCGACGACGGCGAGCTCGTCGTCGTTCTCAACGGGATGCGGGGTGTGGGGGGCGG
>JBBECO010000206.1:0-13759 GCA_040881785.1 Vicinamibacterales bacterium
TCGGTCGTTTTATGTGCGTCGCGTCCGTCGGTCTACTCCAAGAGTAGTTGGGCCGACGAACTACAGACTTTTCAGAAGACGGTCGTAGTCAGCGTGGCTTCCGATCCAGAACCAGGTGATCTTGTCGTTCTCGAACAGTCCGACGGCACGGTACGCGATGGTGACGCGCACGGAGTACACAGGTTCCCGTTCGTGGACCTTCTTGAATTGGAGGCTGGGGTGCTGCGGGTTTTCCCGAAAGAGGCGTAGGCGTTCCGAGCGGCGTCCCGAACTTCGGTGGGCAACTCACGGTACGCCGCCCAGAAGCGCGGCGTCGTGAGCGACGTCACAGCTTCTCGGGGTCGAGTGGTGTCGTTCGGCCGGCCGCGAGATCGGCTCGGGCTTCCGCCGCGAGCTTGCTCAGGATGTTCTGGGACGCGGAAAACTGGCGGGCCCAGTGGTCCTCATCTCGGAGTTCGTCGAGCAGCCAGCGTCCGATGCGGTCTTGCTCGTCGGGTGGCAGTGTCGCCAGCTTGGCGATGGCCGCATCCAGCGTTTGAGTCATCGGAAAAGTATACCGGACAATGACGAAGCGGCCCAACAACGCATGCAGCCGACGCGCGCCCGACGTCAGACCAGAAGTGTGGGGCCGCACGCGCGCGGCTGATGCGTCGCGTTAGGGCAGCTGAACGACGCGATTATCGAATCTCTCGATGCATGGAACCCTTCACGAAGCTTCAAGGTCAGTACCTCGCATTTATCGTGGCGTACACGGAGCTGAACCGCTGTGCGCCGGCAGAGGCCGACTTTCAACGCTACTTCGATGTGACGCCGCCCTCGGTTCACAATATGATCGTCACCCTCGAGCGACACAAGCTGATCACCCGAACGCCGGGCCGCCCGCGCTCAATCCAGGTCTTGGTTCCAATCGGCGGGATTCCTCCCCTTGATTGACGCGACGGCCATGAACGACCGCCCGCAGAATCACCGGCAGGGCTTGCTGCACGGGCTGGCTCGATTCGTGGCGGCCTCGCGTCGCGTCGCGGGCGTCCGGCAGATCGCTCTCGTGGGGTCAATTGTTACCGCCAAGTTGAATCCCAAGGACATCGACGTCCTTGTCGTCGTCTCCGATGATGCTGATCTGACGGGATTGGCCACGCACGCGCGGCGGCTGCAAGGTCATGCTCAAAGCCTCAATCGAGGCGCCGACGTGTTTCTCGCCGACGAACGAGGCAACTACATCGGCCGAACGTGTCGATGGAAGGACTGCCGGCCTGGCGTTCGGCAATCATGCGATGCGCGGCATTGCGGGCGGTTGTCCCGATACCGAAAGGTGACCTGTCCGTCTAAGATCCGACAGCCATACTGTCTAGACGGCGCAGAACTGGGACACGCGCGAGAGCAGTTCGTCCATGTCCACGGGCTTCGACAGATAGGCGTCGGCCGCGATCTGGGCCATCCGGTCGCGGCCGGCCGCCGAGACGACAATGGTCGGGATGTCCTTCAGGCGGGCATCTTCAGCCTGGCGGCGGCGGAACTCCCAGCCGTCCATCACCGGCATCATCAGGTCGAGAAGGATCACCGAGGCATTGGCGCCATCGGCGAGGCGGTCGAGGGCCTGCCGGCCGTTGCTGGCCAGCTCCACGCGGTAGCCCTCCAGCTCGAGGAATTTGGCGAGCATCTCGCGTGTATCGACATCGTCCTCGATAATGAACACGGTCGGTGAACTCATTAAAAATCCTTTCGGCGGATCGCCGCCGAAGCAACAGCCTTGGCCAGGATTTCCGGGAGGCAGGGTTTCATGAGCACCAGATCGGAGCCTGCCCGGATGGCGCGGGTTTCGTGGTCGGATCCGGAATACCCGCTCAAGGCGATGACCGGCACGAGGCGGAACCGGTCGTCGTCGCGCATCCGCTCGATCAGCTCGAAGCCGTCCATGCGCGGCAGCGCGAGGTCCGTCACGACGATGTCCGGGAGCGTCTGTTCCATCAGCTCGAACGCCGCAATCCCGTCCGCCGCCTCCACGACCTTGAAATCCAGGCGCAGGAACTCGGCGTACATGGCCCGCGAGTCCGCGTGGTCCTCGACCAGAAGGACGGTTCGTTGCGGGGCGGATCCCGGCACCACGTTCGTCATAGAGACTGGCCGGCCCCGTTGATCAACGAGCGGATCGTGGATTCGAGCTCTTCGGGCGTGCAGGGTTTCTCGAGTACGACGTCGCAGCCGGCGCGCTGGGCGCGGCCGGGATCGGCGGCGAAGGCGGCGTAGCCGGTCACGGCCAGCACCGGGACCCGGCTGGTGCGCGGATCCAGCTTCAGCCGGCGAGTCAGTTCAAAACCGTCGATGCCAGGAATGTTCAGGTCGGTCACCACGATGTCAGGGACGGACTCGAGCGCGCGTTCGAGCGCCTGGAAGCCATTATGCGCCTGATCGACACGAAAGCCCGCCTCGGTCAGCCAGAAGGCATACATCTGACGACCGTCTTGGTCGTCTTCCACGAGCAGAACGCTGGGCCCACCCCCCACGACATGACTCCAACTCCAGTATACCGATAGCGGTTCGGGGCGGGTGGGAAGGGGCCCCAACCCGGCCCAACGGGGGCCAGGGTGGGGCGAGGCACCTCGCGCTATGCGGGGATCTTGAGGACCTGGCCAGGACGAATCTTGTCGGGATCGGACAGCTGATCCTTGTTGGCGTTGAAGATCTTCATGTATGCATTCGCATCACCCAGGTGGTCTTTTGCGATCTTGCTGAGGGTGTCGCCTGGCTGCACGGTGTAGGTCTTCCCGCCCTGCGCGGCCGCGGCGCCCCCACCCGTCACCTTGATATTGGCGACGACGTCGTCCTTCCAGGTCGGGATCGTCTTGATCGCGTTCCAGAGCTCGTTCTTTTCCTCTTCGGTCTTGACGGATCCGACGAAGTGCAGCTTGCCGTCGCGCTCCTCAGCGGTCCCGTCGAACTTGCCCTTGGCGGTCGAAATGGCGTACGCGTACGTGTCTCTGAGTCCCATATCTTTCACCTCGATATCCGGAAGGGTGCAAGGGACGTTCCGATTATTGAGGCTGCGCCACGATCGCGATCCGGTCGCCCCTGGACGAGACTGCCAGGCGCGTCACGCCGCGCAGGCCGAGCGCCGCGAGATCGGCGACCGGTTCCCATGTGGACGCACCGGTGCGCCACGCGTGGAGGGACCCCGCATGCGCCATGAAGAGCGTGCCGTCAGGGCTCCAGGCCAGGTGCGCCTGGTTCGCGCCGGGCACAGCAGTGGTGAGGACCGTCGTCACCGGCGTGCCGTTCTCGAGCGTGACCCGAGTGATCGACAGCGTGCGCGCGGCGCCTTCACCAGCCTGCTGCACGAAGCTGACGCCTCCCTTCGGCATCCGCAGGATCGACTGCCCGATGTTTCGCGCAACGATTTCAGCCTTCCCTGTTTTCGTGTCCGCCACCTGCAACGTGGCGGGCTGCCCGAGCACGAAGAGCGCGAGCGTCGTCTCGTCGAGCCACGCGTGATACCCGACCGGTTTCACGTCGGTGAGCACGAGGGCGGGGCTCTTGCCCTCTGCAGAGAACTGCCACAGACGCTGGGTGCCGTCGGCCTCCACCCGGATGACGGAGATCCGCCCACCCGGCGTCACGGTCGGCGAGTACTCGCACTCCGGGGTCTCGGTGACCTGCGTCACGGCGCGCGTCTTCAGGTCGTATCGATAGATGTCGGTCTGTGGCTTGCCACAGGGCGACTCGACCGAGCCCCTGGCCGACGTGAACAGGAGCGCGCTGCCGTCCGGGGTGAAGAAGGGTTGGTTGTCGTACCCGGGGCTGTTCGAGATGTTCACGGGCTTCCCCACCGTCCACTTGCCGCCGGCGTTGGACAAATCGGCGAGGAACACCTCGGTCGCCGGAGGACCGGCGGGCGTTTGTGCCGGAGCCGGCGACTGCAGGGTCCAGCAGAGAAGCGTCGACAGTGCGGCAAGCAACGTAGTCATGGGCCGCGACTATACCCCCGGCGGGATCCCGTTGTCACCGCGCGCTGGAAGGAGCACGTCGCACGTCTATAATCCCCTCATGAACCGCCGATTGCTCTGTCTCGCCGGAATTCTCACAATCACAATGGCGGCGACCGGTCGCCCTGCGGCGCAGCAGGATGTGCTGCAGCAGATTCGCACCGAGGCGCTCCAGAAGTCGCAGGTGATGGCGCTCTTCGACCACCTGGTCACGGTCATCGGGCCGCGGTTGACGGGTAGCCCAGAGTACAAGGCGGCCGCGGACTGGTCGCGCGAGACGCTCGCGTCCTTCGGTCTGGCCGACGCGAAGCTGGAACCGTTCGAGTTCGGCCGCGGCTGGGTGCTCGACCGGCTGGTCGTGGAGATGATCGAACCGCGCTACATGCCCTTGAACGGATACGCGCAGGCCTGGTCGGCGTCCACGAAGGGGGAGATCGTCGCCGCGCCGGTGTTCGTCGGGAACACGTCCGCCGCGGAGGTGACCGCGCTGAAGGCCAGGCTCGCCGGCGGCATCGTGATGACGCAGCCGATCGTCACGACGTTCGTGCGCGAGGACCGGCCGCAGCCGTCGGTCAGCGACACGCCGGTCCGCCACGGTGCGCCGCGGATGCCGGCCCAGCCCAACCCCCACCAGGCCGACGCGCGCCAGGTCGCGCAGCTCGTCAACGAGGCGCAGCCGGGGGTCGTCATCCGGACCAGCGCGGGCGAGCACGGCACGGTGTTCGTGCTCGGGGCGAACCGGCGCGACAACGCGGTGGCGTCGGTCGTGCTCGCGGCGGAACACTACAACATGGTCGCGCGGATGGTGGAGCGCGGGATGCCGGTCAAGCTGCGCGTGAACGTGCAGACGCGCTTTCTCACCGGCGACACGAAGAGCTACAACGTCCTGGCCGAGATTCCCGGCACCGATCCGGCGCTCAAGGACGAAGTCGTCCTGCTCGGCGCGCACCTCGATTCGTGGCACACCGCGCCGGGCGCGACCGACAACGCCGACGGCGCGGCGGCAGCCATGGAGGCCATGCGGATTCTCAAGGCGATCGGGATCACGCCGCGCCGGACGATCCGCGTCGCGCTCTGGGGCGGCGAGGAACAGGGGCTGCTCGGCTCCCGCGCCCACGTCGCCGCGCACTACGCGGGCGAGGCCAACGCCGCTCGGCGGGAGCGGCTTGCGATGTATTTGAATCTCGATCCCGGCATGGGGCCGATCTACGGCTGGTATCTGGAAAACAGCGCACCAGCCCGCGCGCTCTTCGACGCGTGGATCGAGCCGCTGAAGGACCTGGGCGTCCGGAAGAACGTGGACGGCAGCCTTGGCAGCACCGACCACGTCAGCTTCCGCGAGGCCGGGCTTCCGGGCTTCAACCCGGTGCAGGATTACGTGACCTACGACGTCCGCACGCACCACACCAACGTCGATACGTACGAACGCATCCGCGAGGAGGATCTCAAGCAGAATGCGATCGTACTCGCCTGGTTTGTGTACAACGCGGCCATGACCGACCAGAAGGTGCCTGGCCCGGCCCCCTCGGTACGATGACGGCCGGCCGACGCTTCCTCGCTGCCGCCTGGCTGGTGGCCCTGAGCGCGTGCGCCCCGCTGCCGCCGGGGCCGTCCAGTATCCGCGTGCTGGTCTTCAACATCCATGCGGGCAAAGACGCCGCCGGCGCGTCGAACCTGGAAGGCGTCGCGGACCTGGTACGGTCCACGTCCGCCGATGTCGTCCTGCTCCAGGAAGTGGATCGAGGGACGAAGCGATCCGGGAACGTGGACCAACTGCAGCGTCTCGCGGACCTCGTGAATGCGGACGGCCGGGCGGACTATGCGCCGGCCTTCGGCAAATCTCTCGACTATCAGGGTGGCGAGTACGGGATTGCCGCGCTCGTGCGCGGGACGGTCACCAACAGCCGCACAGAACCGCTCCCGGTCGAGCCGCCGCAGGAGCGCTCGGGCAAATCGTACGAACCGCGGGCCGCGCTGATCGTCGAAGCCGACACGCGGCTGGGAACCCTCCAGCTCCTGAACACGCACCTCGACGCGTCGCGCCCGGAGCACTATCGGCTGCAGGAGTCGGCGCACATTCTGACGATCGTCAATCGCATGGAGACCGGCCGGGGTCTGATGGCCGGAGGGGATTTCAACGCGGAACCCGGAAGCCGCACCTATCAGCAATTGGTGTTCGGCGGGTTGCAGGATGCGTGGCTACGATGCGGGGAAGGCGATGGGTTCACCTTCCCCGCCGACAAGCCGATCAAGCGGATCGACTACCTCTTCCTGGCGCCCGGCCTTCGCTGCACGAGTGCCCAGGTGCTCGACACCCGGGTGTCGGATCACCGGCCGCTGCTGGTCACCGTCACGCGCTAGCGGTCAGTACCGGTTGCCGCCGCCACGCCGGCCGCGGCCGGGCCCGCGCCCCTCACCAGGCCCCGCGGCGAGCCGCTCGCGCGCCTTCACCCGCTGTTCGACGGTCAACACCTGCGCGATCCGCTTCTGGACGGCGATGTGACGCGACAGGCCCTGCGCCTGCGCGGCGAGGATCTGCTGCTTGAGGTCCTCGATCGTCTGATCGTTGGGGACATCGGCCAGCAACTCGGTCTCGAGCGTGCGCCGGAGCTGTGCATCGGCCGGCGGCCCCTGACGGCCCTCGCGCTGTTCGTCCATGATCGCCTTCACCTGGGCGCGCTGCGCTTCGGTGAGGTCCTGCATCACGGCCGGCATCGGTCCGCGTCCACCCGGTCCACCCGGGCCGCCCATGCCGCCAGGTCCGCCCCGGCGGCCCTGCATGCCGGGGCCCTGCCCCTGCGCCAAGGCGACCGAGGCCACGAATGCTGCCGCAATGGCACCCACGACTGCTGTCTTCATCATGCTTTTCATCACTGCTCTCCTTGTGAACGCCCGACCTGCTACGCCTGAACGCCCGACCTGAAGGTCGGGCCTACTAGGTCGGGCCTACTACCGTCTCCCCGGTTGCGTACCCATGAGCGGGCTGGTGGACGGCGCGCTGGCCGGCACCGCCTGTGCTCCGCCCCCCAGCACGACGCGCGTCACGAGCGGCGTGCCGTCCGTGAACGGCGCATCAATCAGCTCCGTCCACTGTCCATCTGTGATTCCGGTCGTCACGCGGACGGCGGCGACGGTCTCACCGGTCTGCTGCCACACCATCGAGCCGCGGCCGCCCGGCGCAGCCGCGCCAAGGGCCTCGAGGACGTCGGCGCCCGGCTTGAACCGGAGCGCAGCCGCCGGCGCACGCAGCACATCGTCGCGGCGCGCGACCTCGATCGTGAGGCTGGCCGTCATCCCTGGCTTGAGCTTCAGTTCGGGATTCGGCGCCGTGACGATCGCCGCGTAGGTCACCACGTTCGAGGCGATGATCGGATTCAGCCGCACCTGCCGCACGACGCCGGTGAACGTCTCGGCCGGATAGGCATCCACGGTGAAGCGCACCGGCTGCCCCTCCGCAATCTGGCCCAGGTCGGACTCGTCGATGCTCGCGCTCAGCTGCATCTGCGACAGGTCCGCCGCAATGAGATAGAGCGTGGGAGCCGAGAGACTGGCCGCGACCGTCTGTCCGACGTCCACGTTCCGGGAGATCACGATGCCGTCGATCGGCGACATGATCACGGTCTTGGCGAGATTCACGCGGGCCTGGTCGAGCGACGCCCTCGCCTGGATGACGCCGGCGCCCGACGAGCGGACCTGCGCGTCGGCGTTCGCGCGAGCGACCTCGGCGGTCTCGACGTCATTGGCGGGAATCAGCTGCCGCGCGGCAAGCTCCCGCGCGCGGGCCAGCTTCGCCTCCGCATCGGCCAGCGAGACGCGCGTGCGTTCGTCATCGGCCTGCGCCCGGATCAGGTTGGCGTTGGCCTGCTCGATCGCGCTGTTGTAGAGCGAGGGCTCCAGGCGCGCGAGCACCTGCCCCTTCCTGACGATGGAGTTGAAGTCCGCGTAGAGCGCTTCGACGGCGCCCGACACCTGACTGCCGACCTGGACGGTCTTCACCGCCTCGAGCGTGCCGGTCGCCGATACCGTCGTGACGATGGAACCGCGGGTCACGGCTTCGGCCGTCACGACCGGTTCCACGTCACCCCCCCGGCGGTAGAAGGCGCTGACGGTCAGCGTCGCGGCAATCACGAGCCCGGTGAGGAGTGTCAGTTTGCGTTTCATCTTGCCTGATTAAACGGGACAGACGTGTCCGGGGTGTGACGCCGGTGTGAAAAATCAGTGGCAGGCGTCAGGCCGTGCAGACGGCGCGTACACTGGCGTCAGATGACCCTGGACACCCATCCGGTCCCCCGCGTGCTGGTCGTGGAAGACGACGCCGCGATCCGGGAACTGCTCGCCCTGCACCTCAAGCTCGAGGGCTTTGCGGTGCTGCCGTCGGCGGATGGCGCCGAGGCGCTCAGGCTGGCGCGAACCGAACGCTTCGATCTCATCGTACTGGACGTGATGCTCCCCGGACTCGACGGGATCAGCGTCTGCGGCGCGATCCGCCGCGACTCGGTCAACCAGGACACGCCGATCCTGATGCTCACCGCACGGCGCCAGGAGACCGACAAGGTCCTCGGCCTCGAAACGGGGGCGGACGATTACCTGACGAAGCCCTTCGGGATCCGGGAGTTCGTCGCGCGCGTGCGCGCGCTGCAGCGCCGGCGCAAGCGCGCCGAGGATCCGGCGGGCGCGGCCGGGCCGGTGACGGCCGCCGGACTCACGGTCGATCCCGCGCGCCGGCAGGCCATGCTCGACGGCCGCGAGATCGATCTGACCGCCAACGAGTTCGACCTGCTCTACCTGCTGGCCACGCACCGCGGCATCGTCTTCAGCCGCGACGCGCTGATCGAGCGCGTCTGGGGCAACGACACGCACATCACCGAACGCAGCGTGGACTCGCTCGTCAAACGGGTTCGCCGCAAGCTCGACGACGACGGCTCGGAGCCGAAGTTCATCCTGACCGTCTGGGGCACGGGGTACAAGTTCGCCGATGTCTGAACGACGCTGGTTTCGGAGCCTCTACGTCCGCATCGCCCTCGGCTTCGTGGCGCTGCTCGCCGCGCTGCTGCTGGCGCAGGCCTCGCTGTTCCTCTACCTGTCCGGACGGCTCGACAATTCGCCGCAGGGGCGCACGCCGCAACAGCTGGCGGACTTCGTGGCGCGCGAACTGTCGGACGCGCTGGCGCTCGATCCGGACCTCGATCTTGCCGCGCACGTCCGCGCGGAGTTCTCCACGATCAGACGTCCGTTCATCGTGATCCTCCACGATGGACGGCGTGCGTCGAATCAGCCCGAGGCGCTGCCGCGCGGATTCCCCGGCCCGGCGCGCGGGCCACGCGGACGGCGCGGAGCAGCCGGCGGGCTCTCGAGCCCGGCCCCCGTCGTCGTCAATGGCGTCCAGATCGGGATCGTCGCCGTGCCGCCCAGCCCGCCGACGTGGGTGGCGGTCCAGCGCTTCGGGCCGACGCTGGCGCTCGCCGGCTTCGGCCTGCTGATCACGGGCGTGATCGCGGCCGCGCTGCTGATCTTCCGTCCGGCGCACCAGCGGCTGCGGCGGCTCGAGGAGGCCGCCCGCGCGCTCGGCGAAGGGCGAACAGATGTGCGGGCCAGCGAAACGGGCGGCGACGAAGTGACGGAGCTGGCGCGCGCATTCAACCGGATGGCCGACGATCTGCGCGCCAGAGCCGAGGCACTCGCCGCCGCCGATCGCGCCCGCCGGCAGTTGCTCGCCGATGTCTCGCACGAGCTGATGACGCCGCTGACGGCGATTCGCGGGTACCTCGAAACCCTGTCGATGACCGGCGTGCCGATCGACGAGCCGACGCGCCGCCGTTATTTCGGCGTCGTGGACCAGGAGACGTACAAGCTCGAAGCCATCATCGGAGACCTGCTGGATCTGGCGCGCCTCGAAGGGGGCGGCGAGCAGATCGAGATGGGCCAGGTCAACGTCGAGGAGCTCTTCAGACGGGTCCTCGATCGTCACCTGCCGGACATCCGGATGAAAGCGATCAGCACCCAGATCCTCGTGGCGCCGGGCACGCCGTCGATCACCGGGAGTGCGGCCCGCCTCGAGCAGGCCCTGCAGAATCTCGCGGCCAACGCCGTGCGCCACATGCCCGACGGCGGCACGCTGGCACTCAGCGCCGCACCGCAGAACGGGCAGGTCGTGCTCACCGTGAGGGACACAGGGCCGGGCATTGCCCCCGAACACCTGCCCCACATCTTCGATCGCTTCTACAAAGTGGACGGTTCGCGCGCGGGCACCACAATTCCATCCGGCAGCGGCCTCGGGCTGTCTATCGTCCAGGCCATCGTCGCGCGTCACGGGGGCGAGGTGAAAGCCTCGAACACCCCTGAGGGGGGCGCGGAATTCACGATCGTGTTGCCGGCCGCCAGGGAAACAGGTACGGACGCGTAGGCGTATCTGGAAAGGGAGTCATCAACGTTGTCTTCTCATCATCAACGGGCTCGTACTGCACTCTGGTGCGCCGTGGCCGTCACGGTCGCGACGATGTTCGGTGAGGCTCAGCAGGCGCCGGCGCCGTGCAAGGTCACCGGACGGATCACGAGCGGCACGGCGCCGCTGCCGGGCGTCGCGCTGGTCGTGATGGCTGGCACGCGGGTCGCGGCCGCCACGTCCACGGAGCCCGACGGGACCTACCAGGTGGCGCTGCCCGCCGGTGTCTACCAGCTGAAGGCGGAGCTCACGGGATTCGGGAGCGTGGACCACGAGCTGTCGCTGACCGGTGATCCCTGCGGCGCGGTGGTGGCCGATCTGCAGCTCGCCTTGCGCCCCCGCGCGCCGCGCGCCGCCGCAGCGGCACCGGGGGCGGCCGGCCGTCCGCGGTTCGAGACCCTCAACGTGCAGACGCAGCAGGGGGCCGAGGCCGCCGAAGCGCAGCCGGAACGCGAGACGCTCGACGCCGCCACCCGCCTGCTGCTGCCTCCCGGGTTCTCGACCGAGGGCCCGACGGAATCGCTGGCGGTCAACGGCAACATGGCGAATATCGACCGCGGCATGATGGGCGAGCGATTCGCCGCCCTGGGGCGCGGCGAGATCGATCCGGTGACCGGCGAGATGACACCGGGTTTCGGACCCGGCGCCCAGGGCGGACTCGGCGGTCCTGAAGGCCGTGGCGGGCGAGGCGGCCCTGGCGGACGCGGGGGGCCGGGCGGGCGCGGCGGTCCGGGCGGACGCGGCGACTTCCAGATCGGCGGACGCGCCGGACAGCAGCGCGCCTACAACATCCAGGCGAACTACAACTACAGCGGCTCGGCGCTCGACAGCGCGCCCTACCAGCTGCGCCCGGGCAACACACCGTCAGATCGCAGCTACAACCGTCAGACCTTCGGGCTCACGGTCGGCGGACCCGTGCGGCTGCCCGGATACAACGGCCAGCGCCGCACGACCTTTACGGCCACCTACGGCGGGAATCGCGGCGCACAACTGTTCGACCGCTACGCGACCGTGCCCACCGAGTCGATGCGCGCGGGTGACTTCTCGTCGGTGTCGCGACCGCTCGTCGATCCGGCGACCGGCCAGCCGTTCAGCGGCAATCAGCTCCCGGCATCCAGCATGAATCCGGCGTCGGTGTCGCTGCTGCGCTTCGTCCCGCTGCCAAATCTCGACGGCACCAATCGCAACTTCCGCTACACGACGACGACCGACACTGTCTCCGACAACGTCAACGTGCGCCTCACCCATAACTTCACACCCGCCGCGGCCGGCGGGCGCGGCGGCGGGGGCCGCGGCGGCGGTGCCGGCGGCCCGGCTGGACGGATGGCCGCTCGCGGCGGGCGGGCCAACCAGGGGCTGAGCGTCGTCATGAACGCACAGGTCCAGTACCGGCGCAACGACAACGAACAGAACAACGTCTTTCCGGCGCTGGGCGGCGCCAGCAGCGGCTCGAGCCTGAGCACCCCTATCGGGTTCAACATCCGGAAGGGGCGGACGATGCACAACGTGAATCTGAACTTCACGCGGTCGACGTCCGGTGCACAGGGGAAATATGCGTTCGTCGAGGATGTCGCCGGCAACGCCGGGATCACGGGAATTTCCACCGATCCGCTCAACTGGGGTGTGCCGACGCTGTCGTTCTCGAGCCTGACGAGCGTTCGGGACGTGTCGCCGAATCAACGTACCGACAAGCGGTTCACGCTCGGCTACACGCTGACGCGGCCCCTGCGAACGCATACGTTCCGGGTGGGTGGGGATTTCCGCATGGACCAGGCCAACTCGCGCTCGGAGGCGAACGCGCGCGGCGCCTACACGTTCACCGGCCTCTACAGCTCCGGAGGATCCGCCGCGGCGCGGGGCGGCGGCCTCGACTTCGCCGACTTCCTCCTCGGGCTCCCGCAGCAGGCGACCGTGGAATACGGGCCGGGCGAGATCCAGATGGCGGGCCGGTCGATGAGTCTCTTCGTTCAGGACGACTGGCGCGCGAACACCGCGCTGACGTTCAATCTCGGTTTGCGGTACGAGCTCCTCTGGCCGTTCTACGAAGACAACGGCCACATGGCGAATCTCGACGTGCCGGCAGACTTCACAGCCGCCGCACCAGTGCTGTCGGGGCAAACCGGTCCCTTCACCGGCGCGTTCCCTTCAGCGCTGCTGCGGGCGGATACCAACAACCTCGCGCCCCGCGCAGGCCTCGCCTGGCGTGTGCGCCCGGGCCTGATCGTCCGCGGCGGATACGGCATCAGCTACAACTCGGGGTCCTACGCCACGATCGCGCGCGAGATGGTCTCGCAGCCTCCCTTCGCCGTGACCGACACGCAGCTCGGCACGTTCGGCGAACCGCTGACACTCCAGGCCGCCTTCGCGGGCTCGAACGCCGACGAGACGAAGAACAACTACGGGGTGGACAAGGACTACGCGCTCGGTCTCGTGCAGACGTGGAATGCCGACGTCTCGAAGGACCTCCGGCAGGTGTGGAACGTCGGCGCGAACTACACCCACACCCGGGGTGCGAGCCTCGATATCGTCCGCGCGCCGAACCGCGGACCCGACGGCCTGCGGATCCCCGACGTCCAGCCGTTCCTGTGGCAGACCTCCGAGGGGGAATCGATCCTCAATGCGCTCTCGCTGCGCATGCGGCGGCGGCCCGTGCGCGGTCTGGGCGGCGGCCTCACCTACACACTGGCGAAGTCGCGCGACAACGCGTCCACCATCGGCGGCGGAGGCACCGTGGTCGCGCAGAACGACCAGGACCTGGACGCCGAGTGGGGGCTCTCGAGCTTCGACCGGCGGCACCAGTTCGCGGCCGACATGAGCCTCGAGCTGCCCTTCGGCCCCAATCGCCGGTGGCTCACCAACGGCGGCGTCCGGGCGAAGCTCCTCGAGAACTGGCGCGCCTCGGCGAGCTACACCTGGCAGTCCGGCACGCCCTACACCCCGCGCGTGCAGGCGGCCGCGGCCGACGTCGCGCGCGGCACGAGCGGCACCCTGCGCGCGGATTACAACGGCGGCCCCATCCAGGTGAACGATCCCTCGATCGACCTGTTCTTCAACACCGGCGCGTTCAGCGCGCCATCGGCGGGGGCGTTCGGCAATGCGAGCCGCAACATGATCATCGGGCCCGGATCGCGGCAGCTCAACGCACAGTTCGCGCGCGACATCCGCCTGGGGCGCACGCGCGTGCTCAGCGTCACGCTCAACGCCAGCAACCTGCTCAACATGGTCAATTACACGGGCATCGACACGGTGGTCAACTCCCGCACGTTCGGACAGGTCACGTCGGTCCGTCCCATGCGCTCCATGCAGCTCGGGCTGCGGTTCCGGTTCTGATCGTGCG